>JAKAQS010000026.1 GCA_021819585.1 Acidobacteriota bacterium
AGTTCGCGGTCGGCTTCGCCGTATGCGGCCAGAGCGTCCATCCAGGGTCCGCCGGGGTAGGGAAGGCCGAGCAGCTTGGCCACCTTGTCGTAGGCCTCGCCGGCGGCGTCGTCCAGCGTCTTGCCGACGTTGCGGTAGCTCCAGACGGATCCGTCTGGGTAGTGGGTGCGGGTAGCCAGATAGAGGTGCGTATGGCCGCCGCTGACCACCAGGGCCAGCAGAGGGGTGGTCCCGTCCGGAAAGGAGTTCTGCATCAGGACGGCATGAATATGCCCCTCGAGATGGTTGACGGCGATCAGCGGCAGAGCGGCCCCCAGGGCCAGACTTTTGGCGAAGCTGATGCCCACCAGCAGGGCGCCGGCCAGGCCCGGACCTTCGGTGACGGCGACGGCGGCCAGATCGGAGCAGGTGACGCCGGCGCGCTGCAGGGCCTCGCGAACCACCGGCACGATGGCGCGCAGGTGCTCGCGCGCGGCCAGCTCCGGCACGACTCCGCCGTAGCTGCTGTGAATCAGTTGCGAGGCAACCACATTGGAGAGCACCTGGTTCCCGTTGCGCAGGACAGCCGCCGAGGTCTCGTCACAGGAGCTCTCGATGGCAAGGATCAGGGAACCGGGCACAAGGTCTATCGTACTAGTAAGGCGAATTCAACCGGTCTGCGATCGAGCGGATCGAGCCGAGCATCGCCGGGGAGGCTTCGGCGGATTGCCATGAGGGTGAAGCATCTTGCCGGCGCAAAGCGGCGAAGGAGTTGGCTGGGAAGTGGGGCAGGATGGGGACGGAACGAGCTTGCCGCCCTGGCCAACGCGGGAGCTGGGCGGTGGTAAAAAGCGCGAAGTACGATGCGGCGCTGCGGATTGTGCGGCGATTGCGCGCCCTGGGGCATGCTGCGTACCTGGCCGGCGGGTGCGTGCGTGACCTCCTCCTGGGTGTTGCCCCCAAGGATTTCGATGTGGCCACTTCGGCGACCCCGGATCTGGTGCTCCGAGCCTTTCCGCGGACCGAGGCGGTAGGGGCGCACTTCGGCGTTGTGCTGGTGATCGACTTCATGGCTGAGGAGCGAGTGGCCACCGAGGTGGCCACCTTCCGCCACGATGGCGCCTACAGCGACGGCCGCCGGCCGGATACGGTGCAGTTCTCGCTGGACCCCCGCGAGGATGCGCTGCGGCGAGACTTCACCATCAACGGGATGCTGCTGGACGCTCTGGCCCTTGACGCCGGCGACCGTCTGGAGAGCTGCGTGCTGGACTACGTGGGCGGGCGGAGCGACCTGCAGGCGCATTGGATACGCGCCATTGGCGAGCCGCGCCTACGTCTGATGGAGGACAAGCTGCGCATGTTGCGCGCCATCCGCTTCGCCGCCCGGCTGCAGTTTGCCATTGAGCGAAGAACCCTGGACGCGATCTGGGAGCAGGCCGCGTCGATCGAGGTGGTCTCCGCCGAACGTGTGCGCGATGAGCTGACCAGAATCCTGACCGAGGGTGGAGCGCGGCGTGGCCTGGAGCTGCTGGATGAGACCCGGCTTCTGATCGAGGTGCTGCCGGAGGTCAAGCGCATGCAGGGAGTGGAACAGCCGCCGGAGTTTCATCCCGAGGGTGACGTGTGGGTGCATACGCTGATGATGCTGGAGCATCTTCCTGCCGGCGCAAGCCCCACCCTGGCCTGGGCGATGCTGCTGCATGATGTGGGCAAGCCGGCTACGTTTACACCCCCGAACCCGCGCCGGCCGGGCGACCGGATTCGATTCAACGGGCATGTGGAGGTGGGCGTTGCAATAGCGCGGAAGATCCTGAGCCGGCTGCGCTTCAGCGGCGAGGACACGGAACAGATTTTGGCCCTGATCCGGCATCATATGCGGTTCGGCGATGCGATGCGGATGAAGCAGTCGACGCTGAAGCGGTTTTTGCGCTTGCCACGTTTTGAAGAGCATCTGGCGCTGCACAAGGCAGATTGCTTGAGTTCCCACGGAAGCCTGGAGTCCTATGATTTTGTCCGGGAGCATCTGGAGCGTATGGGGGAGGGGGAGATTCGCCCTCGGCTGCTGTTGACGGGCGACGATCTGATCGCCGAAGGATACGCGCCCGGACCCAAGTTTCGGATGATGCTGGAGGCGGCTGAGGACGCGCAGTTGGAGGGCAGGGTGAAAACCAGAGAGGAAGCGCTCCGCCTGGTGCGGGGAGTGTTTCCTCGATCCGGCCTTGAGGGTTGAGCTTTGCCGATCCTTGGGCCGGTCCTGGGATCCTGCTTTCCATAGGAGCAACGAGGCGTTTGCTGAACAAGCTCCGAAGCAACGAGCGCGGCGCAGCCAAATGCGCAGGGGGAGACAAATGTGCGCGACGAGAGCGGGAGCTTCTCCGCCCAGACGCTGTTTTTCCTCCGAAACTCCTCAGGATGAAAAATCTCTTGGCGCAGACTATTTCGTCGGATACACTTCCGTAGATTCGGCGCAGCGCCGGATTCGATGCAGAGCGTCTCCGGAATCCCCCCAGGAGCTTGCACATGGAAGAGGTCATCGTTGCTGGAGCATCCGTTCCCGAGGTGAAGGGCTTGTCGCAGATGGAGCGTGTGGTGGACATCTTCGCCGCGCCCAGCAAGACCTTCACCGATATTCTGCGCAGCTCCAGTTGGTGGCTGCCGTTTCTGCTGATGCTGCTGGTGAGTATCGCTACGGCCTTCAGCATCGATAAGAAGGTCGGCTTCGATCGTGTGGCCCAGATGGCGGTGATGCAGAGCCCTCAGGCGGCCGATCAAATGGCCCAGTTGACGCCCGAACAGCAGGCCGAGCGGATGAGCATCGCGACCGTGATCACAAAAGATTCCGTTTACGCCGGAGGTGTTTTGCTGCTGGCCATCGCCGCGATGGTGGCGCTGCTGATGTGGGCGAGCTTCAACTTTGGGCTGGGAGCGCAGACGACCTTCGGACAGAACCTTGCCGTGTTCCTTTATGCGTACCTGCCGCATCTGTTTCTTGCGCTGCTGGAGATCGCGTTCCTTTGGCTGGGGGTGAATACGGAGAACTTTGACATCAACTTTCCTGTGGGGACCAGTCTGGGTTACTACTTCTCCGATGCGCCGCACTGGATACGTACGGCGTTGAGCTTTCTGGACCTCTTCGGTCTTTGGTCGCTGGTGCTGATGGTGCTGGGGATGGCGATCATCTCGCGCAAGAGCAAGACGCAGGCCGCTGTGATTGTAGTGGGGTGGTGGCTGCTGAGTGTGCTGGCCACAGCCGGATTGACGGCCATGAGGGGTTGAAAGGCTCCAGCATTGTGGCCCGGGGCATCTCCCGGGCAGCGGAAGACGGAAGAAATAGCTTGCGCGGGAGGCATGTCTCCTTCAGAGTTCGGCATCCCCGGCCGGCTCGCCCGCTGGGGTGAAAGGGACTCGCTACCCCACGCCGGTTCTGGGGTGCCCGTCCACAGGGAAGACGCCTTACGCGAGCCCGGAGCGATCCTGGGCGATGAAGCGGAGCAGAACCTGGTTGACTTCGGCGGCGTGGGTCCAGAAGATGCCGTGGGGCCCACCCTTGACGAGGTGAAGCTGGGCGTCAGGGAGCAGATCCGCCATGCGCTTGCCGCTGACCTCGAAGGGAACCATCTGATCGCTGTCGCCGTGGAGCACCAGGGTGGGAATCTTGATCCGCGCGATGTCTTCGCGGAAGTCCTCCAGCCACGCATCCACGCAGTTGAGCACGGCCTGGTAGCTGGAGGAACAAGCGGCGGCAAAGCCGGCCTGAACGGCGGCCGGGGAGATGCGAGTGCCTAAAAGTTGCTCCTGGTTGTAGAAGCTCTTGAACATGGCTTCGAAGAAAGCGAAACGATCAGCCTCGATCGACTGTTTGATGCCTTCGAAGATGGCCGGATCCACCCCTTCAGGGTTGTTGGCGGCGTGACGGAGCGCGGGGGTGATCGAGGCCATGAAGACGGCCTGGGTGACGCGGCCCGGTTCGGCGTACTTGCCCAGGTAGCGGGCGACTTCGCCGCCCCCCATGCTATTGCCGACCAGCGTGACCCCATCCAGATCGAGGAGCTGGATCAGCTTGTTGGTATCGCCGGCCAGGGTGTCATAGTCATAGCCGATGCCGGGCTGGGAGGATCGCCCAAACCCGCGCCGGTCATAGGTGATGACGCGGTGCCCGGAGGCGAGCAGGGCCGCTGTCTGGCGCTCCCAGGAGGATCCGTTGAGCGGCCAGCAATGGATGAGAAGCACAGGTTTGCCCGTTCCCCGATCTTCGTAGTAGAGATCGATCTCTGCGCTGTTTTCTTTGCCAACATTCAGATAGGCCATCGTCTTGCTCTCCTGCGGGGCGCCTTGCTTCGGCGAGAAGATCATCTGATTCGGTTGGTTGGATGCGGCCGGGAAGAAAAAGAGCCCGGCGCTCTGCCGGGCTCTTCCGAATAACGCACGGTGAAACCCTGCTCGATTACTCCGCTCCCCAGCGCTTGAAGACCAGCGAACCGTTGGTGCCGCCGAACCCAAAGCTGTTGGAGATTGCGTAGTCGATTCTGGCCGGCTGGGGCCGGTTGGGAACGTAGTTGAGGCGGCAAGTGGGGTCCACGTTGTCCAGATTGATGGTGGGAGGGGCGATCTGATCCTGTAGCGCCATGATGGTGATGCCGGCTTCCAGGCCCCCAGCGCCGCCCAGCAGATGGCCGGTCATGGACTTGGTGGAGCTGACCCGAAGCTGGTGGCTTTTGGCCTTTTCGCCAAAGACGTTTTCAATGGCCTGCGACTCGAGCGAGTCGCCGACGGCGGTGGACGTAGCATGGGCGTTGACGTAATCGATCTTGTCCGGAGAGATGCCCGCAACGCGCAGTGCAGCCTGCATGGCGCGGCGGCAGCCGTCCCCTTCCGGGGCCATGCCGGTGATGTGGTAAGCGTCTCCGCTCATGCCATAGCCGATGATCTCGGCAAGGATGTGGGCGCCGCGGGCCTGGGCCATGCCAAGCTCCTCCAGGATGAGGATGCCGGCGCCTTCCCCGCAGACGAAGCCATCACGATCCCTGTCAAAGGGGCGGCAGGCGTGGGTAGGGTCGTCATTGCGGGTTGAAAGGGCCTTCATGGAGGCGAAGCCGCCCACCGAGAGGGGGGTAATGGCTGCTTCCGCCCCGCCGGCGATCATGGCGTCTGCATCTCCCCGCTGGATGATGCGGAAGGCATCACCAATCGAGTGAGCTGAACTGGTGCAAGCGGTCGCGGTGGCCTCATTGGGCCCCTTGGCGCCGAAGCGGATGGAGACATGACCGGCGGCCAGGTTGATGATGGTGGCGGGAATGAAAAAGGGAGAGATCTTGCGCGGGCCGCCGTTCATCAGCGCCGTGTGTTCACGTTCGATGATGTCGAACCCGCCGATGCCGGAGCCGATATGGACGCCGACCCGATCGGAGTTTTCGGGGGTAATGGAAAGGCCGGAGTGTTGCATGGCCTCCTGCGCGGCCGCCACCGCAAAGTGGATGAAGCGGCCCATCTTGCGGGCCTCCTTCTTCTCCACAAACCGGTGAACGTCGAAGTTCTTCACTTCGGCGGCGATGCGGACGGAGTGACCGGTGAGATCGAACGCAGTAATCTCAGCCATGCCGCTCTTTCCCGCCAGCAGGCTCTCCCAGACCTCCGGAGCCGTGTTCCCGACTCCGCAGATCAGGCCCATACCCGTTACAACGACACGACGTTGCGACATCTTCCTCTCAATCCTCTTGTTCTCCGGCAGCCGCGGCTGTCTCCGGATCGACGCCGGAACAATGGGCCGGTCTCAGCCGAACCGATCTGCCTGCCGGCGGCGAAGCTTGGAATTCCATCCGAAATCGAGGGGAGCGAACTACTTCGCTTTCTGGTGTTTCTCGATGTACTCGATCGCGTCCTTCACCGTCTTGATCTTTTCGGCATCCTCATCGGGGATCTGGATGTCGAAGGCCTCTTCGAACTGCATCACCAGTTCGACGACGTCGAGTGAGTCGGCTCCGAGATCCTCCTGAAAGCTGGCTCCGGGAGTGACTTCGGCTTCGTCCACCTGAAGCTGTTCGACAATAATCTGTTTCACCTTCTCATCAACTGCTGCCATCGTGCGATCTCCTATGAAGTCCTTGGGTTAGGGCGCGGACAAGGGCCTCTCTCCATGAGGCGCCCGACTGACTGCCCCAGTGTGAAAGCATACCGACGCGCTTGGACGGTGTAAAGAAGCCGGGCGAGTCAGGACCGTGAAATCACTTGCCGGCCAACCCCGGAACCACCCCGGCGGTGAAACTCAGGTATATTCTAGCCTGAAACTTGCCCGCGAGAGCATAAGCCCGCCAGGGGAAGGGCAAGAGAATTTGGACCCGGCCGGTTCCAGTTTCATGGCTGCCAGACGCGGCCGTGATCGCAAGCATCCAGGCAGAGCGGCAAAGGTGTTTTCATGGCTGTCAAGGTATGTTTCTGGTGCGGATCGGCAAGATTCCGCCGGGTCAATCGTCGTGGAGTTTTGCAACGCTATCTGCTCTGTGCGCTGGGGTGGTTTCCCTGGGAGTGCGTGATTTGTCGCCGCAAGACATTCATGCGCCGGAGCCGATAACGGGAGTGCCGGGAATAGAATCTTGCTGAGGTTCTATGCAATCCATCGTCGTACTGGCGTTCGCCGCTGTCCTTCTGCTGCTGGCGGCGCTTCTGTTCCATTTTGCTCGAGGCGAGCGTCGGGCGCAGGCCGAAGCGGCCTTGTTGCGGGAGCGGGCGGCCGAAAAGGACCGGGAACTGGCGGTGTTGAGCGAACGGCTGGCGAACCGGGATGCGGAGTCCAGAGAGTTGGCCCTGCGGCGCCAGGAGCTGGAGGAGGAGCGAGCAAGACTCCAGCAGGATCTGAGCCGGCTGCAACAGGACCATGCCGCGCTGCGCAGCAGGGCGCAGGCGGAAGAGGAGGCCAAGCGCCTGCTGAAGGCGCAGTTTGCCGAGGCCGCGGTGGACGCGCTGCAGAGCAACGGAAAGACCTTTTTGGATCTGGCGGAGAGCAGGCTCAAGGAGCTGCAGAAGGAGTCGTCCGGCGAGTTGAAGACCCGCAAGGCGGAGATGGATGGTCTGATCCAGCCGATGGCGGAAAAGTTGAAGACGCTGGATGAGAGCGTCAGGAGCCTGCGCCAGTCCGAAGCCGGGCTGCTGGCCGAGACGCGGCAGTTGGCGGCGGCTCTCAAGGAGACCAAGAAGCGGGGCAACTGGGGGGAGTTGCAGCTCAAGCGCATTGCGGAGCTCTCCGGTATGGAAGAGCGCTGCGACTTCACGCTGCAGGCCTATGTGACCAGGGAAGATGCGGTCACAGAGGAAAAGCGCAGGCTCTATCCCGATATGATCGTCCATCTGCCCAACCATCGGGTGATTGTGGTTGATTCCAAGGTTTCGATGGTGGCCTATGCGGAGGCTGCGAGTTCGAGTGATCCGGCGGTTCAACAGCAGAAGCTGGCGGAGCACGCCCGAGCCGTGCGGCAGCGGGTGGACGAATTGGCCGGCAAAGAGTATCAGAGCCACATGGAGGGCGCTGCGGACTTCGTCGTCTGTTTTCTGCCTCTGGAGGCGTACTTCAGCGCGGCCGTTGCAGCCGATGCGGATCTGCTGGAGTATGCCGCGCGCAAGTCGGTGATTCTGGCTTCGCCCACAACGCTGCTCACCATCCTGCGCGCGGTTGCCCTGGGCTGGCGAGAGGCCAAGGTGGCCCAGGAGGCCAAGCAGATCTTCCAAGTGGCGACGGAACTCTATGAGCGCTTCCGACGGTCGACAGAGTTTGTGGAAGGGGTTGGGAAAGGTCTGAAGGCTTCGATCAAGGAGTACAACGGCTTTGTCGGATCCGTCGAGACCCGCGTCTTCCCGCAAGCGCGAAAGCTGCAGAGGATCAGCGGCGCAGAGAAGGAGCTTGCTGATCTGGAGCCGGTCGAAGTAATGCCACGGGACTTGACGGCGGGCGATTGGCTGGAGGGACAGGCGGCTCTGCCCGCCTCCGCGCCGGATCCGGACAGTAACCCGGGGAAGTAGCCGGATAGCGTTGGAACTTACCCGTCAACGGCGGCTCCTGATCCGGCTGCGGCTGTTTGAGTTGCGCGCAGGGCCGAGGCGGGCTGCCGACGGGCATGGGTCACCGCTCAGCACGGCTGCTGCCCGGGGAGACGAGCCAAGATCTATCGTTTGGCGATTTGACGACTTGATGATTCAATAAGAATTTGAGCACACTTGCTCGCAAAGGCACAGCGCTTGCGTTTATCTCCTCTGTCAAAGATGATTCTTCCCGCAATCCTTCTGGCTTCGTTCGCAGCCGTTGCGGCGAGCGCCCAGACTTCGCTTCCACCCAATGAAGTTGACCACTTCAAGAACACCTCGATGCTGGCGCCGCCCCCCGGAGACAAGATCGCGCTGATCGAATGGGAAGATATGGAGTGCCCCGCATGCGCGCATGCGTTCCCATTCGTCCACATGGCGGTGGAGCACTACCACATTCCATACATCCGCTATGACTTTCATATTCCAGGCCACATGTGGAGCTATCAGTCTTCGCTCTATGCGCGCTATCTGCAGGATGATGTTTCGCCGGAACTGGCCACGGAGTATCGCCGGGAGGTCTTCGCCTCCCAGTTCGAGATCGCCAGCCCGGACGATCTCACCAAGTTCACCCAGCAGTTTTTTGCGCGGCATGGCAAGCAGTTGCCATTCGTCCTGGATCCTCATGGGCAACTGGCGCGGGAGGTGGATGCGGATAATGCGCTGGGCGTGAAGCTGGGCCTGATGGAGACGCCCACGATTGTTGTGGCGACGACCAAAGGATGGATACAAGTCAAGGATGTATCCGATCTGTATCAGGCGATCGATCAGGCAGAGGCCATGGTGAAGTCCTCCGCGCCGAACCACTCCGCTTCCAAATCCAAATAGATCCACGAAGATTTGCGCAACGTGAAAGGCCGTCACCCTCCGGGACGGCCTTCTCTGCTCGTTGCGCTTCTGTGCGGCCATGGGCCGCGGCCGGGTTATGCCCGGCGGCGCCGGCCCTGCTTCAACTCCGGAGACGGGCTGTTCAGGCGCTGGGCCAGGCCCGCAAGGCCAGATCGACGGCGCTGTTGAGGGCCTCGCGGCTGTGGCCGCTGCACGCCTGCACAGCCAGGCCGTTCATCATGCTGACCAGGAAGAGCGTGAGGGCGGGCACATCCGTGGTGGCGGGCAGGTCTCCTTCCCGGCGGGCGCGCTCGAAGCGCTCCCGCATCTGAGCGATGCCGCGTTCCCGGATGGCCGCCATCTCGCGGCAGATCGGCTCACCTTCGGAGCTGGTGACCAGAGCCCCCTGGACCCACAGGCAGCCGCCGGGATTGGCCTCATCGGTGGCGATATCGACTGTGCCGCGCAGAAGCATCTCGGCAACCTGGCGGGCCCGGGGCAGGCCGAGGGCGCGCCGAACATACCGTCCCGGGCCGATGCCGTAGCGGGCAACCGCCTCGCGGAACAGGCCGGCTTTGTCGCCGAAGGCGGCGTACAGGCTGGGCCGATTGATTCCCATGGCGGCCGTCAGGTCGCTGAGCGATGCCCCTTCATAGCCTTGTCTCCAGAAGACCCGCATGGCTGCGTCCAGAGCTTTGTCGCGATCAAAGGAGCGCGGACGGCCGGAGTGGGGCTTTTCAGCCATCGGGGGCGGAGTGAGAAACGGCGCGGGAGAAGCCGAAAGACTCATATCGGAAGATGTTATCTCCGCCACAGTGACTTGCGCAGCAAGATTTTTCGCTAGACCGAAAAGATCTCCCTCCAGGGGAGGATCAGGGCAGATTACCCCGCCGTCCAGCCTGCCGGAGAACCGGGCCCACAGATGCTCACATTGGGGGCGAGAAGCCGGGTTCTTCCGCTGCTGAAGGTGCTTCCATGAAAAGGGGCAGAAAGGGTTACGGGGGATCCCGTCAACGCGTTGCCCGCCCGCAGAACGATGAGGGCTACGGGTTTTTGGCGTCCTCGTACTCTTCATGCCAGGCCATCTGGATGGCCTCCAGGATGCTTTCATTGGATTTGGCCGGATCTCCAATGAAGCCCGGAAGCTGGGTGACCCACTTATGCAGATCGGTGAATCGAACCGAGTAGGGATCGGTATCGGGGAACATCTCCTGCAGTTGAATGCCAATCTCCAGAGCGTCAGACCAGTCAAGTTCGCGCGGCATCCGTCCAGCCTCCTAAGCTCCAGTTTACTTCCGATGGCGCGGCAAGATGCGGAGGCGGCCGAAGGGGGTTGCGCGATAGAATAAGCAAGCCGGTTCAACCAGGCGGGAACCAGCAGGCTTCCATGACGACCACCTCCCAAGCTCCGAATCAAGCTCCCCAGGGTTCCTCGGCCAAGGCACAGGCTGCCCGGGAGAACTCCGGCCGGCGCAGCACGGCTCGCCGGCGGCTGATTGCCGCCGCCCGCAGGCTGCGCGAGATCGGGTCAATCGCCTCGGCGCTGGCCAGGACGGCTCACCCGTACATGGCGCATATTGTGCCCATGCGGCGCTGCAATCTGGCTTGCACGTACTGCAATGAGTTCGACGATGTCTCCAGCCCCGTGAGCGTGGAAGAGATGCGGCGGAGAGTGGCTCATCTGGGGCGGTTGGGAACCTCGGTGATCACCATCTCCGGGGGCGAGCCTCTGCTGCATCCGGAGCTGGAAGAGGTGATCCGCGGCATCCGGGACACAGGCGCGATTGCGGGCATGATCACCAACGGCTACCTGCTGATGCCCGAGAGGATTGAGCGGTTGAATCGGGCCGGACTGGATCACATGCAGATCTCGATCGATAATGTTATGCCCGATGAGGTCTCGAAGAAGTCGCTGAAGGTGCTGGACGCGAAACTGGCGATGCTGGCCGAACATGCGGAGTTTCACGTGAACATCAACTCCGTGGTGGGCGGTGGAATTGCGAACCCTGAGGATGCCTTGACCATCTCCCGGCGGGCGCTGGAGTTGGGATTCAGCTCGACGATCGGGATCATCCACGACGGCAGTGGCCAGTTGAAGCCGTTGGGGAGCCGCGAACGCAAGGTGTGGGATGAGGTTCGGCGGCTCACGCGGCGCAGCTACTCGCGATTCAACGCCTTCCAGGAGGCGATCGCCAACGGAATGCCGAATGATTGGCGCTGCCGGGCAGGGTCGCGATACCTGTACGTCGATGAGAACGGGATCGTCTCCTACTGCTCGCAGCAGCGCGGGTATCCTGGGGTTCCCATCGCCGAGTACACCACCGCGATGGTCAAGCGCGAGTTCCTGACTGAGAAGTCCTGCGCGCCGAACTGCACGATCAGTTGCGTGCATCAGGTGAGCTACATCGACCACTGGCGGGCGCCGCAGAAGACCATGGTGACGCCCGGCGGGGAGGGTCACGGCGCCTCCTCCGGCCTGGTGCAGATCCGGTAAAGCATTTTCAGTGCAGGTGTGGAGGGAAGCCTCGACCTCGCTAGGCTTTTTCCCCGACTACCGGGGTTCCCAGCAGGGTTGCCGGCTGGGGTGGAATGAAAACGCCATTGCAAGCCCTCTTCGGGGGTACCCGTCCACACTGAAAACGCTAAAGAGAGCCGAAGCTGGGTCAGCGAGCCGGCGTGGCCAGATCGAGAACGATCAGATCTCCGTGATCGTAGATGTGGCGGCGGCTATGCAGGAGTTGGACAAACTGGCGATAGCTGGCCAACCGGATCTGCGCTTCACTCCGGATCCACTGGGTTGTGTTGGGATCGGCCAGCTCTTCCTGCTCCCGCAGGGCGACGTTGGGCAGCGTGAAGGTATCGAAGCTCAGGGCAAGGTACCTCAGGTGGTGGGAGAGCAGGTAGACCGCCAGAGCGTCTCCATTGGAGCGGCTGGGCCAGCCTGGAGGCAGGCTGGCGGCGCCGGGAATATCCGCGATATCAATGGCATGCGATCGGAAGTCGAGCAGGAACGGAAAGTCAACGGTAGCGATGGTCCCATCCGTTGCGCCATCCGGAGCCTGATCAAAACCGGAGGGAATGGCGCGCTCCATGGCGCGATAGGCCCGCACCGTGGCTTCCGGTTCGATGCGGAAGTCCGTCAGGCTGGTCCTCAGGCACTTGAAGGTCATGGCGTACTCGTGGGTCCAGGAGTTGAAGCCGACGTACATCGCCAGACACAGACAGAGCACAGCGCTGCCCCATTGCAGAGATAGGGATCGCAGGGATGGGGCAAGATTCGCTTTTACGGCGGCGGCGAGATAGAGCAGGAGAATAGCGGCGAGGATGGCCGGATAGTTGTAGCGGCGCACAGAATCGCCGCCCGTGGCCAAGCCAACCAGGACCGATGCGCTGAGCGCCGCCGCCGTGAGCGAGGCGAGCACGCGCGTCCGCTCATCCCGTTCGCACCTGAACCACTCCAGCAGCAGAACGGCGGCCAGAGGCAGGTTGAAGAGCATCACCTTGGCCACAATCTTTACCGAGTGACCGCCTGACGGTGGAGGAAACAGGCCGTAGGCGCTGTACTGATAGCCCTTGCCCAGGATGGGGTAGAACCAGGTGCCGGAGGCGCTGTGGCTGGCGATCATCCAGGGCGCAAGGACCAACAGAGATCCAAGTGTCGCCGGCAGCAGCGTTTCAACGCCGGCCCGAAGGCTGCGGTAGCGGGCGTGGAGAAGCACGATGCAGACAAGAAACAGGACTCCATGAGGAAGGTAGGTGGATTTCAGGGTCGAGATGCCGGATGCGGTGATGCCGAGCAGAAACGCTTGGAGCCGCGGATGAGCCTGAAAGGTGTCCAGGTCCGCAGCCACAAAGACCAAGCCGACGAAGAGGGCAAACGGAAGGTCGACAAAGGTGAGGTTGAACTGAAGCTGGGGAGTGATGAGCAGGAAGAGGGTCAGCAGCGCCCGTTGCAGGGGATAGAGACGAAAGACGGCGCCAAGCTCCACGGCAAGGCAGCCCAGCAGCAGCAGACCGAAGGCGCGGTCGGCCATCTGCACATCCTCCAGCGGCAACTCGGTCAGGACCAGGGACTGGAGAAAGTAGTTGCCGCCCAGGGAAGACATCACGCGGCGCTCGCTGAAGGGGTCGGGAGCGTACTCATGCAGGGCATCCATCTTGGCGGGAGCGGCAAGATAGAAGTTGTAGTCATCGTCATGCTGGTAATACGGAGTGTGGACCGTGGCCGCGAAGCGCACCACAAATACAGCCGCGGCGAGCCAGAAAACCGCCCTCGCCGTATTACGCTGCCGCGCCGGGCCGGCGGATGGGATGTCCGGTCTGAGTCTGGCTGGGGAAGAGCCGGCGCAGGGGCAAGCAAGGATTCTGGGACGAGTCAGCATGAAGCCGGCCAGCCCTGCCGCAACCAGGCAGAGCCGTGCCGAATGGCTAATGGCATGCAACAGGTTCAGGCAGCCGCCGAGAAAGATCGCTATGCCGAAGCCGGTTACGGCCGCCAGGGGCAGCGATGCCCTGCGCAGACCCGAACCACGGAGCAGGATAGCGCCCAGCCCGGAGATCGATACAAAGACAGTGCTAACCCAGCAGAGGGCCAGGAGAAGATGGAGCACGGAGCCGAGCGTGATCATCTGGCTTCCTCTCGTCCAAGGCCGCTTGTTTTCCGGCCTTTGGCGAAGCGCGGATGGAGATCCTCTGCAGACAGCGTCTCTGGTGTGGATGGCTGGAGGGAGAAGAAAGGCATGGGCTCGGCTGAACTCCCCACCATACTAAATGACGCGGAGATCGCTGCTTGTGCAGGATCGGTTTGCATTCGGGGACAGGTTAGCGTCTTGGGGGTCGAGCCGCAAACAAGGTTCTGTCCACCGCTCCCGGTTTTGGCCGTAGAGGGTTCTTGCAGAGAGCCGCGCGGGAGCGGCAAGGGAGCCTTGGGCGCTCCGGCGAAAGAGGGAGCCCTTCGGAGAGCAGAGGCGATCCGCTATGCGCGTTGGCGTGGGGCGTGTCTTGTAAACTCGAGCTAGTGCGCCTCAAACTTCCAACGCGGGTTTCGCTGCCGAAGACCTTCCTTTTTGCTTCGCTTTTTTTCTGCGTTCAGCAGTTGGAGCACACGGACTTTCTCTTCAGTTTGTTGTACTTCGCCTTCGTCCTGCTCGCCGTGGTCGCCTTCAATATCGCCGAAGGCTTTTCGCGGATCTCGGGAGCTTATATCTTCTGGTACGCAACGTTGATTGTCATGTTTGGCGTCACCTGGAAGGCTTTGCTGGGAGAGCCGGCCGACTCCAATCTGTTTACTCCTGTGCTGGATATGTCACTCTATACCGCCAGCATGTTCATGCTGGTGCTGGTGACGATGCTGAACAAGAAGATTGACTTTCGAGCGATGGGAGTGGCGAGCGGATTCACCTTCACAAACCTCAACTACACCGGCGCGGGGCTGGGATGTCTGGTTGTCTGGCTGGGAATTAACTATGCGGACATGATCTTCGGACAGGCGCCGGGAAGTCTGGTCAGCGCCCTGGTCCAGGTGAATGTCTTTGGTCCTCTGGGACTGATCCTGGTAACCATTGGGGCGATCAATGACAGCGGCGGACGGCGCACTACGAGTGTGGTCAGCATCCTGGCCTTTCTCTACTTCTTTTATCTCGGGCTGCTCTCGTTCTCCAAGCAGGCGATGCTGACGCCGATGGTCTGCTGGCTGGTGGGAGCGTTTTACTCGCGGCTCAAGGTGCGGGTGATTCATGTGGTGATGATGTTTCTGATGGTGGCCGCGAGCTTTCTGGCGATCTCTCCGCTGTCCGCATCGCGTGATCTGGCGGAAGGGCTGGACGATACGCAGCGTCTGGAGCTGATCGGCCATCTGCTGACGCATTATTCAGAGCTGGAAGCGCATGTGCGGGCGCTGCAGGAGAATGCGGAGTCCAACGGTGTAGGCGAGTGGTACAACCAGCCTCAGAGCTCTCTTGTGGAACGTCTGAGCATGTTTCCGGTGGACGATGAACTCATTGCCTTTTCCGCCAAGGGGCATTACGAAGGGATGGGGCCTATCTATCAATATTTTGGCAATCTTTTGCCTCACTTTATCAACCCCAACAAGGGCGGAATCTATGGAGGGAACTACTATTCCCACGAGATGGGCTATGGTTTATCCGAGAGCGATACCTCGACGGGCATCTCGTTCAGTCCGGTGGGAGAGGCATTTCACTGCGAGGGATGGGGCGGGATCTTTTGGCTGATGCCGGGGATCTGGATTCTGCTCTTCAGCACGGTCGACTTCGTGGTTGGGGATGTGATGAAGTATCCGTGGGGATTGATGGTGGTGGTGTGGTTTGGCCATCTGGTGCCGGAACAGTTGCTGGGCGGCATGATCTATTTTCTAGGCTTCGGCAACTTTGGCATGACGCTGGCAATCATCCTGGTGACCCGAATTGCGCCGATTCTGGGAGCTTTGTTCATGGGCAAGGCCGCCTCCCCGCCCGCCCGCCGTCCAGCGCCGGTCCGCCAGGCCGTTGCATCCGCGCAAGGCCCGGCAGGCATGAGGATGTTTTCCTGACCTTGCCTGTCGTGTTCGCCCGCGTTCGCGGGGCGGTGCGCTACTATGAAAGTTACCGTCAGAACCAGGAAAAGCCTCTCTAAGTCATGATTAAATTGATTCTCGGCAATCTCGTGCATCGTCCCTTGCGTTCGGTCATCAGCGCCCTTGCTGTCGCCATCGAGGTGATCATGATCCTGTCCGTTGTGGCCCTCTTCTATGGGATGGTCAACGGCAGCCGATCGGAGACTACCGGCATCGGGATGGACATGATCGTGCATCCCGGCGCTGCGACCGCCATCATGATGACCAGTTCGGCCTCCGCCGACGTGCGTATCGCCAGGGTGCTGGAGGCTCTGCCCCATGTGCAGGTCGTGGCGCCGGTGAACATCAAGTTCAGCGTAGGAGGGAGCTCCCCGCAAAACATCTATGGGATCGACTTCAATAGCTACAACGCCCTGCGTCCCTTCGTGTTTCTCAGCGGCGGTCCGTTCCGGCAACCCTTCGATCTGATTGTGGATGACTTGCAGGCCCAGTCAGGGAAGGGATTGAAGGTAGGGGATACGGTGAAGGAGTTGAATCACACCTTCACGGTCTGCGGCATTGTTGAACATGGGAAGGGCGCGCGTCAGTACATACCGCTCGCCACGATGGATGAGATCGACAACAATCCAGGCAAGGCCTCGGCGTTTTATGTGCAAACCGAGGATCCTCCTACTTATCAGGCGGCGGTGCGCCAGGAGATTCTATCCACCGACGGGCTTCAGGACTGGAGCGTGCAGACAATTCAGGAGTTCCTCTCCCTGCTGACGCCGGATCATCTGCCGGGATTCAACATTGCGTTGAATGTGGTGATCTGTATCGCCACGATCATCGGGTTTCTGGTGATCTTTCAGTCGATGTATACGGCGGTTCTGGAGCGTACGCGAGAGATCGGCATTCTGAAATCCATGGGCGCGGGGCGGCTGACGATCGTCTCCGTGGTCTTGCGGGAGACGCTGTTGCTGGCGATTGCGGGAACCGCCCTGGGTGTGGTGTCTACCTATGTTCTGCGTGATCTTTTACATGCGCGCTTCCCGACCCTGAGCTTTCAAATTACGCCGCATTGGGTGTGGAATGCGATCGCCATTGCGTTGGGCGGAGCCTTGCTGGGCGCTCTGTATCCGGCCCTGAAGGCCGCGCGCAAAGATCCGATCGATGCATTGGCCTATGAGTAAGATTGCCCCAGCGGAACGATTGAGGATGAGCCCCTTGAACCAGATCCTGAATGCGCTGCGTCGACAGCCCGAGCCTGACGCTTCATCGAAAAATTCGACGGCCCAGCAGTATCTTCTGTTCTTCGTGCTTGCGGTTGCGCTACCCCTTGTGATTCTTCTCTCAGTCGAGTTGTGGATGGTGACGACCTATTCGGGAGCCATCAGTATTGGCCATTTCAGAGAGCAGTACTTCAGCGGCATCTACCGCTATCGAATTCTCGGACGAGATCAGTTTCTAATTCTTTACAGGTTTCTTCATGCTCATTTTGCGGACCGGCCCTATCCGGTGGTGCGCGACCGGGAGGCGTGGTTTCTGTCCTACGCGACGTTTGCCTTGTCCAACGGCTTGTACTTCGCATTGAGCAACCTGATGTTGCTTTCTCTCTTGTGGATCAAAGGAAGGGGCTTCGCCGACCGCGAACTGCTCTTCTACCTGTACTACACCCTGCTGCTCGCGCTTTCGATGGCGGTTGTGACCCCGTATGACCAGCTTGCCTATCTGCTATTGCTGGTTGGCATCTGGGGCGCCCGGCAACGCTCGGCCGCCGCGGGGACGTTGCTGATTGCGGTCTCCGCCATTGCCGGGACGCTCAACCGTGAGACGGAGTTCTTGCTGGCGTCGTTTCTTGCAACGATGGCGCTGGTTTCCCCCGCCCTTCAAGCACGGCGGTACTGGGTGTACCTGGCGGTGGACTTCACTCTTTCTTGCGCGGTTTATGTCGCTCTTCGTCTGCTGGAGCCCGGCAGGGTCAAATTGATCGAGTACCCCACCCATGGCGGCATCTGGGCGCCGGAGAGCATCGTGGAGTTGATGTTGCTGTTCGCGGCAGCGATTGTATTCGCCATGAAGCTGCATCGCACGGTTCGCCCCGCGATGGTGCTGATCGCGATGTGCTCGCCGTACATCGTGACCATCTTTATTGGAAGCAGCTTCCGTGAACTGCGTATCAGCATGCCGATACTCCTTTGCCTTTTCTGTGTCTATCTGTTTCTCGGCCGGGCGGCGGAGGTTGCATTGGACGGAAACGCAAGAACCGCTGAGCCATGATGTGCCCGATCCGCCCTGCCTTTCAAAGGAGGAGTCTTCCTGGCTACGCTGCACTTTGGAACCGCCTGGACGGCAGGTTCCACTGGCTTCAACGCAAGTCCAGATACCTGGCCGGGCAACCTCTCCGGTAGCATGTTCTTACTCAATGGGCCTTCGGCGTTGGGACGGTTTGCCACAACTGCTTGTTGCGCATGATGGAGCGAGATGCCAAAACATTATCGAAGCCTCACGGTTCTGTTTGCAGTCTGGCTTTTGGGCTGGCTGTTCTTGTCCTGGCCAACCATGCAGGATGACGCATTCATTCACCTTCGCTATGCCGTCCATCTGCTCCGCTATCACATGATCTCCTACGACGGTGTGCATCCGGACTATGGAACCTCCAGCCTGCTCTATGTGTGGCTGCTGGCCGGGCTTCGCTGCCTTACGAATTCGCCGGTGATGCCCCGTGCGCTGTCCTCGCTGTTTCATTTCCTGCTCTTCGCCGGCCTGGCATGGGAGTTTCCCAAGGCTCTGCGCGCTGCGCCGCGGCCGGCCTGGACCTTCGCCATCCTGCTCCTGGGCATCCTGGTGACCCCCATGGCGGTGCGCTGGCTGGATGATGGCATGGAGACCTCGCTGACCCTTTGCCTGATCACTCTATTGGCCTTTGCCGTCTCTCGTCTTGGACATGCGGAGATCTTTCGCAACCGATCGATGGCATGGCTGGCGAGTCTCGGGTTTCTGGCGACGGTTGCGCGTGTCGAATACCTTTTGCTGATGACAGTGGCCAGTATGACGCTCTTTTTCGCGCGCAGCGAGCGGATGGGCGCCAACCCCGCACCCAGCACAGAACGCACCGGCAAGCCAGGAAGCGATTCCAAGCGCGCCCGGCTCGGAGTCCGGCAAGTTTCTCTCTGCGGATCGCCCCTGGCGGGGGGCTTGCTCGCCGCGGGGCTGATCTACGCCACCATGCATTCCCTGCTTCCAGATACGGCTGTCGCCAAGGCCGATCTACAGATTTCCTGGGCGGACAAGCTGGGCGTAGCTTTCGGCGTGCTCAAGGCGGGCCTCTCCGTCTTTGTCAGTTCGATGTCGATCGGCATCGTTCTGCTCCTCTTCTGGGCGCTCACGCTGGCCACCCTGATTCTGTACCGGCGCCGCCTCTCCCTGTCCATCCTGACGGCCAACAGCCTCTTCCCGGTCGCTCTGGCGCTCGCCATGTGGCGCGGGCAGGAGATCCAGGGCGTGCGCTACCTTCTTTGGACGCTGGTGTTTCCCCTGCTCTGGAATACGCTGGAGCTGCGCTGGAGCCCATCGGAGCCGGCGCCTGCGGCGGCTCGTGTTCCGCGCTTCGCGGCCTATGGCCTGGCCGGGCTTTTGCTGGTTTTGATGCCCATCGAGTCCGCGCTACTCCTCCGCGAGTTCAGGATTCGAGAGGGGAGCCTGGCGGAGTTTCGTGGTCAGCGCATGGAGCAGCTTCGTTCGATGAAGCTGGTCGCCTACGATATTGGTTACATCGGATACTTTACCGAGTCGCCGGTCTGCGATCTAGCCGGCCTGGTCAATGGCCGCGCACAAGCACGGCTCACCTATCAGGAACGAGTCGACCGGTGCGCCGCGGAACGTCCCCAATACGCCTTCCTGCGGGCGACGGACCTGGGCTCTCTCAACAACAGCATGAACCTGAAGAACTGGTCGATCTGTTCGGTCTATGACTTTGCCAACCTGCGCGGAGCCGACCCGCACTATTTGATCGCGTCTCCAGCCGCGGCCAAGCAGGTATGCGCGGCGTCGGGAGGAACGCCACGACCGGCGGCTGCGCTGTTCGGCGGAGGAGCCAACTAGCCATGGGAGCGTCTAGCCGAGATCGGCAAGAGTCCAGCGTACGGTGTTTCATATAATAGATGTTCCAAGGCGCGGTCCCTGGAGGGCGAGCGCACCGCTCGCGTGATGCCGGCCAAGACCGAACTCGCTGTCGAGAAGAGATTCTCGTCCAGGCGCCGAACCTGCACAGATTCAGCATGTCATCGGCCTCCAATCCGTCCGCTGTCGGGGGAAAGATCCCAAGGCTTTTGTGGCAGAAGCTGTGGACGCAGCGGCTGAGCGGGTGGAGCAGCGGTGGGTGGAACGTAGCGAGGTTCCTAAAGATCCTCCTGCTCGGACTATCGCTCGTCTTTTTCTGCCTGCATTTTCTGCATCTCACGGCGGACTTCCCCAACAACTCGCCGTGGATGGATTGGTCGAAGTATACCGATGAGGGCTGGTACAGCGACGCTGCGATCCGGCACTATGTTACGGGTCATTGGTACTGGAAGGGCGACTTCAACCCCGCGGTGGCATTACCTGTCTGGCCCCTGTTGGAGTGGCTGGTCTTTAAAGTTACGGGAGTTTCGCTCGCCGCCGCTCGGGCGCTGACGGTGTGTGTCTTCGGGGCGACGCTGGTCATCGTCTATCGGCTGATGGAAGGTCACAAAGGCTCAAGCGCGAGCCGAGATGACCAGTCTTTGGCTGGACCGCTCGCAATCTTTCTGCTCTGCACCAGCCCTTTTGTTTATGTGTTTGAGCGCATGGCCATTCTGGAGCCGCTGCTGATTGCCCTTGCCGCGCTGGGATTGCTGGCGGCCTCAGTCCTGGAGCCCATCCATCTGGAAGGAAAGAAGCTGCGCGGTTACGGAGCGGCGCTTGCGTTGATGGTTCTGCTGCCTGCAATCGTGTTGACCAAGACGACGGGGCTGTTTTTGCTGCCGGCCATCTTCTACATGGTGTGGGCGCGCGCAGGCTACCGTCTGCGTCCGGCGTTACGGCTGGCTGTGACGCCTGCCGTTGGAGGGGTGGGTCTCTGGTGTGCGTACTATTTTCTATTGGTCCGTCCGCATTATCTTGCGGATTACCAGTATCTCTTTTCGGCAAACGCCTATACGGGAATTGATCTTGAGCCGGTCTCCAACGTCATCCTGAACACCATTTCGGATGGAACATGGATGGGAACGCTGCTCTACGGAACTTTCTTTGCGGTAGTCGGCCTGATCTTCTTCTGGCGGCCTCGGCTGCTGGCGAATCCCTTGCTTCCCTCCCTGCTGCTTTGGATCGCCGGATACTCCTCTTTCCTTGCCTATCACAACAATCTGCAACCTCGTTATTACCTGGTGTTGGCCGTGCCAATCACGATGGTGGTTGCCATGGGCCTGGATGGTCTTCGCCACTGCCGGAGAAGACTTGCCACAGCCATCGCTTCCTTTCTGGCCGTGGCGCTGGCGTTGGCCGTTGCGGTCCCGGATGCGGCGCAGCAGATCGGCTATGCGCTGCATCCCACCTATCAGTTTGAGGCGGCTGCCCAGGGTGTCAAGCGAGTGGTTCTGGCGGACAAGACACGCTCCCATCTGATCCTGTCGATCTCCGGATCCGATCTTACCCTGATGACGGGATTGCCCTCCATTGATGACGACTTTGGAACGTACCTTCTTGAAGAGCGGGTGAGAACCTATCGTCCCGGATGGTATGCGGCCTGGAACGAGGTGGATGATGATAAGGCCGACGCCCTTACGCCGCTGTATCAGATGAAGCGGGTAGCCGCCTTTGCCGCTTATGATGATCCGGATCGCAATCTGTTGATTCTCTACCGGTTGGATCCGGCCAGTCAGGGCCAACACGGGATCCGGCGCAGAGCCCGAAGGCGTGTTCCTCCCCGGCCGCTCAGAACCAGAATGGGCCAACAGCCAAGCGCAGATCAGTTGAAGCACTGAAGCATCTTCTTTGGCTCACAGGTGGATGCGCGGAAGTTTCCCGGTGAGTGGGACGGCGTGGCGCCGGCGGAAGCGCTGCCTGTGCGCAATCAAGGATCGCTCGTCCTGAAGATCCTTGCCGCAACCCAAAAGCGAAGTCTGGCTGACCGTCAAGAGGCCGCAACGAAGGCGCAACCGGTTACTTCCGGCGTGGCGGAAGCGAAGAGGCAGCGGAACCGAGGATGGCGCGAGAGACGAGAGGCGGAGCGGCGATGAGGCGAGGGAAGATTCATGATCGCCGGTGCGGTATCATCTCAGAAAAAGATGAATTCGAGATTCATCGCACCAAAACTTTGCGGCAAATTTCTCACACTCCCAAGTTATCTCTTCAACGGGTAGAACTTGACGTGATCTTTCGCTGGTTCTGGATGATGAACCTCTGGTGGGCCGGTTGTGCGCTGGTGATTGGCTGGGCGGTGTTACCGGAAGAATGCTATGCGGCGGTGGCGGGGAACAGCGCCGGCTCAGGGCCGAGGGATCCCGCCGGTCGGCAAGGGGGCGCGGTAATCGGTCACTTGCGGGGAAGCGTTGCAGACCCTTCCGGAGCCAAGATTGCACACGCCAAGGTTCGCGTCTCCGGCCGAACGCTGCATCGCGAGGTGAGGACGAATGGGATCGGCGAGTTCGATCTGGCGCTGCCTCCGGGACTCTATCGCATCGCCATCGAAGCGCCCGGCTTCCGGGAGTACAGGGCCGGCATCGAGTTGAGCGAGCGCTCGATGGACGCCAGAGTCAACGTTCGTCTGGAGATTGCCACGCGCGCGGAGGAGATCACGGTTCCGGCCGAGAGGGGAGAGAGCGCCGCGGCCGCCGATAACATGAGCGCGCTGCGCTTCAAGGGGAGCCAGTTGAACGGGTTTTCCGATGACGAGGATGTGTTTCAACAGGAGATCAAGGCGCTGGCGGGCGGGGAGGGATTGAGGGCTCCGGAGATTCTGGTGAACGGCTTTTCGAATGGCCGTTTTCCACCCAAGAACACGATCCAGGAGATTCGAATCAATCAGAACCCGTACTCGGCTGAGTACGATTCGCTGGGCTTCGGAAGGGTGGAGATTGACACCAAGCCCGGAGGCGGCAAGTTGCACGGAGAGCTGAGCAGTTGGGGTACGGACAATGTATTCAACGCTCAGAACCCGTACACAACGGTCGAGCCGCCGTACTACACGGCGAACCTGGATGGGAACCTGAGCGGCTCGGTTAACAGAAAGACCTCCTTCTTCCTCAGTGGGGCGTACTACGATCTGCAGAACAATGCGATTGTGGACGCCATCGACCCCGAGCTTCTCACGCCTTTGGATGAAGCTGTTCGTTCGCCGACCGTGACGCAGACATACAGTGGACAGCTCAATCGTCAAGTGACGAAGAGCAACACCTTCATGGGCCGCTATGAGTACAACGCGGTGACGGTGACCAATAACGGTGTTGGATTGCTGGTTCTTCCCTCCGAGGGGTTGAACTCCACAACGAGCACCAACACCTTGCAGCTCATCGATACGCAGATCATCGGTGTCTCCACCATCTCCGAGGCCCACTTTCAGTTCGCCCGCGTGCATGAGAACCAGTCCCCGGCCAGCACGGAGGCTTCAATCGTGGCTCAGGGGCTCTTCAACGCCGGCGGATCGCCTGCGCAGGAGCTGGTGGACAATCAGGATCGCTACGAGTTCCAGGAACTTCTCACGAGCCAGCACGGAGTACACTATCTGCGGTTCGGGGGACGGTATCGCCTGCTGGATCGGTCCAATGAAAACCGTACGGGTTATAACGGCCTGTACATGTTTCCCGATCAGAGGACTTACGCGCTGGCGCTGCAAGGGCAGACTCCCGCGCAGATCTTCGCCGGCACGGGCGAGACGATCCAGTACAACCTAACGACCGGGAAAGCGGAAGCTTCGCTGCTGATGGGCGATCTGGGCGTCTTTGCGGAGGACGAGTGGAAGATTCGCAAGAATATGACACTGGACCTGGGATTTCGCTTCGAAAGCCAGTCGGCGGTTCCGGATCACGCCGATCCGGCGCCGCGAATTGGGTTTGCCTGGGCCGTGGGACAGAACAGTCATCGGCACGCACTGCTGATGCTGCGTGGCGGGGGCGGCTTCTTCTATGACCGCTTCGACTCCGCCAACATTCTGACGGCCATCCGTGAACAGAGCGGAACCTACCAGACCTCCTATTACGTTGAGAATCCGAACTTCTATCAGCAGTATTTGAACACGCCACCGCCGACGTCGCTGCTGGGAACCACGCCGCCAACTCTGTACAACATCAATCCGCATCTGCGCAATGAATACGACATTGTCGGCGGGCTGACCGCGGAGCGCTCCCTGGGCAAGATCGGCAGCCTTTCGGTGGAATACTACTTCACTCGCGGAGTCCATCAGTGGCTCTCGCGCAACATCAACGCGCCGCTTCCCGGGACGTACAATCCTGCTGATCCTTCCAGCGGCGTCCGGCCGTTGGGCGGGACGCAGAACATCTACCAGTTCGACTCCGGCGGCATTCAGAAGGCGGAGATCCTCTTTGTCAACTCGCAGTTCCAGTTCAGCCGGCGAATTACTGGATTTGTCGCCTATAGCTTCAATCATGTCGACCAGGATGTAGGGGGGGCGACGACCTTCCCTTCCAACCAGTACGATCTGACCCAGGACTATGGCCGCGCCGCCCAGCCGACGCAGCAGACCTTCGCACAGGTGAAGATCATCTTTCCCTTGGGCTTTAGCGGCTTTCTCTTCGCCAACGCGGCGGGAGGCACTCCCTTCAACATCACCACGGGCACCGACCTGAATGGAGACACGATCTATAACGATCGTCCGGCGTTTGCCACCAGCCCGACGGCCAACTCAATTATCTACAAGACGCCCTTTGGAACCTTCGACGCAAACCCGCAGCCCGGGGAGCAGACGATTCCCATTGACTACGGGAATTCGCCGAACTTCTTCTTTATCGAGGCGCATCTGGGCAAAGAGTTCAAGATAGGTTCCCGGCCCGCCTTGGGCGACAGGAGACCAGGGCACCCATCCGCCCGCCCGTACAGCCTGAGCTTTGGGGTGGATGCCTACAATCTTTTGAACCGGAACAACCCGGGACTCCCGGTGGGCGTGCTCAGCTCGCCCTACTTTGGGCAGTCGATCTCGCTGAACTCGCCGCTGGCCGTCAGTGGCGTGAGCACCTCCGCCAACCGCACTGTAACGCTGCACTGCATGTTCAGTTTTTGAATCCGCTGCTCGGCAGAGGCGTGCTGCTGAGGAATCTCCGCTGCGCATGGGCCGCGAAGACACGGCAGGATGAAGAGACTCCGCAGGCAGTGGAAGCTTCTATGTCAGCAGACAGGCCAGGGCGATCAGGGACATCACCACCCACAGCCCCCAGTCTCCCGGAGGCGTCAACCGTGTTGGGTCATGCAGGTTCATCCTCCATCCTTCCTTCGTTCATCAGTACGGCGTACAGCAGTTCACCCAGGGTCATCCCTGCGCGCTGCTTTTGGATAGGCTCATGGCGCGGGCTGTGCGGGGCCGGCGGAGGCTGGGAGGCAGAGGGCGCGAAGGAATCTTGCGGAGCCTCCGATCCGGTCATCTTCGGCGGCTCCCATGCCCCTTTGGCGGCTGCCGGGATCACCGGATCTTCCGGCTCTTTCCAGATGGCTACGGAGGGTACGGGCGTGCTGGCGCCCGCACGCACCCAGCCCATCCATCGACTGGACTTCTGCATCGGATCCGGGTTGGACCGCTGCGAATGCATGCCAACTCCATCGGCAAGATAGCGAAGCAGCTTTATATCGGCCACCATGACCGGAATCGCACTCTGTCTGGGCCGGCGCATGGCGCACTCCAGCTTCCGGGCAGGGGACTCTCTTGTTGTGCAGGCGAGGCAGATGAGATGGCGCAACCCGCGCAGCTTCTCTGGTTGCGGCTCAGCGCCCTTTGCGCCGCCTTGCCTTTGCGCCGGCCTTCTTTGCTTTGGCTTTCTCTCTGGCCTTGGCCTTCTTCGCTTCGCTCTTGCCGCCACGGCCCGGAGAGATCTTCTGCACGCGGGGTTCGGTTCCCGGCAACAGAGCGAACTGCAACCGGCGCTGCTGGCGGTCGATCCGATCCAGCAGTACCTGCACGGGTTGGCCGATGGCGAAGACGTGGCCGGTGCGCGCGCCCACAATGGTGCGGTCCGTATCGCGATAGGTGTAGAAGTCGCCGACGAGAGAGCCGATCGGCGCCAGCCCTTCGATGAACAGGTCGTTGAGTTCCACGAAGAAGCCGTGCCGGGTCACGGAGAGGATGATGGCGGGAAAGTCATCGCCGACCTTGTCGGCCATGAACTTCATCTTCTTCCACTCGACCAGCTCACGCTCCGCCTCATCGGCGCGGCGCTCGGCCTGTGAGCTCTCGGCGGCGATGTCCCGCAACTCCTCGGCGGGGATGGGCCCCGGCGCCGGGTTTGCCTTGAAGGCTTTGCCGCCTCTGCGGGAGATGTAAGCGGGCGGGGCAGCGCCGGCTCGGCCCTCCCACGCCGCCTTCCAGGGCTGCCAGTCA
>JAKAQS010000238.1 GCA_021819585.1 Acidobacteriota bacterium
CATTCGAGGCGAGAAGCAGGAAGCCATGAACGATGCGAAAAGCTTCGGCTCGGAACGCTAGTTCAGCGTTGCGTCCAAAGTGATCTCAGCCGCCTTCAGCAGTCTGGAGATCGGGCAGTTAACCTTGGCCGCGGCGGCGATCTCATCGAACTTCGCCTTTTCGATGCCCGGCACCACCGACTTGTTGGAGAGATGGATCCTGGTTACGGTAGGACCGCTGGGAAGCATCTCCAGCGTCACCGTCGCGGCGGTCTCCACCGAGGCCGGCGTGTGGCCCGCCTTGGCCAGTTCATTGGCGAAGGCCATGGAGAAGCAGCCCGCATGAGCGGCGGCGACCAGTTCCTCGGGGTTGGAGCCACTGCCCTCCTCAAAGCGGGACTTGAAGCTGTAGGGAGTATTGTGCAGCGTCTTGCTCTGGGTGGAAAGGCTACCGTGTCCAGCCTTGAGGTCGCCGTTCCATAGGGCGGTTGCTTTGCGATCCATTCAAAAAATCTCCTTTCAAGATTCGATGCCAAGCATGAGATGCACGATGCTCAGGCTCACGTTGTGTCTGCCCCGGCCAAGCCAAATGAGCCGCCGGCCCGGCGCCCCATCTGCCCACCCCCTGGGCTGTGCCGAGCGGGCGGCAGCCTCACAGCGGTGGAACCAGGAGGAATCGAACCAGAAAGAGCACGGCCAGAAGGTAGAGCATCCAGTGCCGGCGGCGAAAGCCTCCGGTGGCCACCTCGAGCACCGCAAAGCTGATTAGCCCAAAGGCGAGGCCAGTGGCGATGGAGTAGCTCAGGGGGATGGTGATCAGGATGAGGAAGGCAGGGATGGCGACCCGTGGCTCGTTCCACTCGATCGACGACGTGCCCTTCAGCATCAGAGCGCCTACCAGGATGAGCGCGGGAGCGGTCGCGAAGCTGGGGATGTTCCCGGCGACGGGAGCCACGAAGATGGCTGCAAGAAAGAGCACGCCGGTGGTAATGGCGGTCACGCCGCTGCGGCCTCCGGCCGCAACCCCCGCAGAAGACTCGATATAGCTGGTCACGGTCGAGGTCCCGGCCAGCGCACCCACCACCGTGGAGGTGGCATCCGCCAGGAAGATGCGATTCAACCGGGGGATGGTGTGGTCCTCCGCGATCAAGCCCGCCTGCTCGGCTACGGCCACCAGGGTGCCGATGTTGTCAAACAGATCGACAAACAGAAAAACGAAGATGATGTCGAAGAGGTTCAAGTGCAACGCGCCGCGCAGATCCAGGCGCAGGGCGGTGGAACGGATCGCCATCGGGCGGAAGCGGCCGGGCTGGTACCTTACCTGATGCGCCAGGATGCCCAGGGCCAGCGTTCCCAGCACCCCCAGCAACATGGAAGCCTTGACTCGGTAGGCCTGGAGGATCGAGATCAGCAACACGCCGAAGATCGCCAGTTGCGTGGAGTGCTGGTGCAAGTCGCCCAGCGTGACCGCCGTGACGCTGCTGCGGACGATGATGCCGGAGTTCACCAGACCGACAAAGGCGAGAAAGAGACCGATGCCGCCGGCGACTGCGGCGTGAAGCTGGTGCGGAATGGCGCCCACCAGGCGCTGGCGGACGCCGCCGATGGTGAGCAGAAGAAAGAGAATGCCGGAGAGGAAGACAGCGCCCAGGGCGGTCTGCCACGCAACCCCCATCCCCTTGACCACCGTATAGGTGAAGTAGACGTTCAGGCCCATGCCCGGGGCCAGCGCCAGCGGATAGTTGGCCAGCAAGCCCATCAGGATGGAGCCGCAAGCCGCGCAGAGGCAGGTGCTGGCCGTCACCGCCGCCAGCGGCATCCCCGTCTGAGAAAGGATGGCAGGGTTCACGAAGATGATGTAGGCCATGGTGATAAAGGTAGTAAAGCCGGCAAGGATCTCGGCGCGCCAGTTCGTCTGGTGCTCAGCAAACCGGAAGTAAGCTTCAAGACGGGAGCGCATTCGGAAAGAGGAAGGCCGTCTCTTTGTCGGGAGCGGGTATGCCATGACCGTGGTCCCAGCATACCGCGCCCCTCCCGGCCGGCCTCGCTGGGCCTTTGGCAGCTCTGACGTAGGATGAACCCATGACCTCCGCGGATATCAAGAGGGTTCTCTGTCTCCAACCCCACCCGCGCGAGGGCGGCTGGTACCGGCGCACCTGGGAGTCCTCCGAGTCCCTGTCCCCAGACGCCTTCCGCGACGGGCGATACCAGGGCCCGCGGCGAACCTCCACGGCGATCTACTATCTGCTCGAAGCAGAGCTGTTCAGCCCGATGCATTGTCTCCAGAGCGATGAGATCTTTCATCACTACCTGGGCGACGCCGTGGAGATGCTGCTACTGTTCGAAGACGGAGGCAGCCGGCGGCTGATCCTGGGCAAGGAGATTGAAGCCGGCCAGAGCCTGCAAACAGTTGTGCGGAGAGGTGTATGGCAGGGATGCCGGCTCCTCGCCGCAGGCCCTCAGCGCCCCCTCTTGGACCCAGGGATCGCCCCTGGCGCCTTGCCGGCCTCGCCCTCGCTGGGATGGGCGCTGTTGGGTTGCACCGTCAGCCCAGGATTCGAGTTTGAAGACTACCAGGAGGCGCGCGCCGAGGACCTGTTAGCCAGATGGCCCGAGGAAGCCAAGCTGATCGGGGAGCTGACCCCCCGTTAAGGGTCGTTCCGCGCAGGCGCATCCCGGAGCCTCGACGTTTATGCATGTTTTCGCCAAGGTCCGGGCTCCCCGGCAGGCTTGCCCCCGGAACGGAAGGAAGGCCCCGGCAAGCCCGCTTCGGCAGACCCATCGGCACGAAAGAGGCCATAGCCCTCCGCCCCGGCCGGCCAGGCACTCACTCTTCCGGCCGGCGCCCGCGTTCCCCACAGAGACATTTTTGGCTCCCCGAGTAAACGCTTCCTGGAGTACACTTCATGCGTTGTCCATTTCACTCTCCGATTGCGAGCCAATCTTCCCATGCGCCTTCCCAGCTCCCTCCTGCTCTGTCTCGTCCTTACCTTCCTTCCGGCCGCGGCGCAGCAGCCGGCAGCCCAGCTTCAGATCGATGCCGCCAATATCGTCCGGCAGGCTAGCCCCAAGATGTACGGCCTGATGACCGAGGAGATCAACCACTCCTACGAAGGGGGCTTGTACGCGGAGCTGCTGAGCAACGATACCTTCCGCGGCAACTGGATGAGCATCGCGCAGTGGAGCCTGGCCCTGAAGGGCGATGCAGCCGCAACCTCCAGCGTGGATCCAAAAGATGGCCCCAGCAGCGCTTTGCCCGAGAGCCTGGAGTTGAAGGTCTCCTCGGCCTCCCCGGCGAGTCCGGCAGGGCTCAGCAACCCGGGATATTGGGGCATCGCCGTGCGTCCGCACACCACCTACACCGGCTCGTTCTACGCCGAGGCGGATCCAGCGATCGGTCCTGTCACCGTAAGCCTGATCGCCAACCAGACCGGCGCTGTGCTGGCCGCCACGCAGGTAGCCTTGGCAGGCAATGGATGGCGGCGCTACGCCTTCCATCTCCACTCCGGCCATGGAGCAAGCTCTGCCGAAAACCACTTTGAGCTCACCGTGGCCCATCCCGGCACACTGCATCTGCAACTGGTCACGCTGTTCCCGCCGACCTTTGACGATCAGCCCAACGGTAACCGGCGGGATCTGATGGAGAAGCTGGCCGCCATGCACCCCAACTTCATTCGCCTTCCCGGCGGCAACTACCTCGAAGGGGACAGGATCAAGGATCGCTTTGACTGGGAGAAAACAATTGGGCCGTTGGTGGACCGGCCCGGCCATCAGGGTCCATGGGGCTACTGGTCAACCGATCAGTTTGGGCTGCTGGAGTTTCTTGCGTGGACGCAGCAACTGCACGTCGAGCCTGTGCTGGCCGTCTACGCAGGTTACTCGCTGAGGGGCGAACACGTAGCCCCAGGCCCGGACCTGGAGCCCTACGTGCAAAGCGCGCTCAACGAGGTGGAGTACCTCACCGGCGACGTACACACCCGCTGGGGCGCCGAACGCGCCCAGGATGGTCATCCCGCTCCTTTTCCGCTGCACTACATCGAGATCGGCAATGAGGATTGGTTCGATGGCAGCGGCAGCTATCCCGCTCGCTTTGCGCAGTTTGCCCAGGCGCTGCGCAAGAAGTATCCGCAATACAAGCTGATTGCAACCGCGCCAATCCCGGAAGACTCCACGAAGCCGGGCGGCGCGCCGGACCTGGTGGACGACCACTACTACAAGTCGCCAGAGCAGATGTTTGCTCTGGTGCATCACTATGACGCCGCGCCGCGGACCGGCCCCAAGGTTTTTGTGGGCGAGTGGGCGACGGTCTCCGCAACGCCCACGCCGGACTTCGGCGACGCCCTGGGAGACGCCGCCTGGATGACGGGCATGGAGCGCAACAGCGATTTGATCAAGATGGCCAGCTATGCGCCCCTCTTCGTCAATGTGAGAAACGCCGCCTGGACGACCAACCTCATCGGCTATGACGCACTCTCCAGCTATGGATCGCCGAGTTACTACGCGCAGTGCCTCTTCGCGGCGCACATGGGCGATGCGATTCCCCAGAGCAGCCTCGCCGGAGTCAACCCCTCGGCCCGATTCTTCTATTCGGTCACGGAGTCGCGTCAGGACCGGGTGCTCCACCTGAAGCTGGTCAACGCCACCACCCTGGCCCAACCGCTGCAGCTTGCTCTGCAAGGCGCCGGAGCGGGCGCGCACGTGGCCACCGTCTACTCACTTCACGGGGCCACCTTCGAGGCCACCAACACGCTGCAGGACCCTGTGGCGATTCACCCCCTTCAGAGCACGCTGCACTTTACCGGAGCCACGCTGAAGCACACAGTGCCGGCATTGACCATTGAGGTCATCGATCTTCCCTTGCAATAGAGCCATCTCTCTGCCGGAGGCGCCGGCTCAACAGCACGCACGATCTGAAGACGGCCATCGGGCGTAGAGAGGTTGGGCGCGGACAGGCGTTCTTTGCCTGCTCGCGCTACTTCGCTTTGCATGGCTTTGCCTTATGGCTTACACAACATACAGGCTGACGTACTGATCCACGGGTGTCGCTTCCAGAATGGCCTGGTCGAGCGAGGCGTTCAGGATTCGATCCCGGACCTCCGGCGAGAAGCGGCGGTCGAGGTTCGCCCGGAACTTTTCCAGCAACAGAGGAATCCCGTCGCCGCGGCGCAGCCGATGCCCAATGGGGTACTCGACCAAAACCTCGGGCAGACGAGCGCCGTCCGTGGTCACCACACTCAGGCCGTTCGCAATGGAACGCTTGTCGGGGTCGTGGTAGTCCTGCGTGAAGCGCTCCTCCTCAACGCAGTGGATCCGGGAGCGGAGGGAGTCAATCTGCCGGCCCCGCACGGGATCGCAGACCACGGAGTCCTCATAGTCTTCCGCGGTCAAACCGCCGCTGATCAGCGCCACGGCCACCATGTACTGGATGCAATGATCGCGGTCCGCCGGATTGTTCAATGGTCCCTGCTTATCGATGATGCGCATGCAGGCCGAGTGCGTGCGAATGGTCACGCTCTGGATGTCCGCGGCGGACTTGCCCATGGCGGCCAACTGGTGGTGCAGACGGATGGCGGCCTCCACGGCGGTCTGGGCGTGGAACTCGGCGGGGAAGGAGATCTTGAACAGAACGTTCTCCATCACGTACGAGCCATAGGGGCGCTGGAACTTGAACGGCTGGCCCTTGAAGCTCACGTCATAAAACCCCCAGGTCTTGGCCGTGAGCACGGTGGGATAGCCCATCTCGCCCGTGCCGGCGATCAGCGCCAGCCGAACCGCGCGCGAGGCGGCGTCGCCGGCCGCCCAGGACTTTCGCGATCCGGTGTTGGGAGCGTGCCGGTAG
>JAKAQS010000239.1 GCA_021819585.1 Acidobacteriota bacterium
GGCGCAGGTTCTGGCGAATCAATATGGCGACTGCAAAGACAAGGACACGCTGCTGGAGGCATTGCTGCATGCCAAGGGATTCACAACGGCTCCCGCCATGGTTGGCGTCGGCGTCGATGTCATACCGGACCTTCCCTCGCCAGGCCAGTTCAACCACGTGATCACCACCGTGCAACTGCCGACCGGGCAGATCTGGCTGGACAGCACGCCGGAGGTGGCTCCCTATCGTTTACTGGTTGCAGCGGTGCGTGGCAAGCCGGCGCTGGTGATTCCGGCATCCGGAGCCTCTACGCTGGAAGAGACGCCGGCTTTGCCTCCCTATCCATTTTTCGATCACTTCCTTGCAACCGGGGCGCTGAAGCCCGATGGGGAATTTGAAGCTCACGTGCAGATCGAGGATCGCTCCGACAGCGAGATCCTCCTGCGTGGTCTCGCTCGCCTGGTGGCGCCTGCGCAGTGGGACAAAGCTACCAACTATCTCTCCGTGGCAATGGGCTTTAGCGGCAGCACCAGCAACTCGAGCTTTGCCGCAGCCGATAACTTCAGCGTTCCGATGCAGGTCTCCTGGGACTACACCCGCAAACCTTATGGGGATTGGGACAACTTCCGCATTGTGGCTCCGTTTCCTCTTATCGAGTTGCCCTCGGCGCCTGACCAGAAACCGAGTGAGGATCTGGACCTGGGTGCGCCGCGCACCGATACCGCGGTCGCACGCATCACCCTCCCCGCCAACTACAGCGCAAATCTGCCCAATCCAGTGCATGTGAAGACCGCCTTTGCCAGCTTCGATGAAACCTACGGACTGGAGGAAGGTGTGCTTAACATCAGCCGCACCCTTGTTGTCCTGCAGCCAAAGCTGGCTGCGGCATCCTGGCAGGATTACAAAAAATTTGCCGGCGAGACTTCACTCAACGAACAGCCCTACATTCAGCTCACCTCGACAGCCACCTCGGGTTCTGGGCCGCATCCTCCGGCCGCCGGGGCAAGCAATCCGGTGGTCGCGGAACTGATGAGTGAGTCCATGACTTTGCTGCGTTCCCCTAACTGGTCCGAGGCCACCAAGAAGCTCGACGAAGTGAAGGCTATCCAGCCAGATCAGCCGTATCTGTGGAGCAGCTATGGATTTATTGCGATGCTGCAGGGCAAGCTGGACGACGCAGAGACAGACGTCAACCGCGAGCTTGCGCTGCATCCAGACGAGACCAATGTCGTCATGATGGACGTGAATCTGTTGCACAGGCGGAAGAAGGATGGCGAAGCCTGCGCATTGCTGCAGGCTTCGCTGCAACGCGATCCATCCAATGTGCAGATGGTGTTGGAGTTGGCGAGACTTCAGGCCATCAGCAGCGTGCCGGATGCCATCGCGACGCTGCGCAAGGCGACTGCGGCAATGCCGCAGAACAGTAGCGTCTCGACGGCGCTGGCCTCTTACCTTCATCTCAACCACCAGGACGAGGAAGCAGCGGCAATTTTTAAGAAGGTTCTCGATCAGTCCCAGGACGCTTTGGTTTTGAACAATGCCAGCTATGAGCTGGCGGAGACAGGATCGGATCTGCCCCTAGCCGAGGAGAAGGCGCGACAGGCGGTCGGGCTGCTCAATCAGGCAAGCCGGGTGGATATCGGCTCCGCGAACCAGCAGTCCTTCCAACAGGCTTCTTTGCTGGTCATGGCGTGGGATACCCTTGGCTTTATTCTTCTGCATGAAAACAAGCTCGAAGAGGCGTTCGATTATCTCGATGCCGCCTGGCATAACGATCCCAGCCTGACGATAGGGTTGCATTACGGAGACGCGTTGGAGAAACTTGGGCGCAATGCAGAGGCGCTATGGGTCGACCAGCTATCCTGGAACGGCAACGCGTCCGTCAGCAGGCAAGATGCGCTGCAGATGAAGAGCGCGATTCGGCAGCTCGAACAGGCGGGTGTCAAGGCGTCCATCGACGAGCGGCCCATGGGGCCGCAGCACATGCGGATCTTTCAGATTCCTCAGGTGGGTAACCATCCGTCCGATGTTTCGGCGATTTTCCGGTTACAGATCCAGGCGGGGGGCATTCATGATGTCCTGCGCGTCAGCGGTGATGCCTCACTCGATGCGGAAGAAGGTGCCGTTCGCAAGCTCGTCGTGCCGTCTCTGGTTCCTGCGCACTCGGACGCCTATCTGTTGCGTGACGCTGGGATGTATTGTGAGCCGGACCGAAAGAGTTGCGAGCTCGTGCTGAAGCCGCTCGGCAGCATCGCTGCCGAGCAGGAAAGAAATTAGGAGTCCGAGCAGAGCTGCCGGTGCTCGGGTACTGCTGCTGGAACAAGTTTCCACACAAGTGCTCAGCGCTGCGTTCGATTCCGCAAGGTAGGCAAGAGTTACCCGGTAACCCGGTAAGGTTTGCCAGTTGGGCGAGATTGCTGAACAGATCGGCTGAAGTCGCCGATGGAAAAGCTCTTTAGAATGAGGCGCGGTCTTTCAAGCTACGCATTCTGTCCAGGCTGGCGCGGAATGGTTCGCCGCGTGCATTTGATCGTGGTGTGCGAGTTCCTTCCGCAACGATCGGGTCCAATGTGGCAGTGGCAACCGCCCCACATGCCCGCGCGTCTGCAGGCAGCTTTCAGAACTTGTTGGCCAGTGTCGCTTCCCAAAGTGGGGTCCAAGGCAGCGCCCAAAGCAGCATCCTGCGTCGGGTCCAAGCCAGCGTCCAGCGTGGGGCCAAGCCCGACTCCGAGATCCGTTCTACGCTTCCGCAGAAGCAAGCAACGGCAGAGGATGGGGCCGATAAGGGCGCAGAGTTCGGACACGAGGCTGCACAACCGAACGGAATGGGCAATTCGAGCAGCGTCCTTGGTGCCGGCAATGGCGCGGCCGGAATAGAGAGGGCTGGAGGTGCGGGGCTGACGACTGACGCGGTCGACCCTTCTCCGATCGTCTCCCTGGAGGACCAGAGCACATCCGCGGGGTTGCAGCAAAAGATGCTGGACAGTTTCGTTGGAGATGAAAATCTGACGGAGACCGCGCCGGTAAAGGCATCCGGGCAATCCGAGGATGCCACGGATCTCTCCGCTGCGCAGAAGAAGCAGAAGGCGTCCAGGAAGCAGAGCGTTGCCAGCGGGGGCGCGTCTCCGGTGGTTCCGCTGGCGGCTGTGCAGCTTCCGGCAATGGGAGATGTGGCGGCTTTCGGCGCCCTTGGGTTGCGGTCCCAGTCTCATGCTGCCGGGGATGGCGGGGCTACCATGCTCGGCGGAAGTTTACCCGAGGCTGCCAAAGGTTGGTCTATCGACAGCCAGGCAGGAAAGCCGGAAGGAAGCCAGGGTGACATACGGGAGTTGGGTCACGACGTCTCGGCGTCTTTGGATCGAGCCATAGGCGCGGATGGGAGTGAAAGCAGCGCACAGCCTGGCATCGCCGCCACTGGAGGAACCCAGGCGCAGCAGGTAGCCTTTGCTGCCAGTCTTCCGCTTCCGAAGTTGGATGGAACTCCTGGGAGTGCGAATACCCAGGAAATCAATAAGCCGGAGATGAAGATAAACGCCATCGGAGACTCGAGTTCGACGAACAAAGCCGGCAATCCGGCCGGCAGCCCCTCCACGGCTTCGGCTGCGAGCGGATCTTCGGCAGGGCAGGCTGCGAGTGGAGGTCCGTCGCAGACTGCAAGTTCGGCAACGACTCCAGCGTCTGGCTCGGGATCGGTTTCAGCGTCCGGCCCCGCGCCGGGAGCGATAGCGGGGGGATTGGCGCAAGTCTCTGTGCAGGCGACCATCCCCCACCTGGCCACACACAACGCAAGCGGTTCGTCCTCTCTGGGCAATGGAGGAACTGAGACAGTGCGTGGAGCCCGGGCTGAGGACTTGGCGGCCACTGCGCGCGCCGCGTCTGAGGAGCCCGCAGCCGGCTCTGGTGTGAATTCGGCCCGCGTGATTCAGGCGATGGGCCAGTCAGAGATGCACGTGGAGATGCGTTCGGAGGAGTTCGGCGACATCTCCATTCGCACCTCGATCTCCAATCAGCAGATGCAGGCGCAGATATCGGTAGACCACAGCATCCTCAGCCAGACGCTCTCGACGCACATCCCCATGCTGCAAGCCAGGTTGGAGGGGCAGTATGGCCTGCACGCTTCCATTGAAATTGATCATCCTGGGGCCGGACTGAGGGGAGATTCAGGAGGTTCCTCGCCGCACCAGCAGGGGTCTGAAGGTAGATCAAACGGTGCGCGCGGCACGGCCTCCGTAGCCGCGGTGGAGGGGGGCTCCTTGGCGGCCATCACCGGCGGATCAGTTGGAAGTGGGATCGAACGTAGCGGCGGGCTGGATATCAGAGTGTAGATCTTGTCCCTGGATCAGAAGAGAGATTCAGCGGGAGTATCGGGAAAGGAAACGAGGATGAATATTCAGGGAGTAACTCCTTCAACGATAGCGGCGGTGCAAACGCCGGCAGGGAATGCCGCCTCCGCCTCAACCGCGGCCAATAGCAGCTCCTCCAACTCGATCACCGGTGAGTCGGCAACCAGTCTTCAGGATACGTTTATGAATCTGTTGGTGACCGAGCTGCAGAATCAGGATCCGACCGCTCCAGTGGATCCTACGGAGATGGTGGGACAGTTGGTGTCGCTGAACCAGTTGGATCAACTGGTGTCGATGAATCAGACGTTATCCACCATGTCCGCCCTGGAGAGTGCCGCTTCGAGCGCAACTGGAGCGAATGCGCAAGCCGCTCGGAGCGCAGCCGCGGCGGGTACGGGGTCCGGAGGTACGCCGTCCGGCAGTACGGCCTCCAACTCCAGCGCCGCAACGGCACAGTCTTTGGGAACCGTTACGGCCCCGGCGAACGCTTCGTTGATGAACCTATACAGCAATTGATGAACGGCCTCGGTCAAGATCTGGCATGAGAGGCTCACAGGAGGTAACAAGAGATGGCATCCTTTTCTGTACCACTTTCCGGATTGCAGACCAGTTCTGACGAACTGGATGTAATTGGCAATAACCTGGCCAACCTGAATACCGACGGTTACAAGGACCAGACAATCACCTTCGGGGATGTCTTTTCGCAGGTCATGGGAACCAGCGGCAACGGTAATCCGCTCCAGATTGGAAACGGCGTGCAGGTGGAGAGTACGACGTCAAACCTCTCCAACGGCTCGGTCGATACGACTGGGACCGCCTCCAACATGGCGCTGCAGGGAAGCGGCTACTTTGTGGTGAGCCAGGATGGCGTGACCAGCTATACCCGGGACGGCGACTTTACAGTCAACTCGCAGGGACAGCTCACAACCGCCGAAGGTCAACTGGTGATGGGCTTCCCCGCAGTGGGCGGTGTCATATCGACCACCAGTCCTTTGGCTCCCATCTCCGTGAACTCGAATGCCAGTCTGGCGGCCACTGCCACCACCAGCTTCAGCGCAGACGTGAATCTTGACTCCTCCTCCAGCGTGGGCGCCAGCTTCAGCACTCCGATTACGGTCTATGATTCTCTCGGTACTGCGCAGGATCTAAACATCACCTATACCAAAACCGGGGCCAACACCTGGAGCTATAACATCTCCGTGCCGGGGTCGGCGGTAGGGGATACAACCGGGGCTTTCGGTGGAACATCATCCAGTTCAGGGTTCACAGACAGCTCCGGTACGGCTACCTCGACGGCTACCGGACTCACCAGCACCACGGCGCTTCAGGCCGGCGAGCAGATCTCGGTGAGCGACGGTTCGGCCACCTTGACCTACACGGCTGCCGCTGGCTCTACGGTTGGGAACCTGGTGACCGCCATCAGCGATGCGGCTAGCGGAGCCACCTATAGCGGATCGGGAACGGTGACGACGGCG
>JAKAQS010000240.1 GCA_021819585.1 Acidobacteriota bacterium
AGGTAGCCTTCCAACTGCTGCCGGGCGCAGGTGAAGAGTTTACCGTGGCCAAAGGCGCAGGGCTCTTTGCCGGTTCTCCAGAGGCGATCTCCGAGCTTGCTCCAGAGCTGAGCGGGATGAAGGGGATCCGCATCGCGCCGGAACAGGGAGGAACGCTGCGCTTCACGCTCGCGAAGCCCGCGCAGGTTCTGGTGGGATTCACCCGCGCCGCTTCGCGCAGAAACTCGGTACTCGATCCGGATACGGAGCAGTGGAATCTGGTGCTGCTGCACGCCGTAGTGGCGCCCCGGGTGAAGTCCATGGCGGTATGGGCCAAGCCGCTGGCGGCGGGTGAGAATGAACTCGACCTGGGCAAAGGACAGTACGTGGTGCTGGGATTCATTCCCGCCGACTACCAGGTGGCCGCGCAGGTGAACTTTGACCGCGGCGGCGAGAGCGGGACGCCGAATCTGGACTGGCTGTTTGAGTAGCGAGCTACCGTGGGCACCGGCGATGGAGCGCGGCGCGGCGCTGCCCGCCTGCTACTTCTGCAGGCCGGAGTCCGGCGATTCGTCGTGGCGGGCCAGCAGGCTAGCTGCCTCAGCATCGGTGATCCAGAGAAAGCTGCCATGCTTGCAGTGCTCCGGCAGGCTGGTGAATGCGGTAATCTCCTGCCAGTGCTTCCAGTCCGTGGTGGCTACTGCCTCATAGCGAGCGCGGGGCGGACGGTAGTGATCGTAAAAGACGATGAAACGGTCTCCGACCTGAATCGCCTCCGGCCCCTCCGACCAACTCTCATTGATGGGTCCGGAGATATGACTCCATGGACCCTCCAGCGTGGGCCCTGTGGCTACGCGCTCCTGAAAGGTAAGAGGATCGTAGGTCTGCTGCTTGAAGATCAGGCGGTAGGGACCGGTGTTGCCGTGAAAGATCGAGGCGTCGATGGTGACGTAGCCAGGGTCGAAGAAGATGGCCGGCGTGGAGAATGTTTTGAAGTCCGGCGTGAATGCCGACCAGATGCGGTTTCCCTGGGCGGAGTTCTCCATGGAACTCGACCAGAGGACCAGCCACTGGCGACGGTGCGCGTCCCAGTAGGTGACCGGCGCCCACACATTGTGCGTGGCGGGAGTGCCGGCCATGATGGGAATCTGCCGCTGAGTGGACCAGTGAAGCAGATCGGGCGACGATGCGTGGCCGAAGGAGTTGCCGCGCCAGTTCCACGTCCACACCAACTGAAAGCCTCTGCTGGGGTCGCGGGTAAGAAACGGATCGCGCATGATCTCGCCGGGCTGCGCGGGCGTGAGCCACGGCCGGCCGTCGTTGAGCGGCGCGTAGTGAAGGCCGTCACGGCTGAGCGCCAGGTAGATTCCCTGGGTCCCGGGCTCCTGAAAGTAAGCAAAGAGCCATGCGCCGTGGCGGAGCGGCTTTACAGGGGCCTGTGCGCCAGCCCTGGCGGCAGAGAGGCCGGCGACGAGCAGCGTGAGGACGAAGGCAAAGCTGCGGAGGGTGGCTCTCATCGTGCGGCCTGCGGACTTCCGTTGGTGATTGCGGCTGCAGTTGGGGGTACCTGCAACGAATCGCTGAGCAGGGTCTTGCCGCGCCAGCGCGAAGTGGAGATCAATCGGCCTGCTGCGTCGTAGTTGCGCCATGTCCAGGTTCCGTCCACGGCGTAGCTCTTCTCCCACTGCAGGGAGCCGTTGGCGCGGTAGAAGCGCTCGTCTCCGGTCTCTTCTCCGAGGTGGAAGTGAGCGACCCACTGCGGATGACCGTTCTGGAAGTAGAAGGTCTGGGTTCCTTCGAGCAGGATCTCGCCGTCATCCGCTCGAGCGGTGGACCAAACGGCTCGGGGCTTGCCGCCGGGCCAGTTCTCGCGGTGGATCAAAGAGGGACCGGCGGAAGACGGCGCAGGCGTGGCCGTGCCGCTGCTGGAAAGAATCCAGGCTTCATTCAATTCGATCTCGTCATTCACGGCATTCTTGGAGGTAACGATGTGAATGACGCCGTTGGCGCCCTGCGTGGCCGTCGTGTAGCCGACAGTCAGGATCTCCGCGGGCAGACGCTTGGTGCGCCAGCTCTTCCCGTCGTCGTCCGAGAGCGCAACGTAAGCGCCGTCCTTGTGAACGTGCTTGAGATGATGCGGGTTGAAGTCGGCGACGAAGAACAGCCGTCCATCGGCGAGCCGGATGACGCTGGGCCGCTCTCCGCTGGCCAGAGAGTCGAAGGGCGTCGTCGCCTCAATCCAGGTCTTACCGCCGTCTGAACTGATGCCCAGAGGCATGTGTCCTTGATAGGAAGAGTTCTTTCCGCCGAAGGCGAGCAGGTCTCCGTGGTGGGCGAGGGCCAAGGTGGTGTGGCGGCCGAAAGTGCGTTCCCCGGTGTCGTACCACGTCTCGCCGTCGTTGCGTGTGGCCCACACCGCTGAGTGCGCGCCTGGGGCATCCGTGGGAAGGTAGATGGTTCCATCCTTGGCGCGGACCACGGAGTTGATGGGTTGAGGAATGTAGCCGCCGATGGGTCCGGTGAAGCGCGGGAAGTGGATCTGCGACCAGCTCGCGCCGTTATCCGTGGAGGTGGTGAAGGCAAAGGGCGGAGCGCCGATGAGACGCGGGAAGCCGAAGAAGAGCCAGAGGCGTCCGTGATCGTTCCAGAAGACAGGAGCAGCGCAGGCGGCGTCGGCGAAGTAGGGCCAGGGCTCGGGCATATCCCAGGTCTCAGAGCCGGCGCGGCGGCGCATGACCATCACCGTCTGATCGGGATCGTCCTCCTTGTTGGGAGTGTTGTAGTAGGCGGCCACCATGTCTCCGTTGGGCAGCTCCTGGATGGCTGAGTTGTGATACGCAATGCCCAGGCCGCGGGCCAGGCCGATCGCCCAGCCTACATTGGGCATCGACTGACCGCTAAGGTTGGGAAAGAGCGGATGCATGCGATAGAACGGCTTGGACGGATCAGGTCCCGCTGTGAGATCCACCGCCGTCTGCTTCACATCCGTGCTGAAGAATCGATGCCACGCGGGGGAGGGATTTGGCTGGGGCAGGGGAGCCTGGACGACGCGAAAGCCGATGTTGCCCTGGGGCGAGGAGAAGCTGGGCGCCATGCTGGCGCGATTGGCGGAGCGAGCGAAGTACGGCGCCATCGCTGGATAAAACGCCCCTGCCGGAGAGCTCTTCGTTCGCCGCAGGTCCAGCCCGCCGCCACGCACAACGCGTGTGTCGCCGGTGAGCGGGCCGGTGGGATTCACCTGCGGCGCAGCAAGGTACGGCCCATACCAGTCCGCGACCCACTCCGGAGTGCCTTCGCCGATGACCACGCCCCACCGATTGGCCGTCCCCGGAGCGGGCGGAGTGTCGCCGGTGAAGAAGGGAGTCTGCGTGCCTGCGCGCGCGGTGTACTCCCACTCTGCCTCTGTGGGCAGCCGCCAGGGTTTGCCGGTCTTTTGGGTGAGCCAGGCGCAGAATGCCTGTGCCTGCTGATAGCTGACTCCTGCCGCGTAGCCGGGGTACGCCGCAACCCCCTTGTACGAGGGATCGAACTGCTGGAACTCCTTGACCGTAATCAGATGCGTGGCTATAGCAAAGCTGTGGGTGAGCGTGACTTGGTGCGCCGGAAGTTCATCGAAGTCGCCATGGGCGGGACGGCGAGAGTTGACGCCAAATCCGCTGACCGCCGCACCGCTGAGTTGCTCGGCATCGGCGCCCATACGGAAGGAACCGGCTGGAATCCGCACAGTAGGGATGGCAGAAACAGTTTGCGCGGCGAGAGGCGGGCCAACCGCAGACAGACCGGCAAGAGGGATGGCCAGAAGCCCCACCAGCGGCAACGACGCAATGGATTTCAGTTTCAGCACTAACAATTCACCTCCCCGGGAGATCGATGTTTTCTATCCTTCATCTTGGCTCCGGCCTGTTGATGGTTGATCGGAACCCGGCGCTCGGCCGCTTCTTGCCTGCCGAAGGCTCCAGGCCGGCTTTGAGATCCGCATCATCTTCAGCGGAAGATTCCTCTCCATTCCACAGCCCGCCTTCTGCCAGGAGCAGAGATCAATCCTTGGTTCCGGGAGAAGATGGCGCAGGCAGCGTGGCCTCCAGCCGGCCGAGATCGCCGCGGCTTGCGATGCGCCTTCCGTTCACAAAGAGGGTGAGGCCGCGGCCGCGATGATACTCTTTGCCGGTCTGGTCATAGAGGATGGTGAGCAGGTGGCCGTGATAGGGCAGGCCATCGATGGCGAAGTAGCTCCACTGGCCCGGCGGCAGCAGAGGAGATACGACGATCCGGTTGTCGGCGCGGGGACGGAGACCGATCAAGCCCGTGATGAGCGGATCGGCAAAGCCGGAGTGGTTGTAGTAGTTGCCGCGGCCAACCTGCCAGGAGTGCTTCTGAATCAGAATGTCCTTGGCCAGCCACTCGTCTGTATCGGCATCCAGATCTTCGTCGATCCAGTCGATGCTGCGTCCGCCGGGCAGCTTGATGTGCTGCGAGAGAACATAGCCGGCGAAAAGGCGATAGTAGTCCTGCTTGCCAATGGAGGGACGGCCCGGCTGCGGCGTCTGCAACAGATTGGCCAGGGCGAGCAGTGTCTGGGTGGTGGCATAGGGCCAGGAGGGGCCGTTCCAGGTGCATTGATCGCTGGAGGCAAAGCGGAAGCGGGGACTGCGCCGCTCGGCGGTGGTGGGTCCGAACTTTCCGGCAAATCCCCTGGGATCGAAGAGCTGCTTCCAGGCCACATCATGGCTGGGGGTGGGAGCATAGAACTCCCATGGGATGTAACCGATGAGTTCGCGCACGCCGGCGAACTTGAGCACCGAGCCGGGGTCCATGAACTTCTTCTGGCTCCGGATTCCTGAGTTCGATGCGGGCGAAAGATCTTCATAGAACTGATCCCTGGGGTTCCAAAGCCTGGTCTCGATGAGATGGCGAAGCGTAGCGGACTTGGCAGCGTACTCCTGCGCAACATGGTCCTTGCCCAGGTCATGGGCAAAGGCGGCAATCGCCTCTCCATCAGCCACAATGTAGCTGTTCAGCGGAGTGCGATAACCATCGCCTCCGATCGACTTCTCCATGGCGTCGCGGGTATCGATCTGCCAGTACAGCCCGACCGAGGGGTCGAAGTGGTCTCCCCATGCGGTGTAGTTGGCGATCAGGGCGGGGAGCAGATCTGTTCCAAGCTCGGCATTGCCCGATGCCAGGGTGACATCACGCACGCTGTCTGCCCAGGGAAAGCTGTACTTGCGCGCGCCGGCATCCGGCTGGGCCCACAGGCGAGCATCATCGGCGGCGATGCTGGGATTGCGGAGCCAGCGAGCCTCGCGCAGGTGGAATGGGGCGGCATCGGGCAGCGCTCCGAAATACGGGCTGGCCGGCTTGGGCAGCCATTCCGTGATGATGTAGCCCTTGGGAGTGTCCACCAGATGCTTTTCCCAGGCGTACCAGCGGAAGTAATACATCTCCTCGAACTGCTTGTTGGAGCTGGAGAAGAGCGGAATATTGGCGGCCATCCACGGCCATTCATCCTCTGGCGTCTTGCCGGTGGCAGCGTGCTCATCGAGGGCAAACTGAGTGACGTAGTGGTGATAATCATCAGGCCGCAGCACGGTAAAGACGCCGGCGTGAACCTGTGATTGCGCCCCGATGCGGTTCGCCTGAACCACAGCCCCGCAGACCATGCAGGCGACGGTCAAACCGCGCAGAAGACGGCGGAGGCGAGAGAATGTTCGGCTGGTGATTCGCAAGGTTGGAGTCACTCCCCTTCTCTGCCATGGTAGGCAGCGCGATAGATCGATTCGGCATCCCGTTGGGTCATGGAGCGGGGGTTGTTTCGC
>JAKAQS010000241.1 GCA_021819585.1 Acidobacteriota bacterium
GATCGTAGAACGTTTGTCAAAGCCGCGGCGGCATCGGCTGTCCTATCGCTATCCGCTCCGGGGCAGGCCGGCGAGCCGGCAGCGAAACGCCGCTCGCCCAACGTCATCCTCATGATCTGTGATGACCTGGGTTCCGGGGATCTCCACTGCTACGGCTCGTCGCTCAAGACTCCAAATCTTGATCGGATGGCCAAGGAAGGCGCGCGTTTTACGCGCTTCAACACTGCGCATCCGATCTGCTCGGCCTCCCGGGCGGCCCTGCTGACGGGCAGATACTCCAGCCGCACGCATACCCAGGGAGCGTATGGACCCAGCTCCAAGGAGGGCACGGATCTGGATGAGAAGACACTTGCGGATATTCTCAAGCCGGCTGGATACAAATCCATGGCGATCGGCAAATGGCACTTGGGCTACCCGCCGCCGTACCTGCCGACCAACCGGGGGTTCGATTCGTACTACGGTGTTCCGTGGAGTGTGGATATGGCTCCGCTGCCGCTGCTGCGGGACACGACGGTGACGGAGGAGAATGCCGACCGAGAGATGCTGACGCCGCTTTATACAGAAGAAGCGGTGAAGTTCATTGACGAGTCCGCATCCTCTCCGTTCTTTCTCTACGTTGCGTACTCCTACCCGCACCATCCGCCGATCGGCTCTCCACGTTTCCGCGGACATTCCGGACTAGGCCGCGAGGCTGATGCCATTGAGGAGATCGATTGGAGCGTGGGGGAGATTCTCAACGCGGTTCGGCGCAAGGGGTTGGAGCGGGACACGCTGGTCTTCTTTACCAGCGATCATGGCCCCTGGTTCCAGGGATGTCCGGGGCCGCGCAGGGGCCGCAAGTCCACCGGATTCGAAGGGGGCGTGCGCATTCCGTTCATCGCGCGCTGGACGGGCGTCATCCCGGCGGGCAGAGTGGTGGATGAGTGGGGATCGAATCTTGATGTTGTGCCCACGGTGACGTCGCTTTGTGGAGCGAAGCCCTCGCCAAATCCTCTGGATGGGATGGATATCTCCGGGCTGCTGACTGGAAAGACAGATCATCTCGACCGTGGAACCATGCTTTACTTTGCCGTTTCGCCGGACCAGCAGATTCTGGAGTGCGCGCGAAAGGGGAACTGGAAGCTGCGGATTTCGCAGCGGACGGGAGAGATCTATATCAACGATTGGCTCAACGGCTCGTGCGGGCCTACCCAGCACTTTCTTTTACCGCACCCGGAGCTCTACGACCTGGAGCGGGATCCTGCGGAGAGTTACGATGCCGCAGTTGACTATCCGGAGAAGGTCAAGGAGCTGGAAGCCGATATTGAAGCTCTGATTCCGACGTTTCCGGAGAATGTTCAAAACGCCTATGTGAAGTTGAAGGCGAATCCAGGCAGTCCGCATACGCCGGCCGCAGCGACACCAAGGCCCGCCGACATGGTTGTTCCGGATTGGATTTATGTTCCTCCTTGGCGACGGAGCTAGAGTCTGCTGGGGTTGCGTCTGGTATCTTTCGCGCTTTTGATCTTCTTTGGAATTTAGGGAGGCAGTTGGGTTGAAATGCCTTGCCTCAGGCCCCATGGGGTCCTGGGGCAAAAGGACGAGCAAGCGATGACGACGATCTCAGCCATGCGGTCCATTTGAAGATAGCGTTCGGTTCCCCACCTGGTGGCCGCCACACGGCGCAACCGCGCAGCCACCAGCATCAGCGCCGGTTGACCTTCAGGAAACGCCCCCCACTACGCGCGTACGCCGCGATATCTCCCGGTTCAGCCCCTCTAGCGGATTCTTCGTCTTGATCGGGCGCCAGTCCTCCGAGGGAAAGCTGTAATAGCTCAGTGTCTCCTCCACTCCCTTTGCCGGCTTCCACTTCCATCGCCGGTTTCATTTTCTTCGCCTCGGAGGTCTCCCTACCGCTATTTGTACCAACCTTCCGAGATCTTGCTCTATCCAAATTGTGCGAAATCTAGCGTACGTTATCATGCGATAAGGCGCACCGTCTGGAGGAACCAAATCCGATGGAGGAGACTACGGTGTCTATGAGGTTTCGGGTTGGTTTGCGGATCATTTATTCCGATGGCTCCTCGACTATCGTGGGTCCGCTTCGCCAAATTGGACTGCGAAGCTGTGGAAGTTAGTCGCCAAGCCTCGCGATGCGGGGGAAAATAGGGGAGGGGAAGCGGGTGCGCATTTAGCTGCAGCTAAGGGACCGGTAACTCAGGAAGTGTTGTCCAGCCGATTGGATCGATGGCGAGAGCCGTGAGGAGGAAACGATGAAAGTTCGCAGTTCGTTGAGTGGCCAAGCGAATCAATCAGGATCGTGTTCCAAAGGGAGATGCCTGGGTGTAACAGCCGTAGCAATATTATGGACCGGCGTTGTCGCCGCGCAGAGCAACTCCCACGCTATGCGCAGCGGCTTTGAGAATCCGCCGGAGAGCGCCAAGCCGCGTGTGTGGTGGCACTGGATGAACGGCAATATCACACGCGAGGGCATCAAGCTTGACCTGGATTGGATGCATCAGGTTGGTCTGGGAGGGGTGGACACGATTGACGCATCCCTGGCCACTCCGCAGGTGGTGCCAAGCCGCGTCATCTATATGACGCCAGAGTGGAAGAGCGACTTTCTTTATGCCACGAACCTGGTCGATCAGTTAGGCATGAGGGAGTCGATCAACAGCTCTCCGGGCTGGAGCGAGACCGGCGGTCCATGGGTTCCACCGTCTGATGGCATGAAGAAATACGTATGGAGTAAGACCGTCATTGAGGGAGGGCATCCCTTCGCAGGCAAACTTCGCCATCCGCCGGAGGATACCGGCGCGTTCCAAAATATGAGTGTACGCAATGCTCTCATTGCGAACGGGGGGAGCAAGGCCGTTCCGCAATACTATGCTGACTCGGTGGTGGTCGCCTATCGGCTGCCGAAGACGGATCGATCGCTGGCATCGTTCCACCCTGTCATTACCGCCAGCGGTGGCTCTCTGGATGCGGCCATGCTTACGGACGGTGATCTTTCGAAGACAACAGGGATCGCCATTCCGCCTCCGGGTAAAGATGCCTGGATTCAATACGCATTTGCCAAGCCTGTGACCATCCGGGCCATAAGCATTGTGATGAACAGCCCAAGCCGGATTGAGGCGATGGTCTATGGCATTGCGGATCCGCGGAAGGCTCTCGAAGCCAGCGATGACGGCTCCACATGGCGCACCATTGCGCAGTTGCCGTCGGCAGGATCTCCCGAGACGACGGTATCCTTCCCTGCTGCGGCGGCGAAGTACTTTCGGGTGATCTTTCATCGTGCGCCGCCTCCTCCGCCGCCGGTGTGGGCGAGAGGCATGAATCCCAAGTCGTTGGGTTTGAACGCAGGACCCGCGCCCAAGGAATATGAGATTGCGGAGCTCGAATTGCATCCCGGCGCAAAGGTGAATCAGTTTGAAAGGAAGGCAGCTTTTGTGTCGACTCCAGATCTCTATGAGTACGCCACGCCGCATTTTGGCTCTGAGAGTGTGGTGAAGAACTCCGATGTCATCGATCTAACAGCGAAGATGCGTTCTGACGGCACGCTGAACTGGACGCCGCCGCCGGGCCGCTGGGTTGTGCTGCGTTTTGGTTATAGTCTGCTGGGCATTACGAACCATCCGGCCACGGCGGAGGCCACGGGCCTCGAGGCCGACAAGTTGAATGGCAAGGACGTTCGGAAGTACATGGAGAGTTATCTGGACAGCTATAAGGACGCTGTGGGAGCGGGCAACATCGGGGAGCACGGCATTCGCAGCGTCACGAATGATAGTTGGGAGGCGGGTTCACAGAACTGGACGGACAGCATGATTGCCGACTTCAAGCGGCTGCGCGGCTACGATCCTGTCCCCTGGATGCCGGTTCTTGCTGGAGAGGTTGTTGGAAGTTCAGCGGAAAGCGATCGCTTTCTCTGGGACTTTCGCGAGACCATTGGAGACCTTATCGCCGATGAGCACTACGGCGTGATCCATCAGGTTCTGAGTGAGTGGCATCTTGGCCAGTATTGCGAATCCGACGAGAGCGGACGCGCCTTTGTGGCTGATGGCATGGAGGTAAAGAAGTTCGCAGATTATCCCATGGCCGCGATGTGGACGCAAACGCCCGGCGTCAACAACATTGAATACGACTACAACGCGGATGATCGAGAGTCGGCGTCCGTGGCGCATATCTACGGCAGGAAGTTTGTTGCCGCCGAGTCCATGACCGCGGCCGCGGCTCCCTGGGCATGGTCGCCTGCCACGCTGAAGCCAACCGCCGATCAGGAGTTTCTGAACGGGATCACCCGTTTCTTTATTCACGAGTCGGCGCATCAGCCGCTGGTGAACAGGAAGCCAGGGCTTACGCTGGGGCCTTTCGGCCAATGGTTCAACCGCAATGAGACCTGGGCGGATGAGGCCGGTCCTTGGGTGAGTTATCTTGCTCGCAACAGTTACATGCTGCAGCAGGGACGCTTCGCCGCGGACGTTGTCTACTTCTACGGCGAAGATTCCAATCTGACCGCCATCTACAACCAAAAGTCGCCTGATCTACCGGAGGGCTATGGCTTTGATTATGTCGATGCCGACGCGCTCATGCATGTTCTCAAGGTGGACGCAGAAGGCCGCATTACGACGCCGGGCGGCACGTCCTATCGCATCCTTGGTCTGGGCTCTTACAGCCGCCATATGTCCTTGCCGGTGCTTCGTGCGATTCACCAACTTGTGATGGACGGCGCTACTGTTGCCGGCTCCATGCCGACGGACGACCCAAGCCTTGCCGACAGCCAGAGGGATTTCCATTCGCTGGCCAATGAACTCTTTGGTGACGGTATAGGCGCGCATCATGTAGGAAAGGGGGTCGTCTATGTAGGCCAGACCGTTGCGGAGGCGCTCGAGTCCATGCACGTGGCTCCGGACTTCAGTTACTCCTCGCAGGACGGCGCTGAGGAGAACCTGAAGTTTGTTCATCGCAAGCTGGCTGAGGGCGATCTCTACTTCGTCGATAACCGCAGCGGCCATCCAGCCAATGTCATGGCTACATTTCGTGTCTCAGGCCACGCAGCGCAGTTTTGGTACGCAGAGACTGGGAAGATTGCGCCCGCGTCCTACTCAATCGCAGATGGGCATACCAATGTGCCGATGCAGCTTGGACCGTGGGGCGCCGTATTTGTGGTCTTCCGCAAGCCGGCGACAAAGAACTCCTTCACGCTTCCGGCGGAGACAGAGACCACGCTGGCCACACTGCACGGACCGTGGAAGGTGGAGTTCCAACCGGGGCGCGGAGCTCCTGCTTCCATATCGATGGAGAAGCTTATCGACTGGAGCAAGAGCGAAAACGTAGGAGTGAAGTACTTCTCCGGTGCTGGAACCTATACCAAAGTTATCCAGGCTCCGCCAGCGTGGTTCCGGAAGGGTGCGGAGATATGGCTGGACCTGGGTGACGTCAAGAACCTTGCCGTGGTTACCGTGAATGGCAAGGATGTGGGAGAGACATGGCATTCTCCCTATCGCGTGGACGTTACAAAAGCCCTGAAGCCGGGTGCGAACCAGATCGAGATCAAGGTCGTGAATGCTTGGGTAAACCGGCTGATCGGCGATCAACAGCCCGGCGCCACGAAGTACACATTTACGGACATCAAGCCGTATCAGGCGGACTCGCCACTGTTGCCCTCCGGGCTGATCGGTCCGGTAACGGTCCTTCGTGAGCAGAGGCAATGAGGGTTCTTATTGGGGAGACATACTCGGATGACATGGTAACGGTCCGAAACTGGGTTTCAGATCG
>JAKAQS010000242.1 GCA_021819585.1 Acidobacteriota bacterium
TGCGCTTCTTTTGCACCGGTGACTTGAACTTTGGTCTTGACCATGTCCAGTTCCCCTTGGGTTGCACGGATGAACGCGCTGTTGAGCACGGCGGACTCTTCCGTGCGGGCGCGGCTTATTGCGGTTGCGATGGTGGAGATTGCAGCCGATTGCGCGTGCCTGGTCCATCGGCTGATGGAGGGCTGGAGTGGGCCAACGCTGGCGCCGGTGGGGCTGGCAGGCCCGGTAAGCCTGGGCCAGGAGACACTGCCGGCGACGAATCCGCTGGTAGCGGCCTTCTTTGCCGGGCGCGTGGAGCCGATGGTGTACGTCGGCAGCGAGATCCCGCGAGAAGAGTATGCGCATGTGCTGGTGACGCGGACGATCACGTCACTGGTCTACCTGCCAATCCTTCACGCTGGGAAGCTGGCCGGGGTGATGGAGGTGCTCTGCTTTGGAGTGCCGTTGCGCGCGACGGAGATGGAAGCTTTCCAGGAGATGGCGGGGATCGCCGGGACAGCAATCGTCGCGGCCGAGGAGATCGAGCGGCAGCAGCAGAACCTTCTGGACTCGATCCACCGGATGAGCCAGCTCTATGACCTGGAAAAGTCGCTGAACGCCACCCTGGAGCTGGATGAGGTGATTGCGATGGCGCCGGCCAAGACGGCCGCCATGCTCCCCTGTCAGGCGATGCATCTCTGGCTCTTTGACGGCGAGGATCTGCGCTTGATGGCGATCGATGGGGAGGACGCCACGGTGAGCCATGGAATGGTGCAACGGCCGGAGGAGGGTCTGGTGGCGGCGATGGCCGAGGAGGGTGAGCCGCTGTTGATCGCCGATCCAGCCGATGAACGGCTGTTGCGGCGGAACGAAGTGCTGGCGTCGCTGCCGGAAGAGCAGAGGACGCCGCCGGTGAGCAACCTTCTGCTGGTTCCCTTGATGCAGGATGGATCGGAGATTGGAGTGTTGGAGGCGGTCAATCGCCGTGGCGAAGCTCCTTTTGATGAGGACGACGAGTTCTTTTTGACCGAGATGGCCGAGACCGCCAGCCACGCGTTGAAGAATGCCGGCCTGATGCATGCCGAGAGGAAGCTGGAGATTCTGGAGACGCTGGTGCATGTCAGTTCGGAGATTACCTCCACCCTGCGTCTGGACCGACTGTTGCAGATCATTGTGAACAGTCCGCAGACTGTGCTGCCGTATGAGATGTGCGCCATCGCTCTGGAGAACAAGGGAGCTTTGCAGTTGCGGGCGGTCTCTGGAATGGCGAACATTCCCATGGGCGATGCCCAGGTAGACCGTCTGCAAGATTTGCTACGGGTGTTGAACACGCAGAGTTCGCCGCTCCACGTGCGCCGGATGGCAGGCGTGGACCAGGAGATGGAAGCAGGGGTGGCGAAGTACTTTGAAGGCAGCGGCTACCGGGGGCTGTATGCGCTGCCGCTGGAGGATGACCAGGGACGGGTGGGGATGCTGCTGTATGCGGCCGGCGATCCGGAGTTTCTGGATGCGCCGCAGATCGAGATGATCAAAATTCTGGGCGGCCAGGCGACCGTGGCGATACGGAATGCGTTGTTGTACCGCGAGGTGCCGCTGATCGGGCTGCTGGAACCGCTGCTGGCGAGCAAGCGTGCTCTGCTGCGGACCAGCCGGAAGCGTCGGCTGGTCTATGCGGCGGCAACGGCCGCGTCCGGGTTGTTTCTGGTCTTCTGCCCTTTGCCGATGCGAGTCGCCGGGGAGGCAGTGGTGGAGCCGCAGCATCTGGTGACCGTCGCGGCGCCGGCGGATGGAAATGTGCAGAGCGTGCTGGCGCACGAGGGTGAGCGAGTAGCCGCGGGCGCGCTGCTGGGAACGATGAACGACTGGCAGTGGAGGGCAGATCTGGCTGCGGCGCAGGCCCGCTACCAGAGGGCGGAGTTGACCATGCAGGCGGATCTGGCCCGGGGAGAGCCGCAGGCGGGAGCGGATCGGGCGCAGGTGGATTTTCTGCGTGCCGAGGCGGCGCGGGCGGAGAGCCGGCTGGCGAGCGCGGAGCTGCGCTCGCCGATCGCCGGCGTGGTGGCCACGCCGGCGCTGGAGAGCGAGGCTGGCGAACACTTGAGCGCTGGAGATACGTTTGCCAAGGTGCTGGATGTTTCCCGCGTGGTGGTGGATGTGGAGGTGCCCCAGAGGGATGTGGCGCTGGTGCAGCCGGGGCAGCATGTGGCGATCAAGCTGGACAGCTACCCGCGGCGGACATGGAAGGGCGAGGTGGGAGTCGTTAGCCCTGCGCCTCGAATGACCGGAGGAGACAGGACGTTCGCGGCGCTGGTCCCGTTGCCCAACCACGCGGCTATTCTGCGGGCGGGGATGAGCGGTGAGGGAAAGATCTATCTGGGCCTGCGGCCTGCGGGATATGTTTTGCTGCGCAAGCCGGCGCTGTGGGTTTGGCAGATGTTATGGAACTGGATTGGCTGGTGATTCGATGAAGAGTGTTCGGAGTGGGCCATGGCCGCCTGGGCCCGCCGCGATGCTTGCGGTCGTTGCGGGAGTCGCGGGGTTGTGCGGATGCAATCCGCGGCCGAGCCAGGAGGCGGTTGCGGATGCCCAGCGGATGGCGGTGAGCTCAACACAGCCGGCTGGGCCCGGAATGGCTGCGGCGGAACAGCCGGCGAAGCAAGTCTTCCATACGTCCGGGCCGCTGGTGGCAGCTGAGCAGGCCGATATCGCCGCCCAGCGCGGAGGCCGGGTGGTCCAGATCCTGGTGGATATTGGCGATCATGTGCGGCGTGGCCAGGTGATGGCGGTGCTGGATGACCGGGAGCTGAAAGTGGCTTGTGCGGAGCAGCGGGCCAAGGTGGCCTCGCTGCAGGCGCAGGTCCAGGAATGGGAGTCGCAGCAGATGGTGGTTACGGCGGATATGCAGCGCGCGGATGCGCTGCGCGCCGATCAGATCCTGAGCACCGAGAGCTGGGAGCACACCAAGTATGAGTTGGCCGAGACCAAGGATGAGGTGGCCCGGTATCGTGCCGAGGAGCAGGCAGCGGAGGCAGCGCTGGCGGCAGCCAATCTGCAACTGGCCGAGTCGCGGATTGTGGCTCCGTTTTCGGGAGTAGTCGGACGGCGGCCGCTGCGCATGGCCCAGCAGGTGAAGACCGGAGATGTGCTGTTCTGGGTGACGGCGGTGGACCCACTGCGCATCCTGTTTACCGTGCCGGAGTCGGAGATGGCGGCCTTTGCGCGGGGAACGAGGTTGTGGTTGTCCACACCGGTTCTTCCCGGGTTGCGGCAGAGAGCCAGAGTCTACCGGGTGAGTCCGGTGGTGGATCCGGCCAGCGGGAGTGTGCAGGTGATCGGAGAGGTGGTGGATCCATCACCACTGCTGAAGCCGGGGATGACGATGCAGGTGAGGGCACAGCGATGAATCTGAGCGAGGCGCTGGATGCGGCGCTTCCAGAGATTCCCAAGGCGCGGCTATCGCGCGCGCGGCCGCCTCGGCTGGATCCGGAGTTGGTCACACGGGAAGATACGCTCGATGGTGAGCCGGTGGTGGGGGTGTTGCAGCGCGGCAAGGGAGCCTTCTTCCGTTTTCAGCCCTCGCAGTGGCAACTGGCGCAGCTCTTTGACGGAGTGAGGAGTTATGAAGAGATTGCCTTGGCATTCAACCAGAGTTACAACGGAACCCTGACAACGCGAGAGGTGGAGGAGTTTGCCGCCAGCCTGGATGAGGCCGATTTCTGGTTCAAGACAGCGCAGGAGAAGAACCTGGCTTACGGCGCCAGGCTTCGGGCGCAGCGGGGGCGCAGAGCGAATCGGAGATCGAAGATTGATCTGGCGCACATCAGTTTTTCGGCCTGGGACCCGGACCGGTATCTGACGTGGCTGGACGGCTGGGCGGGTGGTCTGCTCTACAGCCGCTGGTGCGTGCTGACGGCGGTGCTTCTGTTCTGCTTTGAGGCCGTGGTGTTCGTGGTGAAGTGGAAGGACTTTGGGGCGGATATCCCGCTCTACTACAACTTCACGCAAAAGACGTTTTTGGACTTTGTCGAGTTCTGGGTGCTGCTCTTCGTGCTGGGCTTCATTCACGAGTCGGCGCATGGGCTTACCTGCAAACACTATGGCGGCCAGGTCCACAACATGGGCCTGATGTTTCTGTATCTGGCGCCGGCCTTCTTTGTGGATGTGACGGAGACCTGGGTCTCGGCGACCCGAATCCAACGGCTGGCGACCATCATTGCCGGGATCTGGATCGAGATGGTGCTGTGCGGCATGGCGATGCTGGTTTGGCTGAACACCCAGGCGGGGGCGTGGGCGCATGACCTGGCCTACAAGGTGATTCTGATCACCGGGCTGGCGGTGATTGTGCTGAATCTGAACCCTCTGCTCAAGCTGGATGGGTATTATTTTCTGACCGAGATCCTTGGAATTCCGGATCTGAAGGAGCGCTCGACGAGCTTTGTTACATGCTGGTTGCAGCAGCGCGTGCTGCGGCTGCCGGTAGAGGTTCCGGCAGTTCCCCGCAGGAGAGTTCCGCTGTTCCTGGGTTATGCGCTTGCTTCCGGAGCCTACAGCTACCTGATGTTGTTTTTTGCGGTGCGGTTCTCCTATAACGTGACATCCAGGCTGCTGGCGGGGTTTGCTCTGATTCCGGCGGCGGCGCTGGGGCTGGTGATCTTCCGCTCCCGGCTGAAGACGTTAGGTGGGGTGCTCAGGCGGTTCGGTGAGCTGCATCTGCGCAAGAGCTTCTGGCTGCGGCCACGGGTGCTGGGAGTGGTCGCCCTGATCCTGGTGCTGCTGTTTGCGCCGTTGTTGCGCGGCCGGGAGAACGCCTATTTTGAGGTGGAGGCGGCTGACCCCGTGACGATGCACGCGGCGGTGAATGGGCGGGTGGACGCGGTGTATGTGGAGGAAGGTCAGCAGGTGCGGAGGGGCGAGGCGCTGCTGCGGATCTCCAGCTCGGAGGTTGGAACGATGCGCTCCAGCGCGCGGGCGGCAACGGGAGAGGCTCGCTTTGATGCGTTCGCTGCGGAGATGGAGGGGCAGTCGATTGGGACGGCGGCGGCAGCCGAGGAGGCGGCCAGGCGATCGCGGGCGTTGGCCAGGGAGGCGGCCGGCACGCTGCTGGTGCGGGCTCCAGTGGACGGCAGGGTGCTGACCAGGCGGCCGGCTTGGCTGGCGGGGCAGTGGGTGGGCTCTGGCCAGCCGCTGCTGAGGCTGGCTAGGAGCGCTCCGGGGGGTCAGGTGCAGCGAACACTGCGGGTCTATCTTCCGGCTGGAGAGTTGGACCGGGTCCAGACGGGAGATGAGGTCGCGCTGGCTCCCCCGGGAGAGTTCGCTGTCGTGCGGCTGCGCTTGACTCCGCTCGATGGTGAGACGGCAACACTGCCCCCGGGTCTGCTAGGGAAGCAAAAGTATCAGGGAATCGCCCTGCCCACCTTCTATAGCGCTCGGCTGATGCTGCCGCCAGGGACGGCGGGGCTGGAGCTGGGCGCCACGGGAGTGGCCAAAGTCTTTGGCGAGCGCAGGAGCCTGGCGGCGCGCCTGGCCGAGATGGCAGCCGACGTGATGCGCGCGCACGTCTGGTAGAGGAAGACCTCCGTGCAAAGACCAAGGACGGCGGCCAAGGAGGCCGCCGTCCTGGGGATGCACTGGAGCAAGCGGCTCCGGGCTATATGCGCGGGACCATCATCGTGGTTTCCATCTTGCTCGCCGGAGCGGTCTTGCTGCTGGCCGACGTTGGCGCTTTGGTCTTGCTGGTCTTGGAGGACTTGCTGGTGGTGGAAGATCGGAA
>JAKAQS010000243.1 GCA_021819585.1 Acidobacteriota bacterium
CCCCTGGTGGCCCAGGCGATGACGATGCTGGAGATTCGGCATGCCATGGTGGTGCATGGCGACGGGGGGCTCGATGAGCTGGCCATCTCCGGTCCCAGCGAAGTTGCCGAGGTGCGGAGCGGAGTGATCCGGCAGTACACGCTGACTCCCGAGAGCTGCGGCCTTCAGCGTGCTCCGCGGAGCGCCTTGCAGGGCGGCGACGCAGCCGAGAATGCGATGATCCTGACCGAGATCTTCGCCGGCAAGAAAGGTCCGCCCAGGGATGTGGCGGTGCTGAACGCCGCCGCTGTGCTGGTGGTCGCCGGGGTTGCCGAGGATCTGCCCAGCGGCGCCGGTCTGGCCGCGCATACTATCGATCGCGGGGCGGTCACCCATCTGGTGGAGGCGTTGCGGAGCGCAGCGGCCGCGGCCCAGGACGGAGCGGAGTGAGGCGCGGTTTGCGAGAATGACTTCTGCATGACCATGCTGATCTCCCACGTCTCTTTGTCCGCCCTCCTGCTGCCGGCCATCGTGGCCCTGAGCCTGCTGCTGATGCTGCTGCGTCCGCTGCGGGTGGCGGAGGCATGGTGGGTTGCGGGAGGCGCGCTGCTGCTGATCGCGCTGCGGCAGACTTCGGTGAAGGCTGCGCTGCATGCGGTTGCCCAGGGAACGGATGTGTCCCTGTTCCTGATCGGGATGATGCTGCTCGCCGAGCTGGCGCGCGACCACGGCGTCTTCGGCTGGCTCTCCTCCCTGGCGATGCAGGACGCCAGAGGATCCTGCTCGCGTTTGTTCGGCACGGTCACCCTGGTGGGGGTTCTGGTGACGGCGCTGCTCTCCAACGATGCGACGGCGGTGGTGCTGACCCCGGCGATTCTGGCGGTGGTGCGCAAGGCGCGCCTGTCTCCTCTGCCGTATCTGTTTCTGTGCGCCCTGATGGCCAACGCGGCCAGCTTTGTCCTGCCCATCTCCAATCCCGCGAATCTGGTTGTGTTCCACGCCGGCATGCCCCCGCTGGCGCTGTGGCTGCGGCTCTTTGCGGTTCCGTCGCTGGCGGCCATCGGGATGACCTTTGCCGTGCTGCGGGTGATCTTCCGCAGAGAGTTGCGCGGCGCCATCCAGGACGAGGTGGAAAGGGTGACGCTGAGCGCGGGGGGAAGGCTGGTTCTGTGGGGGTTGGGACTGGTGATCCTGGTGCTGTTGGCGGCCTCCGCGCTGCGGATGGAGCTGGGCCTGCCCACGCTGCTGGCGGGGCTGGCGATCACCGCCGCAGCCTCGCTGTATGAGCGGAGAGACCCGCGGCCGCTGCTGCGGGAGGTGAGTTGGAGCATAATTCTGCTGGTGGCCGGCCTTTTTGTGCTGGTCAATGCGGTGGAGGCCCATGGGGCCTTGAAGCTGATGCAGAGCTGGCTGGTGGAGGCGCAGCGGCTGCCTGACGGAACGGCGGCCATGGCCGTAGGGCTGGCGCTGGGCGTGTTCAACAATCTGGTGAACAACCTGCCCCTGGGCCTGATCGCCGGGGGCGCGGTTCAGGCGGCGCACGTGCATGGATTGATGGCTCAGGCGGCGATGTTGGGCATCGACCTGGGACCGAACCTCTCGGTCACCGGATCGCTGGCGACCATCCTGTGGCTCGCTGCCCTGCGCAAGGAGGGGATCGAGATGAGTGGGTGGAAGTTTTTGAAGGTGGGTATGGTGGCGATGCCGCTGGCCCTGGCGGCGGCGCTGGGCAGCGCTGTGGTGATGGCTGGGCGATAGGTTCGCGGGCCGCTACAGCGCGGGCAGCTTCAACTGCTCTGAGGTGCTTTCATCCACAAACGGATGGAAGTGGGCTCGGCAGCGAGCCTCATAGATGCCCGCGGCGCCGACGACCACCAGCTCCCGGCTGTGGCTCAGGCGCTGGGTATGAATGGCGGCGGCCCCGCAGACCATGCAGACCGCGGAGAGCTTGGTCACCGTATCCGCGACAGCCATCAGATTGGGTACCGGGCCAAAGGGCTCGCCGGCAAAGGTGGTGTCCAGGCCGGCCATGATGACCCGCTTGCCCAAGGCGATGAGTTGCAAGGCCAGGGGAAGGATAGCGGCGGAGAAGAACTGGACCTCATCGACGCCAATCACATCCACCTGGTCCAGTTGCGGATAGAGCGCCGCGCGCAGATCTTCCAGGCTGGCGACGGGAGTGGCTTCATGGGTCTGGGAGCTGTGGCTGGCGATGGAGGTCTGGCTGTAGCGGAGATCGATGTCCGGCTTGAAGCAGAGAACCCGCTGGCGTGCGATGCGGGCGCGCTTGAGACGGCGAATCAACTCCTCGCTCTTGCCGGAGAACATGGGGCCGGTGATCACTTCCAGAACGCCGGGAGTTTGTGAATCCGCCATATCAGGGCCTATCTTAACTTGTAGGCCAACGGTGGATAACTGGGTATTCCGGGCTTGCCTGGCGGAGGTTTCCCAAGGAGGTTTCCCGATGCGAATGAATTGGCTGCTGCCCCCACTGCTGCTGGCGGCGGCCCTGTCCGCCGCCGCGCAGGCGCCTGCCGGGCCCAAGAAGATCAAGGTGCGGCTGATCAACTCCTACGGGCAGGATGCCGGCTATGCCACCTTCAAGACCGTCAAGAAAGGGGTGAAGGTTCACCTGGATCTCCAGAACGTGCGCTTTGGAGAGCACGCCATCATCATCCATGAAAATCCGGTCTGCGACCGGCCGGACTTTGAGGGCGCCGGGGGGCACTTCAATCCGAGTGGAAAGGAGCATGGATTTCTCAACCCGAGAGGCCATCACAATGGAGACTTTCCCGGAGGCATCTCCATCGATGAGGATCATGAGGGCGAGGCGACCTACGTTTTGAGCACGATTTCCCTCGACCCCAACGCTCCGGACTCGCTCTTTCTGCACGGCGGAACTTCGATTGTGATCCACAGGCGGCCCGACGACCAGAAGACCGACCCGTATGGAGATACCGGCAACCGGATCGCCTGCGGCGTGATCAAGCCGTAGCCGGCAGCCGTAGCCGGGGCCAAGCCGGCCTTTGCGGAACCGCGGCGGCGAAGCTTGCGTATGGGAAGCTATGGCGACTGCATCCATTCCGGCGGTTGGGCCTGGACGGAGCAGAGTCCCACCGTTCCGGGCGGCTCTGCGGCCTGGCCTGGCAGCAGAGCGGGCGAGCGTGCTTTTGAGGGCGGGGAGCAGGACGGCGGCCGGGGAGAGGAGACCGCAGGCCCAGCCGCTGGATAAGGAGACTCTCCGGAGGGGCCTCGTGGAGGAGGCGTACATGCCGCCTGAAGAGCCTAAGTTGCGCTCCCAGCCGCAGTCTGCCGCGCAGACGCGGGCCGGTGCGCAGGCGCAGGCGGATCGAGCTGCGCTGGAGGCCGAGCAGAGAGCGCTGGCTGCCTTGGTGCGGCGCTGTCTGGAGGGAGACTCCGGCGCATGGGAGCAACTGGCGCGGTCGCAGCAGCGCCGAGTGTATGCCATCTGCTACCGCTTTACCGGGTCGCAGAGCGATGCCGAGGATCTGACCCAGGAGGCCTTTCTCAAGATGTATCGCAACCTGGAGAGTTTTGATGCCGAGCGGGGCGGCTTTACCACCTGGCTGACCACCCTGACCCGGAATATGCTGGTGGACCACTACCGCAGATCGCGGATGGACCGCGCCAGCGACTCGCTGGATGAGAGCCAGGAGGGCGGAGAGGATGGCCCGCGCAAGGTGGACCGGCTGGCCGATGGAGGAAGAAGCCCGGAGCAGCATCTGGCGGGCATCGAGCTGCGCGCCCAGATCCAGAAGGCGCTGGGGTGCCTGTCCGCCGAACTGCGCGAGGCGGTAATTTTGCGCGATCTTCAGGAGATGGATTACAAAGAGATTGCCGAGGTTCTGGGGGTTCCGCAGGGAACGGTGAAGAGCCGGATCAGCCGGGGGAGAGGCGAACTTGCAAGGCTGCTGCGGTGTTTGGAAGGGCAGGTGATGTAAGTGGCGAACAGAAGCCAATTCGAGCCGATGATGCCGCATCCCGAGGGTGAGGAGAAGCTTCCGGCGGCCTGCCTGATCTGCCGGACGATGCTGGCGGAGGCCATCGACGGCACGCTGCTGGAGGCCGAACGGGCGGTTTTTGAAGGGCACATCGCCAGTTGCGCGGCCTGCCGAAGCGAACTGGCGGAGGCCCAGCGCGGCGAGGCGTGGCTGAGCCTGCTGAAGAGCCAGGTGCTGGAGCCGCCGGCCGATCTGCTGGCCAGAGTTCTGGCCGTGACCACCGGAGGCTGCGCACCAGCCGAAGGCGAACGTGCAGTCCCCGGGGTAGCCTCTGCGGAGCCGCCGTCAGAGCTGGTTTCCGCAGCGCTGCCACTGCCGCTGCCGCCTGCGGGCGTTCCTGAGCCGGTTGCGCCAGGTTATGTCTGGGATCCGCATTGGGCTGCTATAGATGCAGAGCGGCAGGTCTCTGGCCGGCGCCCCGAGACCCGGAGTTTGGCGATGCGCGCCAGAGCGGCCTGGGTGTCGGTGTGGGCGACGATGGCGCAGCCACGCCTGGCGATGACCGCGGCGATGGCCTTCTTCTCCATCGCCCTGACATTGAATCTGGTTGGGGTGCGATTGCGGGATCTGCGGGCTGCTCACCCGAGCTTCTCCGCGCTGAAGCGGACCGTGGCGGATGCCGATGCGAGCGCGGCGCGACTGTTCCAGAACAATCGGGCGGTGTATCAGGTGGAGTCGCGGCTCAACGAGTTACGCAGTGAAGACGCGATGAACGACGAGTCTCCGGAGCGGCGGCGGTAAAGGGAAAAGAGCAGAGTCGGAGTAAAGACGCCGGCGAAATGGGATTCAAGAGAGCCGGGCAGAACGGATTAGGGAAAATGGGAAGCAGAGCGGAGAAGGACCGGGCAGGCAGGGGGCGAGGCCCGGATGAAGCAAGTGAGAAGAGAGAGTCTGGCGAGCATGGACAAGGATCCTACCAAAACCGACGATGAGAGCGCTCCCGAGAGTTCGGGCGGCAGTGCGAGCGCACCGGCTGCGCCGGATGCAGCGGCTGCGCGAGCCGGTTTCTGCCAGGACTGCGGACGGCCGCTGAACGAACAGACGGTCCGCCGCGTGGGTGGAGGCGTCTTCTGCGAACCTTGCCTGACGGCGCGGGTGGTGGCGGGTTCCCCGGTGGGAGCTGCGGGAACGGTTCCACCTTCGTCCTCGGCCCCGGCAGCGGCCACAGTCCCCGGCGATGAGCCGCGGCCGGCGCTGGCCGCCGTTCTGGGATTCATCCCCGGAGTGGGGGCGATGTACAACGGCCAGTTCGTTAAAGGCATCGTGCATCTGGCGATCTTTGTGATGCTGACGTTTGTGGCCAACAATGTGAGCGGTCTGGGGTGGATCTTCTGTTGGGGATGGATCTTCTATATGGCCTTTGAGGCCTACCATACCGCGGTGGCTCGCCGCGATGGCTTGCCGCTGCCCAATGCCTTTGGGTTCAACGATCTTGGCGAACGGATGAACCTGGGCAGAAGCTGGGGCGGAGTGCCGCCCGCGCCCTCGGCTCCACCGGCGGAGAGCGCCACATCCCCGGCAGGTTACCCCGCCTCGGCCGGCTATCCCGCTGCGGCTGGAGCGGCTCCGCCGGTCTCCGGCTGGGCGGCTGCGGGAACTCCGGCCGCGCCACCAGCCGCCTACACTCCGGCCGCCTATGCGGCGGCGAACCCAATTCCGGCGAACCCAACTCCGATGAGCACGGCTCCGGGCTGGACGGGCTATGTGTCGCCGACCGCCTTT
>JAKAQS010000244.1 GCA_021819585.1 Acidobacteriota bacterium
CAATGAATTTGACGCTCTCTACGTTCAGGTCATGAAGGACGTGATAACCGGCAGCGACTTCGTCGTGGGGGACGAGATGATGCACGCGGAGTTTGAGAGCGCGCTTGGGGCCGCCCGCGCGTTGCTTATTGCCCTCGTAGAAGAGATAGAATCGCGGGAACTCCCCCTGAAAACGCAGTTGAGTTTCGCCGTTTCAGCAGATGAGTTCGAGCGAGCCTCGGAACTTGTCAACTCATCTGGCGGTGATGAAGCGCTTCTCAGGGCTGGAGGCGTTGTCGCAAGAGTAGCCCTTGAGAGGCACCTCTGGACGGTCGTTGATTCATACGGATTAACGGTTGTGAAGAATCCGCCAACCAAGAAAAAAGCAGACACACAAGACTTGCTCACGACTCTCTTAAAGGCGTCCGTGGCGACGCCCATTCAAAAATCGGAGATGGATGGGCTATTTACCATCGGCAACAATTGTGCCCATCCAAAGGAGTCGGTGATACAGACGGATGTCGAAAGATTGATAAGAAGAGGACGAGAACTTGCTTCGGTGATTCTCTAAAAGCGCGCTTATCAACGCGCCGATAGCGATACGATTTTCAGGCAGTCCAAGGTATAGAGTTGTTGGGACCATAAATTTGCACCCCATCTTTGACATAAAACTGTGTGTAGCCGGATGGTCCGTATATGCGTCCCGTTTCCTTGATGCGCAACTGCGTGTAGCATGCCGGACCATAGATGCGCCCACCTATGACACGGAGGGTGGCGAACAAGGATCGGGCGTTGGTTCGATGAGCTTCGAGTGGATATTGCCGCTCTTTCCCGAAGAATTGCGGGCGCTTCTGTCTGGCCCGTCCATCTCGGATTTGATGATTTCCATGATTGCCCATCTTCAGTGGCCCATTGCATCGGCCGACAGTTGCCGGATAAGGATCGAGCTGAGTTCGCCGGGGTGGTCTTCCGCAAACGCAAAGAGCTCGGTGCGGACCTGAGAGGCAACACCAAGAACCTGCGCGGCCGCCAGCAAGTGGCGGCACGCGTCGATCGCATCCAGGACTGTGATCTCGTAGCCGTCGCCCTGAAGGATACGTTGGATGGCCCAGCGTCCGGCTTGGAGGCTGAAGTTGGGGTCCTTGTCCAGCAGATCGCGCGAGGCACGGCTCAAGGTGCGAGGATCGGTGCGGCCAGAACGGGCGAACTCCAGGGCCAGATCAAGGAGTCCGGCGTCTTTGGCGGCGGCAAACCATCGGCCAGGCTCACCGCTGGCGGCGGCCAGATCGGCAAGCACCTCGCGTGAGGCGCGCTCCGGATATTTTCTCTGAATCGCCCGAAAGGTGGCCAGGCCGGTGGTGGACTGATTCGCCGTCAGGGCGTACCGCTCGTAGGCCTGCCTGGTGCGGCCAGCAGCGAGCAGAATCTCTTCGCAGGCAGCATCGATGGCGCTATCCGGCTGATTGAGTCCGCGCGAAGCCTCGGCATACGCCAGAGCCTCATCGACGCGCCCCTGCGAGACCAGCGCCTTTACGCCGAAGCGGCGGTCAAACCATGAGGGGAACCGGCGTAGAGCCAGCACATCCAGCAGTTCCTGATGCCGGCCCGCGGCCAAAAGGCTGGAGAGACAGATGTTGCTTCCACGCACATAGCACCCCGGCCGCGGATCGGACCATGCCATGCGCACACGGCTGAGAAACCGGTCGGCCCACAGCGAAGCCACCTCGGCCGAACCGCACAATTCGCCCCAGTGATCGCCAACCGGAGAGAGATACTCAACGCCGTCGACTTCGATTGCCTCCCGGAGCCGGTCCAGCCATGCGTCTCGGGTGTTGCGATCCGCAGGGGCCGCGATGACGAGCGGCGCCAACTGCTCCAGCGCCCAGCAGACGGCTGCGCCCAAAGCGCCCGATGAGGTGTCGATCCGCTGAAACGCGGGCCAGATTCGCTCCATCAGCCAGACTGCGCTATCAGCGGCAGCCACGGGATCCGTCTTCGCAGCTTTCCGTATCTCCGTCACGGCCCCCTTCAGACGCTGACAGGCAAGCTGCGATCCGCGCCACCCGAAGGCGTTGGAACGGAAGCTGGCATTGAAGGTCGACTTGTGCCGGCTGATCATTGGCTACTGAGATTCTGACACATTCGTCCTCGGATCCTGCGGGACAAAGATGGGCGATGCGAACTCCAGCCGAGTAATCCCCGCGTGGTTTCAACTTTGTCTTCCGGGTTTCATCCCGCCGCCTTTTGGGTGAAGAACTTCAAGCTCAAGTGCTTGAGCGACTGTGGCAAGATGACATGTCGTCATAAGGCGCACACAACGTAAGCAACCAACCGAGTCCCATATGCTTCATCTCGTGTGCGAACGCCGTCTGCCCTGAGTACTGGATGGCGGAAGTTCCCATTTGTCGCGCAGCGTCGATATTCTCCGCCCGGTCGTCGATGAAAAGAATATGGCTGGGAGTTTCACCGAGTCCATGAATGGAGTGGAGGTAGATGGCCGAATCGGGTTTGGCGAGGTGTAGGCGGTGGGAAAAAGTGTGGTGGGAGAAGTTGTCGATCTCGGGGAGTCGCTTTCTTATGCCCTCCTCCATGGCATCACCCATGTTGGAGAGGATCCCGGTCTTGATGCCTGCTCGCTGCAACCGTACCGCCCAGTCCATCATCGGAGTGTTGGGTCGCGACCAGGCGGTGAGGTCTGCCTCGATCAGCGCTTGGAGCGTGGGAGGGTCCAGAGTTCTGCCAAACTCGCTTGCGACCTTTTCCCAGTAGGCGGGTCCCTTCAAGATCCCCCGGTCATAGGCATCGCGGTACTTCCAGTAAGCCGCGGAAAACTCCTCTGCAGAAGACTCCCCCTTGGGATCCAGTGCGAGCTGAAGGCGTCTCCAGTCCATGTCCTGTGGAGACTGGCTGAGTACCATGCCATAGTCAAAGAGCACGGCGCGGATACACTTCGAGCTGGTCTCTGGTGGAGCGGCGCTAGAGGCCTGGTTCATGCCAAGAACATTCTATAGGACCGGTGGAGGCCCGTGCATCCAGTTCAATCCGGATGGGAAGCAGATCCTCGCTCTCACTACCGCCCGAAAATCTCGCTGAGTGCTCGTTTTCGCCTCATCCGCATCCTTGCAGGGCGTCCCGAATTGACAGAAATCACCAAACCAGCGCCAGCGGAGCCTGCGCCTCCACGTGCCTGGCCATCATTTCTGATCGCCCACGCACCGTGATGCTTTGCGCAGAACCGAAGATTCCTGCTCGTCTCCTCGGCTGGCGCGGAGTAGTTTCCTCATACACTCGCTGAAGCTTCACCTCCATCAATCACCCAAGGATCCTGATGGCCACCTCCGCCCGCCACTTCCATCTCTCCTCGCTCTTCCTTCCAGACCGGCCTCCAGGCCGGTCTGCCACAACTCTTTGACCACCACCGCGACTGTTGTCATGTGAACGCCTACCTGTTTTAGACAAGTATTGGAATAATTGCTCAATTGGGAACGAAGCCCATTTTGTTCATTGGCGGCAGCCGGGACGATCTGCGGGAGTTTCCAGCAGCGGTCCGCAAAGCGCTTGGCGAGGAGCTTCTCCGGGTGCAGAACGGGCTGATGCCGGTTGACTTCAAACCATTGAAGGGCGTGGGCGAAGGCGTCTATGAGATCCGGGTTCCCCTCAATGGAGCCTGGCGCGTGATTTGCGTTGCGAAGTTTGTGAACGCGATTTATGTGTTTCACGCCTTCGAGAAGAAAACTCAGAAGACGAACCAGGGCGACATGGAGCTTGCGAAACGGCGATACAAGCTGATTGGAGAATGACCAATGAAGAAGACCGATGCGCGTTGGAACGACAACCGAATCACCAAAGGCAGCAGCAACATCTTTCTTGACCTCGGCTTTGATGAAGACGAAGCGGCCATTCTCAAGATGCGCGCCGAGGTCATGATCCGTATCGAGAAACGAATCGCGGCCAAAGGCTGGACACAGGCGGTGGCTGCTAAAGAGCTTGGTATCTCGCAGCCGCGCGTCTCGAAGATCAAGCGCGGCGAGTGGAAAGACTTCTCGCTCGATATGCTGCTCACCATCGCTTTGCGGCTTGGCCTTCATCCTAAGCTGAAACTGGCTGCCTGAAAGAACGATCTCGCTCAGGCCGCGTTCCGTGGTCCATGCTCCCGTGCGCAGAGAACATTGAGAGCCCCGTGGATATGCTTCATCGAGGTATTGCGGCCCTAGAAGCCATGTCGGCGTAGCGGGCGGGCGCGAGGTCGCCCGCGCGGGCTACAGCAGCACGGAGATGTGCAGGTTCGCTTGGAGCAGACGATGAATCAATCTCCCAGAAAGATCCTCCTGTCTTGCATGAATCAGGATGCCGCACACAAGATCGCACGACATCCTGACCGAAGCGGCGTTCCGACTGTCGTCGATTGCGGTTACTTCATAGGGCTGCATGCGAAGGGCGAAGGCCGTTGCGGAGAACAGTCTACGGCCGGTGCAATAAACGAAAGATCAACACTCCAAGCCATGGCCGGACGCTTGTCCTGCTTACCATTTATCAAATTTGATAAGTCTTCGCGGTCAAAGGCGGAGGGGAGGCGCTGATGCGCATGGGTGTGTCGGGCATATCCATATAAAGGGTGACAACCGTGGTCACAGAAGCAACAGCGGGAGCTGGATGGTTCCGTTCTTTCCCCTGTGCCGGGCGGTGGCCTTCCGCTCGCCCTCGCGCACGCGGTAGCTGGAACCTTCGATGACAGTGACTTCGGCGTGATGCAGCGGTCGGTCAAACATAGTGGCAAGTTGTCGGCGCCTGGCTGGGATTCGATACTTGGAAGACCGATAATGGAGAAGGTATCCGAGAAAAAACCAATATGGCCTCCTTGATTGATGAAACTCCAGACGCAGCCGCATGGGTCGAACGAACTCTGGGCGGAATGCCGAACGCGAATAACCCTCGCCGTCTAGCAACCGCCGTTATATGGACCGACAGTTATCTCCCAGATGATGAGCCAATCGGCGGAAATGATCCACCGTCCATCGTCGACGAAATCAATGAGGAGGGACTTCCACTGTTGCACGGACACGACCCCGGCCGTCCCGCCGGGCGCTCCATCACCGCGCACGCATTTACCAGTCCGAGCCTACTCGATTCGTCGCTGCGATTCTGGCATACTACGAGCCGGAGAGCCTGTTGAGCTTTGCTTCATGTGGCGTAATTCCGTTACCGGCAGCCGCATTGCCGGCCGCGCTTGGACTGCCCATTGGCGCGAGAATTGAACTGGCAGCCGACCCAAGAAATGTCCCGGAACAGCCGTGGACCACGCGCCGTGCGATAGCTCTCCACCAAGGCCCAATAGGCGTGCCGCTTGCCGTCCTTGACTCGATAGCAGCGCCGCACATACATGAGGCCAATCTCGCCCATCGGCCAGGCCCGCGCAAGAGGGTAAGTCTTCACTACACGCCACTTCCCCGGCCCGCAACGACGCCTCAGAAAATCCGCCTCTGAAAACAAACGCTCTCCGCCTCGCCAATCCTGGAAAACACACCTCCAACGCCAACAAAAAACTTCGTCCGGAGCTGCTTCTGCGGAAGTCAGCCTAAGAAATGAGCGCCGGACGATCGGCCACTGCCCTACACTGGTCCCCTTGTCCGCTCTTGTCACGCGGCGCCCTCACCTTGCTTGATGTTCTTCCACGGGTTCCGGCATCCGCAGGCCAC
>JAKAQS010000245.1 GCA_021819585.1 Acidobacteriota bacterium
GGCATTCCATCCCCAGTAGCCGGGGGTCCAAAGGGCTCCGGCGTAAGGCGGAAGCACCCAGGCGCCGGGCATCCAGTAGTAGCCGCCTCCGCCCCACGCCCAGTAGCCGGGTGTCCATAGGTAGCCGTCGCCCGGGCAAGGAGGCTGAGCGTAGACAGGAATCGGGGGTGGAGCATAGCCGGCCGTGATGAAGATCATCGCCTGGGACGGAGTTGCCGGCAGCAAGACAGATAAGGCCGCTGCTGCGATGGTTACAGCGGCAAATACGTTGCGAACTGCGCCTCTGAGTTTCATGATCGGTTACCCTTCCAGCCGCCTCAAGGTACCGTTGATCGGGATTGCGAGTGCGGACAGGAGTCTCAGAGTCTGGCGTTGTCTACGCTCAGGCTCTCGGTACAATTAGACTCAAACCATTGAATTTAAGTTGCGGCTGCCGCAGGTCGACCTGATGATCTTTGAAATGCCCTTGGGGAGACCAGGTCTGGCTGGGTTCTGTTAGTCTGGATCGGACTCGCGCTGAAAGGCGATCTCATTATATTTCAAGCACTTATGGTGGAAGGGGCTGGGAGGGCGTGAGGCAGGGCCGAGAAGTCGGCTCTGCCCGGGTGCGCTGCAAATGGGCTGAAGGGAAGGCCTGATGTCGGACGGGCCGGAAGATGAAGCTTGCAGAGGACGAGGTGGGACAATAAGAAAAGAAAGAAGGGGGCAAGGTTGCCGGAGCATGCGATGTTTGCACCGTCGCAGAGGGTGCATTTCATAGGGATTGGTGGGATCGGCATGAGTGGGATCGCGGAGATCCTGCTCACCATGGGTTATACCGTTTCAGGCTCGGATCTGCGCTCCTCGCCGGTAACCGAGCGGCTGCAGCGGCTCGGGGCGACCATTTATGTAGGCCATGCTGCAGGCAACGCCGCCGGCAGCGATGTGGTGGTGACCAGTTCGGCCATCGCGCCGGACAACCCGGAGGTGCTGGTGGCGCGGGAGCAGAAGATACCCGTGATTCAGCGAGCAGAGATGCTGGCCGAATTGATGCGGTTGAAGTACGGGATCGCTATTGCCGGAATGCATGGCAAGACGACCACGACCTCGATGGTGGCCGCGGTGCTGGCCGGAGGAGAGCTCGACCCAACCGTGGTGGTGGGGGGGAGAGTGGATGCGTTGGGATCCAATGCCCGTTTGGGCCGGTCGCAGTACCTGGTGGCTGAGGCCGATGAGAGTGACCGCAGCTTTCTCAAGCTGTCTCCGATCCTTTCTGTCGTGACGAACCTGGATCGGGAGCATATGGACTCCTATGCGGATATGAGCGATGTGGAGAACTGTTTTGTCGAGTTCATGGATAAGGTTCCGTTTTACGGAGCCGTGACGGCTTGCGTCGACGACTCCCGGCTGCGCGAGATCCTGCCCCGCGTGCGGCGCAAGGTGTACACGTACGGCGCTGCGCCGGAAGCCGACTTCCGCTTGCGTCTTCTGCCGGCAGAGACAGGCTCCAGCCCTGCTTGCGATGACGGCAGCGGAGCCTGCCGGCCGTGCGCGCGCTTTGAGGTGAATGCGCGGGGCGTGGTGTGGGGCCCCTTTGAGCTGCATGTTCCAGGACGGCACAATGTCCTGAATGCCACCGCCGCAGTGGCGATCGGCGCGCAGCTTGGCTTGGCGCCGGAGAAAATCGCTGCCGGACTGGCGTCGTTTCGAGGCGTCGATAGACGCTTCCAGATGCGCGGCATCGAAGGTGGGGTGACGGTGATCGATGACTACGGGCACCACCCGACGGAGATTCGAGCCACGCTGCAGGCTGCGCGGGAGTGTGGATACGGACGCGTGCTGGTGCTCTTCCAGCCCCACCGTTACAGCCGGACGCGGGATCTGATGGCAGAGTTCGCGGCGGCCTTTGGAGAGGCGGACTCGGTGGTGGTTTTGGATATCTATGCAGCCGGCGAACAGCCGATCAAAGGGATCACGGGCCAGGTGCTGGCGGCGGCGATAAGGCAGAAGGAGGGCGGCCGCGTGACCTATGCGGCTTCGATGGCTGAGGCGATCGAGCGTCTTGCCCAGCAGGCGCGGCCAGGGGAGATGATCCTGACGCTGGGCGCTGGTAGCGTCTCACAAGCAGGACCACTGTTGCTGCAAGCTCTGCGGATGAATACGCTCGGATCCGGCCCGCGCGGGCACGGCGCGGATCATAGGGAGGCTCGCATGTAGGAGGGAAGAGCGGATAGAGCTGATGCTGCGTGTTGGCGGCGGAGAAAGATCGCCGGAAGTCAACGGATTTCAGGGACGATCAGGGTAGCTGAGGCATCTGGTGCATTCTCCGCAGGGTTCTGCCAAATAAATGCGACTTCGAAGACGAAATCGTCGTCTATATGCGAGAGCCACCATCGCTGAAAGCTCTGTTTCCTTTGGGTCGAGATCCTTCTGCCGTTTGCTCGGGTCCGCTTCGGCGTCACCTGGACCGCTCCTATGCCGGAAACCTCGGTCCAATGGGCGAGCCGGCGTTGTGACGCACTTCGGATGCTGAGGCGCGGGGCTGATCTCTGTTCGTCGGTTCTCTGCTTTGCTCTCTATAGTTGGTGATGAAGCAATGGGAATCATGGTCGTGGGCAGCCGGATCCGGGCGGCCCATGAAGTGATCTGGATCAATAGATGGACGGAACGAGCGCTGATCAGGTGGACGGAATCAGCGAAGGGGAGTGAATGCGTTTGAGGATTTTTCGATGGTCTGCGCCGGTCTTCACGGCGATAGTTCTGCTCTCCCTGCCGGTTCAAGGTGTCGCCCAGCAACAGCCAGACGCTGGATTGGAGGACTGCGGGACGGCGAGTGCAGCAGGCATGTACTCAACCTCCCGCCGGCCAGATGCTGAGCAGGAGGCCGCTCTTAGCGCCGATCTGCCGGAGGCGCCGCAGCCACAGAGCCTGGCTGGGCAGAGTTCCAGCCAACAGACCCAAGCCGTACCGAATGCTGCCGGGCAGACGCCGGCGGCGCAGGATGACCTTCTTCCGCAGCCGAAACGCATTCTGGGCATGATGCCCAACTACCGCGCCGTCAGCGCAGGAGTGACGGCGCCGCCGCCGACCACTCGCGAAGCGTACGGAGTTGCCACCGAGCAAAGTTTCGACTACTCGGCATTCGTCTTCGTGGGCATTACCTCCTTGTTGGCCAAGGGTGACGACGCCCACCCCTCTTTGGGTAAGGGCGTGGGTGGCTATTGGGCCTACTACTGGCGTGGCTTCCTGGACAAGACAGACGGCAACTACTGGGTGTACGCGATATTGCCTGTTCCGCTTCACGAGGACGAGCGTTACTTCGCCATGGGCACGGGCGGCATCTGGAAACGGGGATGGTATGCCGCCACCCGCATCTTTGTTACGCCGAACTACCAGGGAAAGAATACGTTCAACGCCGCCGAGATCCTGGGCCGGGGCGTCTCTCAGGCGATTTCGCTTAGCTATTATCCAGACGAACAAGGCGTGACGAAGGACTTTACAGAGAAGTTTGGTTATGCAATTGGGCGTGATGCGCTGGCCAACGTCTTCCGCGAGTTCTGGCCGGACATCGACAAACACGTCCTTCATCACCATCGTCATCCGCCGGCCCATGCCGCGAACAAATCAAGCAGCGACAATGCCGGAACTTCGTGAACGATGGGGGTGACCGGCTGGCCGGCTGAAAGTGACGAGCGCCTTTGGAGAGAAGCAGCATAAGGCCGTAACGAGAGACGGAGCCGGATGCAAACCACGGTTGCGATTGTAGGCGGGGGGCTGGCCGGTCTTTATGCCGGAAGGCTCCTTCATGCGGCGCGCATTGACTTCAGGCTGATGGAAGCGCGTGAGCGGCTGGGCGGACGAGTTCTATCGGTGGACTCGTCAGGCGCGCCCGCGGAGGATGGTTTCGATCTGGGGCCCTCTTGGTTTTGGCCGGAGGCGCAGCCCCAGGTGGCTGCTCTGGTGCGGGATCTGGGCGTTGCAACGTTTCCACAGTACAGCGAAGGCGATGTGGTCTTCCACCGCATGTCGCGCGAAACGCCCTGGCGCTATCGCGCCACGCATCAGGAGCCGCAGTCGATGCGTATCGCCGGCGGGACCGGAGCCCTGATTCAAGCTCTTGCAAAGGATCTTCCGGGGAGCAGCGTTCTGCTGAACGCGCAAGTAAAGCGGATGACGCTTCGATCCAACCATGTGGAGTTGGCGACGGCGGGACCGGACGGCTGGGAGGACGCGATCTTTGCGGACCACGTGATCGCGGCGGTTCCTCCTCGCTTGCTGGCGCGGATTTCGTTCTCTCCGGCGATGGACCCAAGCGTGGAAGAACTTTGGATGGAGACGCCAACGTGGATGGCTCCGCACGCAAAGTTTCTTGCCATCTACGATCGCCCATTCTGGCGCGACGCTGGACTCGCTGGCTCCGCGCAGAGCCTGGTTGGGCCTCTGGCGGAGATTCATGACGCGACAACAGCCTCGGGAAGAGCGGCGCTGTTTGGCTTCCCCGGCATTCCTGCTGACGCCCGAGCATCGCTCGGATCCGCTGCGCTTACCAAGGCTTGCCTCGAGCAGCTTGCGCATCTCTTCGGGCCGGAGGCGCGAGATCCGCGCGCCACCCTCTTCAAGGATTGGGCGGCGGACCCGTTGACCGCAACAGCGGCGGACCGGAGCGCCGGGGGGCATCCGAGCCCATCTGCCAAGCCATGGGTAACAGGCGAGTGGCGGAAGCTGCTTTCGCTTGCCGGAAGTGAGACAAGCGCCATCGAGCCCGGCTATCTTGCGGGCGCTGTCAGCGCCGCGGAACGGGCTGTGTCTGAAGTGATGCAGCGATTGCATGCACAGAGCTAGAGATGGAACGCTTGTTAAACTCGCTCCATGCGCCACATTGACCACATTGTCGTCGCTGTTCGCGATCTGGATCAGGCGGCGGATCTCTATCGCCGGCTGGGTTTCAAGGTCGGTCCTCGGAATCAGCATCCCTGGGGGACGGAGAATCGCCTGATTCAGTTTGCCGGTTCCTTCATGGAGCTGATTACACTCGGCGGCGCCGCCGAACTGATCGTTCCGCATCGGCCACGCCAATTCAGCTTTGGAGCGTTCGTGCAGGATTTTCTTAATCGGCGAGAGGGAGTGGCGATGCTCGCTCTGCGCAGCGCGGACGCCGCTTATGACGCGGCAGCGTTTGCCGCGCAAAGGATCGGCGATTTTGATCCGTTCTTTTTCCAACGCAATGCGAAAAAGCCCGATGGATCGCTGACCGAGGTAGCCTTCACGCTGGCGTTTGCCGCCGATCCGGCGGCGCCGGATGCAGGATTCTTTGTTTGCCAACAACACTATCCTGAAAATTTCTGGAACACGGAGTTTCAGCGGCACCCAAATGGAGCGGAAGAGATCGCCGCGGTCACGCTTGCCACGCCGGATCCTGGGAGGCATGAGGAGTTCCTGACCCAATTCACCGGCGCCCAGAAGCAACTCGCCCCGGAGCGTGGCTTGAGGTTCGCCCTGGAGCGAGGACGGCTGGAGGTGGTCTCCGCGGCTGACAGGCAGACGCAGCCGTTGCTAACATCAATGTCGGTCCGAGTGAGGGATCTCGGGGTTGTGGCGAGGCTTCTTGGAGCGGAAGGAGTGCCTTTCACCACTTTTGAGGAGCAGATTGTTCTTGCTCCGAAGGATCTCCTGGGCGTCGAGT
>JAKAQS010000246.1 GCA_021819585.1 Acidobacteriota bacterium
TTCCGATCTCATGCACCGTGCCCCAATCGATCCGGTAATAACCGAGTACATAGTATGGCATCAGCCAGTCGCCCGGACCCTCTCCGGAAAAGAGAAAATCCTCTCCGTTGGTGGCCCCGCCGGGCAGGAAGTATTTTGGGTCGGTGTTGACTGCGGCCTGGCGAAACTGCCTGGCGAGCGGGATATCCGCGTTGAAGAGATACCCGGGCGGGTTATAGCCGTGATCGGCGCTGAAGTTATAGATCACGCCGTTGTGCTGCATAACCTCGTCGAAGAGCCAGCCGGCGGCGCCCAGCTTGATCGTCTTTTCAAACTCGTGTGTGGCGATGTCGCGGTACTCCTGGCAGCAGACATCCATGATGGCCCTGCGGCGATTGTTGATTCCTGCTAGCTGAACCGGCGTGGTGTAGCTGTAGCCTCCGGACTCGTACTTGTCTCCGTAAGGGTCCGTACACTCGTACTTGTAGAGAACCTCCTTGTACCAGGTCCTGGAGATGGCGGCGAAGATGGGCTTGCCAAACAGAATGATCTTGACGCCCATGGCCTGAATCTTGGCAATGGCATCGTGAAGCTGCTCCCAGTCGCCCAACCCAGGATCCGTGGAAAGATCGGGATCGCCTCCGTCCTGGCCGCCGTAAGCCCAGCCGACCACCTGGATGGCGCGCACGCCGTTCTCGGCGCACTCCTTGCCGTACTGCACAAGATCAGAATACGGAACCAGGTAGTCCTGCTCCGCGCCATCCACGCGGAGTTGCTGCCAGGAGTGGACTTCTTTCACCCAGTCTGGGATATGCGGCTTGCCGAACCATGTGGCGCGCCACTGCTTGTAGATATCCAGGCCGGCGTGCCAGTCACCCGAATAAGGGCGCACCACGATGGGCGCGAGATGGAAGGAAGATTTGGGATGCGCAAAGACGAAGTGGCACGGTCTGAATTCAAGATGCACCGGGATCCCGGAGATGTCTTCCGCGCGGGGAACGGCGTTGGTATTCACATCCACGACGCCAGGGAGCTGGGAGAAGATAAACTGCAGGAAGTAACGGATCTCCGGATCCTTCATCACCACGTAGACGCCTTGCTCGGGCGACTGAATGAGACAAAATTGGCTCATGAAGGCGTTGGCGTTGATGATCTTGGTGGGATAGCGATCCCCCCAATAGCCAAGGTTGTTCGAAAAGTTTGGATAGATCTCCTCGCTCGGCAAGGCTCCCAAAACCAGGTGTTTCGCAGTCATCGGCGTGTTGGGCGTGGGCGGGGTCAGATCCCCAAAGTAGGGATATTCGATCGTGTCGACGCTCAGGTCCGACTGATTGTCAATCACACCATCAAACACGAGTTCCCCGCTTTGGAGCGTAACGGTTGCCGTGAAGGTGATGGGCAGCACCCCTGCATGCTCACTGAGCAAGTCTGTCCATTGGATCTGAACTTGGTTGTGGGCAATTTTTCTTATATTCCTGGCGCGTTGCTTCTTACCGAGGATAAGGTTGTCGCTGCGGTCCGGCAGGGGAACCATCATGCGAAACGAAACGCCGAGAGCGGGACGCCGCTCAATGGACCACATGGTTGACTTGCGTTGCATCCGGGTGAGCGCGCCGGAAGCAGGATCGAATGCAAGGATCACCTCCGCGTCCTCAAGCACGACCTCGCCGCCGGCGGCAGCGTCCTGCGCCACACTGGCGTTGTCACTTTCGGCCAGAGCAGCCAACGCGGTAAAACCAGCCAGCTTGCTAAACGTTCTACGGTCCATTGCTTTCTCCAGGTCTGGATCTCTATGGATGACAGCGAGCCGCGGTGCGTGGCATGTTCGTTGAAAAAACCGGTTTCCTGAGACTTGCTAACGTCCTGGCTTCGCCACATTGCGCAGTTCGCAATTAAGCTTAGCCCATGAAACGGCAACCTGATTTGAGCCCTACCCAGGGATCCACAATGACCCTTCCAGGTCTGAGGCGTACACCAGAACCCACTCAGCACATTCGCAGCGTCTCGGATTGCCCCTGGCCCGCTTTACCCCCGGATTTCACCACGGGCGGCCAATACATTGCAATCAATCCTTGTTTGTCCATTGGAGAAACAGCCGATCGTTGGCGGCGGCGCGAGCCGGCGCAAGGGGGCTCGGACTCCGCCCCCGGACGCCCTTCTTGATCCAGGGCGAGAAGCTGCTGACCTGCCGTAATTCGATTCGAGCCCGCGGTTGGACGCCGCTTCCAGCGGCATCCTGAAGGAAAGGATCACGCCCAGTCCGCACAACCGGATCCGGCGATCTCTTCCGTATTTCTCCTCTCCCACCCAGTCGGCTCGAAGTCCCAAGCGCGGTTGACCCGCCGCTCGAGAGTCTCGGCTAGCTGAGCCGCCTGCCGGCGCAGTTCAGGTATGGCGATCGACTCCAGCAGAACGCCTTGGCGGCCGGGGCCGATGTTGAAGAGCACCTTGGAATACTCGCCGCTTTGGTTACGAAGCGCTCCCTCTTCGTCGCTCCACAACGCCGGCCCGAGCGGACCGGGCACAACATCTCCACGTAGGAGCATTTGACGCAGCAGCGGCGAGCCTACGCGGGAGTATTTCAGATCCGGGCCAGTACAATTGATGACCCGGGCGCCGCTCCAAACATGTGTCTCGCCGTCCGGGCATCTTGCCGTTACCTGTGCGCCGCCGGTGGCAAAGTCGACGGAAAGGACGTTGCCCCGCGCCACCTGGACGGTGTGCGCAGCCAGCTCGCCGGCAAGCCTCTCTGCCAATGCAGGCGCCATGCGATGGCGCACCACGTCCCAGCGGCGTTGCAGAAGGCGTTGAAACCGTTGCTGTTCATGCCGCGGTAGCGCGGCCCAGAACTCATTCGTACGCTCCCGCAGGCTATCCACAACGGCGCGCCACGGTACACCCGAGCGAATCTCAAGGTGCATGGCGCGGAGCAGTTCGCGTGCAGTTTGCGGGGGCTTTCCGATAGCACACCCTGCCAGCGGAACATAAGGCGCATGGGGCTGGGGCAATGCACCGTGACGGGAGATCATGCGGATGACGCCACAATGCCCAAGTTCACGCAAGCGGACCCAGGCATCGACGGCGGTGAGTCCGGAGCCAATCAGGAGAACGGAGGCATTGGGATCGATCCCTTGATAGGTTCTCCTGTCCCATGCGGAGTGGCAGTAGACTCCATGCTTCTCGGCAGTCCGGCTTACCCCGCGAAGCGGAGCGGGAAGAAAGTTTCCAGTGGCTAGAACAACCCACTCGGCCTGAAGTTGCTCACCGCCGGAGAGGGACAGCACCGCTCCTCCGTGGCTTGGGCGACAGTCTATGGCGGCTTCGCGAATGTGGTCGATATTTTCTACCGACTGGAGCAACGACTGCATGTAACGGCCAAAGACGGCGCGAGAGATGAATTGCTCCCCGGTTGCCTCTGGGTCGTGCGCGGAACGGAGCCATTCAAGAAAATGGTCAGGTTCATCCGGCAGCAGACTCATCTTCCCAGCGGGCACGTTGAGCAGGTGCAGCATGCTGGGCGTGGAGTATGCCAGCCCCAATCCGATCTGAGGCGCGGGATCCAGCACGACAATACGGGACGCAACTCCTCTGCGCCTGAGTTGGACAGCCAAAAGGGATCCGCTAATGCCGCCACCGACGATGGCAATTGTCTTCTCGAATTTCACCTTCAATGATCGACTCCACATCGAATAGACTTCTTCCCCCTCACCCACCCGAGAGAGATGGCGGACAGGAGATCTTGGCGGATAGAATCTCAGAGAGCGGCGTCTCCAGAGACACACCTACCGAAGTAGATCCCGAGGAAGCTCTCCGAAAAAGGTTCTCCGCTCCAGTGGGCCTCCAGAGACGCAGCCGCAGGCCTTCTTTTCCCAAAAAGAGGCGTCTGCATTTGGCACTGAATCCTGAGATGGATTATCATCCTCCAATAATCGTTTCCAATCGATTATACAGAAGACAAGGATCAATTTCGATTGCAACGGCAGCTTCCGGACATACCCAAGCACGTGCAAGACAAGCAACTCCAGGAATAGCCGGGTGGAAAGCATGTTGTGCCGCATTTGAAGTAATCTTCTCGAAGCAACAAACCCGCCTGGCGGCACGGCTATTGCAACAATCAGCATTCTGCCGGCGCATCAATCAGAACGGAAGCTTTCAGCTTGGCAACCAGAACCCCGGCCGACGAACTCACGGCGCCTCCTCCGCAGGCGAACGTCCAACGCTGGACGATTCTCTCGTTGCTCTTTGCGATCACGGTCGTCAACATCATCGACCGTCAGACGGTCTCCGTGTTGGCGCCGCTGATGAAGGCGGCATTCCACCTCTCCGACGAAGCCTACGGTCGGATTGTCGCCGCCTTTCAATTCGGCATGATGAGCGGCGAGTTGCCCATGGGACAGTTGATGGACCAATGGGGATGCCGCATCGGGATGTGCGCCGCGGTTTGCTGGTGGTCGATGTGTACAGGCTCGCAGGCGTTTGTTCGCTCTGGGATGCAACTCGGCCTCTCGCGGCTGGGGATGGGCGGAACCGAGTGCGGCAACTTCTCCGGCGGGATGAAGGCCGTATCCGAAACCTTTGAAGAGAAGGAACGCACCTTCGCCATAGGCATCTTCAACAGTGGCAGCGTGGTCGGCGCCGTGATTGCCCCACCGTTGATCGTCTATCTGGCCCAGCGCTATGGGTTCCGCGCTGCATTTTTCGTTCCCGCGCTGCTCGGATTTATCTGGGTGGCGCTCTGGTGGTTCACCTACCCTAGCCACCGGAACAAGGAGTTGAATGAGAACGAGGCGCCAAAGGTGCCTCTGAAGACGCTGCTCGGCAACTCGTCTACCTGGGCAGTGGTGCTCTGCCGCGCCTTCATCGGCCCCGTGATCCAGTTTTACTGGTACTGGCTACCGAGTTATCTCTATAGCGCGCGGCACATGACGATGACGCAGATCGGCGCCCTCTCCTGGATTCCCTTCTTCCTGGGCAGTGTTGGAGGCGTTGCCGGAGGGTGGGCAGCCGGTTGGCTGCAACGGCGCGGCGCGGCCCCGCCCCGCGTTCGCAAACTCACCATGTACTTCAGCAGCAGCCTGTGCCTGGCCAGCTTTTTGGTGCCGTTCGTGGCGGGCCCCACGCTTGCGCTCACGATGATCAGCGTCGCGATCTTCGGTCACAACTTCCTCTCCGTGAACATGTTCGGGGCAATTACGGATCTCTTTACCGGCGCCGAAGTGGGACGGGCGACCGGAATGAGTGGCGTTGCCAGCGGACTGACCGGCCTGCTGTTTCCGCTGCTCACCGGTTATCTGGTGGATCATGGCTCCTATCGATCTGTCTTCATGATGGCGGCGCTGATGCCCTTGCTTGGAACCGTTGCGCTCTTTGTTCTGGCGCGGAAGTACCGGGCGATGGCTCGGAACGAAGAAGCACAAGCCTGAGTCAAACAATCTCAAAGCAGAGAGGTGTTTCAAAGAATGCGCGAAGATCAGGCCGGCTTGACGCCAAACTTCTCCTGCCATGGCGTCGCGGCCTCCAGCACTTTGTTCACCTTGCATATATTTTCCGCGCCCTCCGTCTCCAGCCACGCGCGCAGCGCCGCAGCGCCTTGCCGCACGAAGATGGGCACGCCGCCTTGCCAGGTGGCGCGGCCGCACAGGACT
>JAKAQS010000247.1 GCA_021819585.1 Acidobacteriota bacterium
TTTCGCAGATCGGACAAGCAGGAGATCGCGGAGCGCTTTCGCGCCGGCAAGGTCTTTGCGGATCCGCTGGCGGAGGACTACAACATCGCTCCCAGCACCTTTCAGCCCGTCATTCGCCTCGCCACGGATAGCGGCGAACGCGAGCTGGCGCTGCTGCGCTGGGGCCTGATCCCCTCCTTCGCCTCCAGTCTGCGGGAGTTCAAAAAGATCTCGACCTTCAATGCGCGGGCCGAGTCGCTCTCCACCTCGGCCACCTGGCGAGAGTCCTTCAAGCGCCGCCGCTGCCTGATCCCAGCCGACGGCTTCTACGAGTGGTCAGAGCGGCCCGCCTCGCCATCCCTTGGCGCCCTTCACATCCCCGCCTCCCCACCTTCGCCCTCGCGCCACCGAGCGGCCAGAAACGTGCGGCAGCCCTACGCCGTCAGCTTGCCCGGCGGAGCCATGATGGCCATCGCCGGGCTGTGGGACGCCTGGAAGGAGCCCAAGCGTTCTCCCCAGGAGGTGGATCGATGGCTGCAGAGCTTCACCCTGATCACCACCGAGGCCAATGCCGACATGGCCGCCATCCACTCCCGCATGCCGCTGATCCTGCCCGAGAAGGACTGGGAGGAGTGGCTGGATCGCGATCCCTCCCGCTCCGCCCCGCTGCATCTGTTGCGGTCCGCACCGCCGCGGGAGCTGCATATCCAGCCGTGCAGCTCCGCCTTGGGCAACGTCCGCAATCACGGACCCGAACTTCTGGTTGCGAACTGACGGTCCGCGCAGACGCTGCCCTCCGCCGGATCCCGGCGTGTGGCGTGTTTTGGCCGTCTGCGCCCTTCCTTCTCGCGCAAACAGCGGCCGGGGCGAGATCGGATCTCGCCTGGCTGTGATGACCATCACCTACCGGAGCGCCGGGGAAACGGTAAAAGGGAGTTGCGTCTGTCCTGCGGACAGGTGGAAACGCCGGCCGGAAACTCCCTGGGAGACTCCCGCGGAAGATGGCTGCGAAGGAGACGTCATGTTGAATGCTTTTGAGTCGAGCGCCAGTGGAAGCCTGGCCGGTGGGCAGACCCTGTTATTGTCTGCCGCGGATGCGTTGAGCCGGCTGAGCGGTCTGCCCCTGGCTCGGCAGCAGGGGATATGGATGGGCCGGCAGGCGTCAGAGTCGCCCTCCGCCTCGTTCTCTGCCCAGGCCGCCGGGAGCACCGGCGCGGTACGATGCGCCGGCGCCGTTGGAGCGTGTGGCGCCGGAGAGGACTGCCTCGGCTCCTCCCAGGGGCACACCGGCGCGGGCGAGGACTGCGGCGGCGGGCACGGATGCTGCGGCGGAGAGAAGCACGGCGCCGGCCATCGCTGCTGTGGAGCGGGAGGACACCATGCCGGCTCCGCGCACGGGCACTGCGGGTCGGGCGGCGACTGCGGCGGGCACGGCCACGAGGAACACCGCGCCGGGCATGGCTGCTGCGGCGGCAGGGAAGAGAAGCACGCTGCCGGCCGTGGCTGTTGCGGCGGCGGAGAGTGTGCGGGACGCTAGCTCGTGGGGCGGCATCCACATCGGCTGAAGTTGGCCCCGGACGTCTTCTACGCCAAGCGTGATGACAAGCACCTGTTCCTGCAGCCCGCCGCGCCGGACTGGATGGTGGTGAATGAAAACGCCGCCATCCTGCTCTCGCGTTGCGCCGGATCCACCATGGAGGAGATCCTCGGCCCGGGAGATGAGGCGCTGTGGGAGCCGGCTGCGGCGCTGTTCACAGAGGCATTGGCGCGCCAGGTGCTCGAAGATGCAGAAGCCGGGGTCGCTGGGCAAACTCCGTCCGCGGACCAGCGCCTTGCCGGCTCGCCCTTGCCCTCTGCGCCGGCGCCGACAGCGCCGTCCTTTGTTCCGCTGCGTATCGTTCACCTCAAGCTGACCCAGCGCTGCAACCTGCGCTGCGTCTACTGCTATGCCCGGAGCGGCGCCGGAGCAGCGGAGCCGGACGAGAGGCTCACCCGCCAGGATCTGGACGCCATCGCCGCCGGCGTAGCTCGTCTGGGCTCTCCTGTGGAGTACGTTCTCTCCGGCGGCGAGCCTCTGCTCCACCCCCACGCTCTGGATTTTGCCGAGCAGGTCAAGGCGCTGGGCAATCAGGTGCACCTGCTGACCAACGGAACCCTGATCGATGAGCAGAACGCGGCGCGGATAGCGGCGGTGACGGATCTGGTGAAGATCAGCCTGGATGGGAGCTGCGAGCGGACCCACGCCGCCACGCGCGGCAGCGGAAACTTTGCCCGCGCCCAGCGCGCCGTCCGCCTGCTCGAAGAACACGGAGCGCGGGTCAAGGTGGCGATGACGGTCACCCGGGAGAACCGCCGCGAGATTGACGTCATGGTGGCCCGGCATGGGTCCAGGCTCTCGCTCCAGCCGCTGTTCAAAGCGGGCAGGGGAAGCGCTCTGCAGCGCTCGGCCCTGAGCGGCATGGAGTACTACCGCGCCCTTACCCAGGCCGGCGGCGTAGCGCCCATGGGCAACCTGCCCCAGCGCCTGGCCGGCCTGCGCGGCCGCGGAGCGCGGCGCTGCTCCATGGCCGAGCGCGAGATCAGCATCAGCGAAACCGGCGACGTCTACCCCTGCCAGCTCCTGCACGGCGACTCCTTCCGCGCCGGTAACATCCGCCGGCAGCCCTTGGAGGAGATCTACGCCCACTCACCGGTCTTCCGCCGCCTGCGCGCCATCAACGTGGATGCCCTGGACAAGTGCTCCCGCTGCGCCTTGCGTTACCTCTGCGGCGGCGCTTGCCGGGCCCGCGACCTCTATGAGACCGGCTCCATTGAAACCGTGGGAGAGTTCTGCGCCTATGAGCGCGAATCGCTGCTCAACGGCCTGTTTGACTCCGTCCAGATGCGGGCGGTATAGAGGCGGCCCCGATTCCCGCGAGCGATGGAGATGGAGACTGCCGCGGCGGAGTGCGCCTTGGGTGGCCGCGCGCGTGCGGCTTCGAGCTTTTACTCGTACTTCAGGGTGATCACCGGATCCAGCATCGCCGCGCGGTTGGCCGGTAGCGTGCCAAAGATCACGCCGACCAGCACCGAGGTGGCCAGCGAGATTACCGCGGCCCAGTAGGAGACCGGAACCGCAAAGGGCGTGAACAGGCCGACGCTGATGGGAAGGGCGATGCCCAGGATGGTTCCCACCAGCCCGCCGGAGAGGGAAAGAAAGATGGCCTCGGTGAGGAACTGGAGCCGGATCTCGCGGCTGGTCGCGCCCATCGCCTTGCGGATGCCAATCTCCTTGATCCGCGCCTGCACGTTGGCCAGCATCGAGTTCATGATGCCCACCCCGGAGACGATCAGAGTGATCGCCGAGGCCAGGATCAGCACCGCGGTGAGCATATTGGCGATGCCCCGCATGGTATTCAGCACGTCGGTCAGCGTCTGGGCCGTGTACTCGCTGGTGGGGCGATGCCGGCTGGCGATCAGGGCGGTGATGCGCTGGGCGGCGGGCTCCACGTCCTGGCGATTCTCCATGGCGAAGAAGATCTCTTTCAGGTCGTTGCTGCCGGTAAAGTAGCGGGCCACCTCGTAGGGCACCAGCAGCGTGTGGTTGTTGATCTCCGACTGTCCAAAGGTGTCGATGCTCTCCACAAAGACCCCGATGATGGTGAAGGGAATGCCATGGATGGAGATCGTGTGCCCGATGGCGTCATGGTAGTTTCCGTACAACTCCAGGGCCATGACGCCGACGATATCGGCCACCTTGGCGTGGTTGATCGCATCCTCCTGATCGAAGAAACGCCCCGCCTTCATCTTCAGGCCGCGGATGTCCTTGTACTCCGGGCTCACTCCCAGCAGCATGGCGTCCCGGCTGATGCCGTTGCCGATCGCGATGCGGTCGTGAAACTCCAGCATCGGGGAGCTGTAGCGAATTCCCGGAACCTGCTGGTCCACCGCCTGCATGTCCTGGATCGTCATGTAGTCGGGGGTGGAGATGTTGTCCGGTCCCATGACAAAGCCGCCGGTGTACTGCATCTCCACCTTGTTGGGCCCCAGCGAGGAGATGGTGTCCAGGGCATACTGCTTGCCGGTCAGGCCCACCGTGGCCACCAGCACAATGGAGGCGGAGCCGATCACCATGCCCAGCATGGTCAGCAGAAAACGGGCTTTGCTGGCGCGAAAACTGTCGTAGGCCAGGTTCGCCGTCTCCCGAAGCGAGACCGTGGAGCGAGCGCTGCGCAGGGTGTTCTCGAAGGTTTCGCGGACGATTGGCATATAGAAAAATCAACAGAAAAGCTCGGCAGGCTCCAAAAAGGCATGAGCTCGACAGATCAACAGAAAAAGCTCAGCCAATCTAAAAACACATAAACTCAACAGGCCAAAAGGGCGAACCGACCGACACAAGATCGCAAGAAGAAGCTCAGCAGGCAGCGGAGCCGGGAAGAACGGATCCACCGAAAGATGCACCGCTTGAAGATCGCTGAAAACCGAGTTTTCGCAACCGAAAAGATCTCTCGAACTAAATTTGCCTCAATCGGAAGATCGTTCCAACGGATCTTCTCTCAGTTTTAGTATCGCAGCCTTCGCCAATTGCAGCCAAGCCCGCGCCTGCCTCCGGGACGAACGCAGAGGGAGAACTTCAGCCGGGGTTTGTGGCCGGCTCGATATCCAACCCCAGATCCAGCGCGCGAGCGCTGTGCGTCAGCGCGCCCACGGAGATGATGTTCACTCCCGTTGCCGCGATCGCCGCCACGCTCTCCAGCGTTACTCCGCCGCTGGCCTCGGTGAGGGCGCGGCCCGCGATGCGCTCCACAGCGGCGCGCAGTTCCTCCACGGGGAAGTTATCCAGCAGAACGGTTTGGACCACCGTGCCCAGCAGCGGCTCCAGCGCCGCAAGCTGCTCCAGGCGGTCAATCTCCACCTCGATGGCGGTGGTGTGGGGCAGTGCCGTGCGCGCCGCGCGCAGAGCCTCCGGCAGAGCCGTGTCCAGCAGGGCCAGGTGGTTGTCCTTGGCCATCACAGCGTCAGAGAGGGAGAAGCGGTGGTTCTGCCCGCCCCCGCAGCGGACGGCGTAGCGCTCAAAGAGGCGCAGGCCGGGGGTGGTCTTGCGGGTGTCCGTGATGCGCGCCCGCGTCCCTTCCGTCTGGCGCACATAAGCCGCGGTCAGCGTGGCCACGCCACACAGCCGCTGGGCAAAGTTCAGCGCCACGCGCTCGGCCTGCAACACGCCGCGCGCCGGGCCGTGCAGCGTAGCCAGCGTCTCCCCGGCAGCAAAGCTCTCGCCGTCGTGCCGGTCAAAGCGGATTGTCACAGCGGCGTCGGTCAGCCGGAAGGCCGCCTCCACCAGGTCTTCACCGCACATTACCCCCGGCTCGCGCGCGGCCAGCCGGGCGCTTACCGTCGCAGCAGCCGGCAGCAGCATTTGCGAGGTCAAATCCCCCCACGGAGCGTCCTCTTCCAGGGCCATGCGCACCATCGCTTCCACGGCGGCGCGGCCGGGCCTCATCAACATGGCACGGTCTCGCCCGGCGCTTTGCGCCCAGCCGCCGCGCCGGCCTGCGCCTGTTGCATCCCGCTCCGCCGCAAGCTCTGCGCCGGCGCACGGTACACCAGCGAGCGCCGCCACTCCGGCCGGGGCGTGGAAAAGTCGCT
>JAKAQS010000027.1 GCA_021819585.1 Acidobacteriota bacterium
ATCTAATGAAAACATCCGAAGAGACCCTGAGATCAGGTGGCCAATTCCCCCGGCCATCCCTGATCGAACGGCTGTACAATTCCACTCAGTTTTCTTTCCCTGCAACGGAAACAATCAACCGCAGGTGCAATCAGGTTCATGAGCATCTATCTTTTCTATGGAGCGCAGCGATGAGCCGTTACGTCATTCCCCAAAACCCCGGTTTGCTCAACGGGACCGGAGACGGTTTTGGAACAAGGCTGGCCAAGTACATACCTGCCGAGCTGGTGGCGATGTTCACCCTGACGATTAACAGCCTGGTCACTGCCAAGCCGCCCGCTGCATTCTCTCCCTGGATCGCGGTGGGCATCATCGTCCTGTTTCTGCTCGCCACTATTTTCTACTTTGTGCAACGGGCGCCGGCCGGCCCCGTTCGCAAAGCCCATATGATCGCCTCTCCAATAGCCTTTTTGGCTTGGGCCTATCCCCTGGCTGCTCCTCTGCTCGGAGCATGGTTTATCCCCTGGATCGCCGTCATTGGGCAGGCAGTGGCCGGGTTGGTGGCTTGGTTCATGAAGCCCTAGCTGGGCAGGACGCCACGGACAAGCTCGGTCCACGCCGAATCTCCGCCAGATTGAGAACTCACGCGAGCGATCGGCGAAGATTGCCCCCGAGAAAACATCCGCCCCAGCGGCGCTCAAAGAAGACCATCCATCTTGCATTTGCCACGTGTACGTACATGGCTTCTGAAGCTAAAGACTCCTCTCCGAATGCACCGCCTCCCAGCCAAGGCTTTGTGGGCGGGTGCAGGAACGCCCGGGAATGACGCCCAGCCAGCTATTCGGCTCCGGAGCATCGCCAGGACGCGCCTGCCGGCCGTCACGGCAACCAACTTTTGCTGCCTGCGGACCGCGGGGCTCCGGCATAGATCCTGTCATGAAAATTCAGGCCGGAAGGTGCGGAAGGAGAGCCGCAATGGCCGAGGTCTGCTTCCGTTCCAGCGGCAGTTCTAATTCCGGATCCCCGCCAGCGCCCGCTCGACGCTCGCTCGTCCTTCCGCGTTCAGCGCAAGACGCGGCAGACGAGGCTCACCACCGTAGTAGCCGTTGCAGTCGCACCCATACTTTAATCCGCCGATTCCCAAGTGATCGGCCATGGCATCCGCCTCCTCCAGACGCTGTACCTTCTCCTCCGCAAGCGCCGGATCTCCATCCTTGAACGCCGCATAAGCCTCATAGCATGCCTGCGGGGAGCAGGCTGCAAGCGACAGCATCGCACCAGCCACACCCGACTTCAGCAGATCTGCAAATCCGGTCGAGCTGCCCATGGACATCACCTGAAAACCAACCGCCTTGGTGCGTGTCTTGACCGCGCTCATCCGCGGAGCCGCCCCCGGGCCTGCGTTCGCGATGGAAGCGGCGGCCACGAATCCGGTCTCGTCCGTCACACCCCGCTGCTGCATACGCCGGGTCACAGGAGCAAAGACGCTCGTCACCAGCACCTCTCTTCGCACCCCTCCTGTAGCCCCGGAGATGGCGTGCAGCCGCTCTACGGTTAGTCCGTGGTCGTAGATGCCGAGCACATTGCTGTGCCGCGCCAGCTCGGCAATCTCATCCACGCTCAGCCGGTAACCTTGCCGCCGGGCTCCGCTGCTCAGCGCGATGGGCAGCGGAGCCCTGTCCGCAACAGCCTGGAAATAGAGCATCACCTCTTGCTCGCTAAGGCTCTCCCACTGTGGCGGCGCTGCCAGCAGCACCAGATCGAATCCCTCTTTGGCCGCGGTCTCTGCAACGTAGAGCGCGCCGCGCACGCTGTCCTTGGCCACCGCAGCCACCAGCACTTTGGCCGGATCAGCCACCTCACCAATCAACCGCAGCGTCTCGGCGATCTCCACATCGCTCAGCGAAGCGCCCTCCATCTCGGAGGTTAACGCCACCAACCCCGACGCCGGGGTCAAGGAGTAGCGCCCAACGTTGTACTCCAGCTTGTGCGGATAGCTCCCGCCGTCCCTGGTGAACGGCGCCGTCAAAGGTATATGAATTCCATCAATCAGCATCAACACAAGTCTACTGCCATCCCCCCACGGCCGTATCCCGTCTCAAACTCGGCGGCCGCATGAACAGCGGCACGTACTCGGCAAACATCTCTGTTCTTCGTTATTGTGGATCACAGCTCTTTTGATACCGGAACGGGAGGGCAGCCACTTCCATCACCCTTGCTCTTGCCAGTGTCCCGATGGGATCTACCCCAAGATTCAGTTCCCCCAAGGAGAATCCATGCAACTTCGCTCCCTTTTCTCTGCGCTCCTGTTTTCTGCGCTCGTACTGGCCTGCTCTCTCACGCTTACCGCTCAAACGGCCACTTCCACCGCCAACCCTTCGCCCGCAAAGCACAACCCTTTTCAACCGGCCGCAAAGCAGGCTCCCGGGGCGGCGCCGAACAAGGTTTGGGTGAATCTCTCCACCCATGTCTACCACTGTCCTGGCGATCGGTACTACGGCCGAACCAGGAACGGCAAGTATCTGACGGAGACCGAGGCCAAAGCTGCTGGAGACCACGGCCCTCGCGGAAGAAACTGCTTCAACAAGTAGCGCAAAGGCCGCGCACACGGAATCCCGAAGTCCAAGTCCTCTATCACCCGGGCTTGTTTGAAGCACTCAAATTTTGCCCCGGCGTCCGCCATCGTAGCCTGCAGCGGCTGACCCGGGAGCAACTTGCGAACCCAACGCCAACCTCCGCCGCGGCACACCGCCCCGCTAAACCGGAGTAATGATTCCACCCACCGGCAGAGAGGTAGGGAATCTTCCCCGCCTGCGCAGAGGCAGCGCCGCTAGCAACGCATCGCCATCCTTCCAGCCTGCGGAGGGATTCACCAACACGCTGCGTTCGTCCGGCCGTACTTCGCCGCCGCCAGCAAGCGGCCCAAAGGCTGCCGCGGCGGCTGCGCCTTGCGGCGAAAGAAATACACCTTCCTGCATGGCCCAATCGGACAGCGCAACCAACATCGTCCGCTCGTCCAGTCTCAACACTCGTCCGCCCGATGCCGCTACGATCTCCAGTGAGCTGCTGTCCAGCGCCGCCGCGAACCTTCCTGCCGCGATCTCTCCCACATAGATGCGGGGACGTCTACCGGCAACCCATCCCAGATCCTCCATCTCTTCAAACGCTTTCCACACGCTAATCAAACTTGTTGCATCGCCCGGCGGCCAGAGCAACGCATCGGGGTACGTCCATCCCATCTGCTCGACCAGTTCATAACCCAAGGTCTTGCCGCCCTCCACTCGAAACGGATGCTGCGGCGCGGAGAGGTCAATCCAGGGGTCTTCACCCGCATCCTGTGCCGTTCTCCGGTGGTTCACCTCGTACTCCAAACGCCGCCGGCACTGCTCGACGGAACCATCCACAAGATGCACCTCTGCGCCGTACAACACAGCGCGCAAATCGTCCTCAGGCGAGAGATCCCTGGGCAGAAAGAGATGCGCTTTCCTCTGCGCCGCGGCCGCATAGGCCGCCTGCCCGATTGACAGGGCCGCCACAGGCCATCGTCCTTGCAACCCGCCGTCATAGGCCCCCATCATGGACAAGGCCATGGCCACCCCCCTGGCCTCGGCTGTCCCCGTTGGATTGGCGCCCTCGTCCTTGACCATCAGTCCCGCATGGCGCCGGCTCCGCAGCAACGGAGTCCAACCCTCCCCGAGCGAGATTGGCATCATCTCCGGCAGCACCTCTGCGTAGCGCCACATCCCGGCGCTTCTGCCCGGGCGCGCGGCCAGCTCCGCAGGTTGTTCCCGGCGCGCTCTCATCCGCAACGCCTTCATGTCATAGCGAATCAGCAGCGTCCCCCCATCCACCGGGCAGAAGGATGGTGGCATCACGGCTTCCGGTGGCCTCGCCATGGAGACCTGATGCCGGCAACGGCTGCACTCCAGATGGGTGATCAAAGGCATAGGCATCATCCTAATCAACTGCGGCGCCTGGCGCCTATCACATGTGCTTCCGTTCCCCGGGGCCTTAGCCTCTCAAGCCAGGTTATGGGCTACCCTAGACGTAGATGCCACCCCGCCTTATCGCCCTCGATCTCGACGGAACGCTCCTGAACTCCTCCGGGCAGGTGAGCTCCCGCAACCGCGCCGCGCTGGAGCTTGCCCAGAACTCCGGAGCGGAGATCGTCATCTCCACCGGCCGCCGTCATAGCTTCGCGATGCAGGCGCTGCGCGATCTTGGCCTCAAACCCAGTTCGGCCGTAATCAGTTCCAACGGCGCCGTGATCCGCACCCTCGGCTCGGACCTCATTCACCGCTCTCACCTGCGGCTCTCCACCGCGCTTTGGCTCTGCGCCTACCTCGACGACTACCGCGGCAGCCTGGTTCTCACCTTCGACCTCACCGGTCCGGACGGCAACGACTCCCGCGGCGCGCTCATCGTCCAGAACATCGACCAGATCCACTCCAGCATCGGCCGCTGGATGCGAGCCAACCGGCAGTACATCCTGCAGGCAAATCCCATTGAAGACGCGCTCCAGCCGGGCAAGGAGCTGCCCATCCAGATGATGCTATGCGGTCCCATCGACCGCATGTTGCGGGCGGAAGAGCGTCTGGTCCAGCACCCCCGGATCATCCCGGTCGGTGAGCAGGAACTCCCTCCAGACGCTTCTCAAGCTGACCGCAGCCAGGTTGAAGCAGCGCTCCACCGCACCACCTACCCGGAGACGGATCTGACGCTTCTGGATATTCTGCCGGCCGGATGTTCCAAAGCCTCCGCTCTTCGGCATCTGGCCGTCCTTCGCGGCATTGGTTACGCAGAGATCCTGGCTATCGGCGACAACTGGAACGATCTCGCCATGCTGCGTCTGGCCGGCGAGCCAGCCCTGATGTCCAACGCTCCCGACGACCTGCGATCCATGGCCATCGCGAGCGGGTGGACCATTCTGCCTTCCAACGATCAGGACGGCGTGGCCACAGCGATTGAAGCAGCCTTCGCCGGCGCCCCTGCGTGGAAGTAGGTGGAATTCGGACCTTCGCCGCAGAACTCGATGCGAGATGGCGGACCCTCCCGCTCCAACTCAGCCCGCCGGCGACGGCCGCTCCATCAGCCCATCCAGATCTGTTGAGGCCGGCTGTGATGCTCCTCCCGAATCCGCAGCCGCACCTTCACCCCGCAGCGATGGCAGCGCCAGGGAAAGATTCCGAAACGGCTGAAGAAGAAGCGGTCGATCATCGTCTGTCTCGACCGGTAGATCCTGGCTTTCAAACAAGTTGGACAACGCATCCACGCGCTCCCTGACACAAGATGATGACCGTCCGGAACCATATTCCAAAACCGGTTGTTAGACGGGATTCCGCCTTTACTGAGCCCATTGCTGCCTTTAAAGTCTGAATGATAATCTCAAGTTGAGTGCATAGTCATCGACCAAGCCGTATCCGTTTAGGTTCCTCCCTGCTGATCGCGGCTACCCTTGCTCTGTTGGGGGCGCAGCTCTGCCCCGCTGCGCGCGCCTTCCAGCGCGTCACATTGCGCAACGGCTTTTCCTATGACTGCGCGCGGTATGAGTCGATCGATAGCGACCACATTCGTTTATTTTTTCTCTCTCCCCACTCCGGCGACTTCATCGATATCTCCACCCGCCTGGTCTCCAGCATTGAAAACTTGCCCGATCCTCCGCAGCCCGGCCCGGCCCCCTCTGGAACCGCGCAGCCCGCCGGCATACACTCTGCGACCGCCGCCGCGCAGACTCCAGCCAACATTCCACAACTTCTCTCAGCCGCCGGCCGTCAGCACCGCATCGACGCTGCCCTGCTGGCCAGCATCATCGAGGCGGAGAGCGATGGCCGCGCCAACGCCGTCTCGTCCGCAGGAGCCGAGGGCCTGATGCAGCTTATGCCTGGAACCGCGCAGCAGTTCGGCGTCCGCAACGCCTTTCGACCCGACCAGAACATCACTGGCGGCGCAGCCTATCTCGATCAGCTTTTGGACCGCTACGACCCCCACAATGACGCTCACGGCCTCGCCCTGGCTTTAGCTGCCTACAACGCCGGACCAGCCGCGGTTGACCGTTACCACGCCGTCCCCCCCTATCCTGAGACCCGCGCTTACGTCAACCGCGTCCTGAGAGAGTTCATGCGGCGCAAGCTGGCCCTGCAACATGCACAGGCCGTCTCATCCAGAATCGGTCGCGGCGAAGGCCGTGTCCGTGACTCTGACGAGGGCGCGGCAAAGAGTTCTACCACAGCCCCACCGGATCCAGCCGCGGGCGCTCTGTCTGGCGAAGCCGCTCCTGCCGCCATCACTATCGCGGCGAATGGCGCGCCCTGATGGAATCACCCACCAGGCCCGTCAACGCTGCCCAGCCAGGCTCAGGACCGAAGGCGTCTGGACAGCGAGGCCTTACGCCGCGCAAGTTGCTCCCTGCGCTGCTCGTGCTGCTGGCTCTCTGCGCATGGATGGCGCGCGGACACATCAACTTTAGCTGGCGATCTCTGCTCCATCAGCTTCGCTCGGTCTCTCTTCCCCTGATCCTTCTTGCCTTCGCCTGTACTTACTTTGGCTATTGGCTGCGCGCCTGGCGATGGAGAGTTTTGCTCTCCCCGCTACACAAGACATCGGCCAAGGAGATGTTCGCAACCCAGCTTATCGGTTTCACCATTGTCGGTCTCTTCGGCCGCTTTGCCGATCTGGGACGCCCGTATCTGATTGCTCGCCGCCTCAAAACCCCGGTCGCCATGCAACTTGCGGTCTACTCTATCGAGCGCGCCTTCGATCTGGCCTCAGCCGCGATGATCTTCTCCATCACGCTGGCGCTGGCGCCGCGCAACATGCCGCATCATGAGGCTTTTGCCCGCGCCGGAGCTGTCTCGCTGGCGGCCACCCTTTTTCTGGCTGTTTTTGCGATCTCCCTGCGCCTGGCCGGCCGTCATGTAGCCTCCCTGGCCAGGCGAGCTCTGCGCCCCGTCTCGGAGAGCCTGGCCCACACGGCCTCCGAGCGCATTCTGGAGTTCAGCCACGGTCTGCGCATCGTCTCTACCCTGAGCGAGTTCTTCGCCGCCCTGACGATCTCCCTTTTCATGTGGCTCATCATCGCGGTGATGTATCTGTGCGCCGCCCACTCCTTCCGCGCCACTCCGGAGCTGGCCGGCCTGAGCTTTGCGGCCACCATGCTGCTGCTGGCCACCAGTCTGGGAGGATCACTTCTGCAGCTTCCCATCCTGGGCTGGTTCACCCAGATCGCCGTCCTCGCCGCCGCTCTGCGCGGCTTTTTCAATGTTCCTCTGGAGACGGCAACCGCTTGCGGCGCCGTCATTCTGGCCGTAGCCAACCTGGCCGTCATCCCTGCCGGCCTGCTGGCCGCCCAGATGCAGGGCATCTCCCTGAGCGAGGCAAGACAAAGCGCCGAGATCCCCGGGCCAGAGTGACGTTGGCAGCCGGACGCGGCTCCTACCCTTGATTCCTCGACCCTGTGAATCTCGTCCCCGGCGCAACGCTTTCGGTTGCCGGCCTCACGCCATTCCGCAAAGATCGCGCAGTGTCTTTCCCAGCCGAACACCGTTCCGCGCCTCCTTCCATGAGCCCATCCACAGGAAACGTACACTAGAATCGAGGCAGCCATGAGATGCCCCTACTGCGGCTTCATCGAAGATAGAGTGATTGATAGCCGGGAGAGCAAGGATGCCGACTCCATCCGGCGCCGCCGCGAGTGTGTAAGCTGCCATAAACGCTTCACCACCTACGAACGCCTCGACGAGATTCCGTACATGGTGGTCAAGAAAGATGGCCGCCGCGAGAACTTTGACCGCCAAAAGGTTCTCACCGGCTTGCTCCACTCCTGCCAAAAGCGCAAGGTCTCCGCCTCGCAGATGCAGGAGATCGTCGATGCCGTCGAGGCCTTCGTCGCCGAATCCAATGAACGCGAGCGCTCCACCTCCTCCATCGGCGAGCTGATCATGGCGCGCCTGAAAGAGATTGACACCGTTGCTTACATCCGCTTCGCCAGCGTGTACCGCGACTTCAAGGACGTCAATGAGTTCAAAATGGAATTGGAGGATCTGCTCCGCAACAAAAACCCCCGCCAGAGGTTTCCTGCGACCGCTCCAACCACCCTCCATGCCTCGGCAGCATCCAAGTCAACATCGTGATTCCTCGCGCTGCTTCTCTCATCCTCTTACTCGCTCTGCCGCTGGCCGGCTGCAGGCAGACCTCCTCCTCTGCGCCGGCCAGAGCCACTCATCCGGCGCCCATGACGTCCGCGTCGGCGGCTGGCGGAGTCTCCGGCATCATATCCTTTACCGGAAAGACACCCCCCCGCGTCCGCCTGAATGTCTCCGCCGACCCAGGGTGCTATCAGGCGAACCTGCCCAGTTACACCGAGCAGGTGGTCGTCAACCACCACCATCTGGCCAACGTCTACGTCTACATCAAATCCGGCGCGCCGAGCCTTCCGGCATCCGCCGGCACTCCGCCGGCCGTGCTTGATCAGAGAGGTTGCACCTACATTCCCCATGTGGTCGCGGTACAGCAAGGCGGCTCCGTCGAGTTCGTCAACTCTGACGCCACCGTCCACAACATCACTACTCTCCCCACCCAGACGGGCAATCCCTCCGCGAATTTCTCCGAGTTGGCCAACTCCGCGCCTCGCACGGAGACCTTCAAAGCGCCCGAGGTCATGCTCCCGGTCCGCTGCAGCTACCACCCGTGGATGAATGCCTTTATCAACGTGGCCCCTAACCCGTGGTTTGACGTCACCGGATCCGATGGGGCATTCCACATCACCGGCCTTCCCCAAGGCACATACACTCTGGCGGCGGTGCAGGAAAAACTTGGGGAGCAGGACATCCAGGTCACGGTCACTCGAGGAGCCGTCACCACGGCCAACTTTAACTTCTCGGCCAAGTAGGCTTCGCCTCGGCGGCTCGATGAACCCGCTGCACCTCTCCGGTTTCAAGGCTTTCGTGGTACGTTCTTGCAAGTTGAAAGCGTCTGCGCAGCGCAGTCGGCAACTCTCGCTCAGGAGCCATGTCTTCCATGACCATCCATTTGAACCTGGCAACTCACGCCATTCCTCTCTGGTTTCTGGCGCTCTCCCTCTTTCTTCCGCGCATCTGCATCGCCGTTGCGTGGATGCAACATGACATGGCGCGCTACATTCCATCGGTGGTGGGAGTCGTTCCGGTGATCGTCATGCTGCTGGTCCCGCGTCTGCTTATCCTGTTCTGGATCTATACCGATCAAGGAATCAGCCTCTGGTTCCTGATCCACGCGATCGCTCTGGTTTGCGCCTGGGGAGGCGGCGGCTCCCGAGTTTACACCCGCCGCCGAGACACCTACATCGAATGAGCGGCGGAGCTGGCGGCGTCCGGGGACACATGCCCCAAAATCTCCCCGGGGCGCTGCCGCAATCCGCCTGACAGACCTCTTCTGGCCGGAAGGGCGCGCGTCCCGGGCGTGGCGGAGCCAACGGCGCCGGCAGCGCCTCACCTTCTCTCTCAGCCTCGGTGTCTCCCACTGCCCCAGTCTTGTTATTCTTGATAGATGGAACGCAGAGACGTAGGAATTCTTGGCGCTACCGGCATGGTGGGGCAGCGCTTCATCCAGCTTCTGGAGAATCATCCCTGGTTTAACATCACCTGGCTGGCAGCCAGCGACCGCAGCGCCGGAAAGACCTATGCCGAGGCCTGCGCCTGGCGACTGGATACCCCGCTCCCGGAACGCATCGCCCGCATGGTCCTCCAGCCGAACACCCCCGCGGCTGCAGGTCCTGATCTTCCGCGGATTCTTTTTTCTTCGGTAGACGCTCCCATTGCGCGTGACCTGGAGCCGCTCTTTGCCGCCGCCGGCTGCGCCGTCATCTCCAACTCCTCCGCCTTTCGCATGGCGCCGGACGTGCCGCTCGTCGTTCCCGAGGTCAACCCAGCTCACCTCGCCATCATCGAGCAGCAACCCACTCGCCGCGGATCGAAGGACCAGGCAAGCAGCACGCCCTCGGGCGGCTACATCGTCACCAATCCCAACTGCAGCGCCATCGGCCTGGTGCTTCCCCTGGCCCCGCTGGAAGCTCGCTTCGGCATCGAAAAGCTCTTCGTCTCCACCATGCAGGCCGTCAGCGGCGCGGGTTACCCCGGCGTGCCCTCGCTGGACATTCTCTCCAACGTGATTCCATACATCAAAAATGAGGAGGAAAAGCTACAGGAGGAGGTGGCCAAGCTGCTCGGCTCGGCAACCAGCTCAGGCTTCCAGCCCGCTCCCGTTATCGTCTCCGCGCACTGCAACCGAGTCCCCGTGTTGGAGGGCCACACCGAGTGCGTCAGCATCAAGCTTCGGGAATCAGCCACCCGGGAGCAGATTCTGGAGGCATGGCAGGAGTTCCAACCCCTGAACGGTAAAGGACTCAACGGGCTTCATCTTCCCTCCGCTCCCCTCTTCCCCGTGGAGTATGCGCCGGAAGACACGCGCCCGCAGCCGCGCCTGGACCTGATGCGAGGCAACGGCATGACCACCACCGTCGGCCGTCTCCGTCCCTGCAACCTGTTTGACTGGAAGTTCACCTTGTTCTCGCACAACACCATCCGCGGCGCCGCCGGGGCCGCCGTTCTCAACGCTGAGATTCTGGCCGTCATGGGCAAGTTCGACTTCCGTGATTACCCCCCCGTCGCATCCGGAACCGCCTCCGCGGAGCTGATATCCGCATGAGCCTCGACGCCTTCCCTGCCGCCCGCCGCCGCTCGACAACGCGCTGCGCGTGCGCCTTGCTGCTCAGCATCCTTTCTCTGGAAGCAGCCCTGTGCGCCGGTCCCGGAGCAGCCACGGGAGAACAGATTCCATGAGCACACCGCGCCGTCAAATCATCGTCATGAAGTTCGGTGGCACCTCGGTGGAAGATGCGGCCGCCATCCGCCGCACCACCGCCATCGTCGCCGGCCGCAGGCGCAAGGGCCTGAGCCCGATTGTCGTCGTCTCGGCCATGGCCAAGGTTACAGACACGCTGCTGGCCGCCGCGGCCGCCTCCGGCCGCAACGCACGTGAAGAGGCGCTGAAGCTCTCCGAGAGCCTGCGCACCCGCCATCTCAACGCCGCCGCGGAGCTGGTCACCAACTCCGGCGACAATGGCGACCGGCTCAATTCGCTGCAGCTCAACATCCATCATGAGTTTGACGCCCTGGACGACCTCCTCCGCGGGATCGCGGCGGTCGGCGAGCTTACGGCGCGATCCTCGGACAACGTGGTCAGCTTTGGTGAACGCATCTCCTCGCTGCTGGTCACGGCCGCCTTCGCCGAACAGTCCATCCCCAGCATCCATGTCGACGCCCGTAGGGTCATCCTCACCGATAATCACTACGGCAAGGCTGCGCCGCAGGAGGAGGCCATTGAGGCTGCGCTCCTTGAGCACGTCCTTCCCCTGGTCGAACTCCGGCAAGTCGCCGTCATGGGGGGCTTCATCGGCTCCTGCAACGGCATCACCACCACCCTGGGCCGGGGCGGCTCAGACTACACCGGAGCCCTGGTCGGCGGAGGCCTGCACGCCGGCGCCATTGAGATCTGGACCGACGTCGACGGCATCATGACCGCCGACCCTCGCATTGTCCCCGAGGCCCTGCGCGTGAAGACCATCAGCTTTGAAGAGGCAGCCGAACTGGCCTACTTCGGGGCCAAGGTTCTGCACCCGGCCACCATCCTCCCTGCGGTGCAAAAGAACATTCCGGTCTACGTTCTCAATAGCCGCAACGCTGAGAATGATGGCACCCGCATCACCGCCACGCCGCCCCCTTGCGGCAGCCCTTTCAAGTCCATTGCGGTCAAAAGGAAGCTCACCATCATCGACATCGTGGCCAGCCGCATGCTTCTGGCCCATGGCTTCCTCAAATCCATCTTCGATGTCTTTGACAAGCATCAGTGCGCCATTGACATGGTCTCCACCTCAGAGATCTCTGTCTCCCTTACCGTCGACTCCCGCGAGGCCCTCCCGGCCATCTGCACCGAGCTGCGAAAGATCGCCGACGTCAAGTATGAGGGCAACAAGGCGCTGGTCTGTCTGGTGGGTGAGGACATCCGCGGTCAGGCCGGCATCTCCGGCCAGGTCTTCTCCTCGATCTCCCACATCAACGTCCGCATGATCTCTCAGGGCGCCAGTGAGATCAATATGAGCTTCATGATCAATGAAGAAGACGTGGACGAAGCTCTCCGCTCCCTGCACCGGAAGTTCTTCGCCAACCCCGACCCCAACATCTTCGACGTCGAACCTCGCTCCTTGTCTACAAGCGCATAGCGATATCGACTCCAACTTGGCCTGCTCGGTTTTCTTTGACTGCCCGAAAGACACCCCAAAAGCTCCGGTCGCCTCTCGGGAAGCCACACGAGAGGCCACAGCCCGGCCCATCGGGCAGGGAGGCGCCACTTCGGGATGTGAGTACCCTGCTAACGGGAACTGGTGAACACCGGGAGCAGTCTATACTTCACCCTATGAGCACCTATCGTGGATTTTCTGCGCCCTCGCAGCCTCGACAAGACGAAAACGGGTACTGGTCCTACTTTATGTTTTCCAAACGGGGAGCCGACGGAGTCACAGAAGTTCCGAGACAAAGCGAGCGCGGAGCGCTCATGGGAAGCCGATACGCTCAGATGGGAAGCAGACAACGGCGGGGGTTACGTTATTTTTCAACCGAAGCCTTAGCAGGAGAGCCATTCCCTCCCTTCTCGGCCGAGAAGCCGCCTGATAGCGAAGTGCGCCACTGGCGATATCCGCCCTCAGCAGTCTCAGTCTCGGCAGCCACCCCAGCGCTGCATCCGCTGCCGGTCTAAACTAGCCTCATGCGCATCCTTGTTCTAGGTTCCGGCAAGACAGGAAGGCTCGTTGCGGAACTGGCCGCTGAGCGTAACCACACGGTCCGAGTCCTGGCAGCGGCGGAAAACGCCGGCGCCAGAGCCCTCACCCCCAATCTTCTCCGGGACTTCGACGCCGCCATCGACTTCACCACCCCGGAGGCCGTCGTCGCCAACGTGCGCGCCTGCCTCTCCCATGGCCTGCGCATGGTCGTGGGCACCACCGGATGGTACGACCACCTCCCTGAGATGCGCTCCCTGGCGCAGAGGCATAGCACACCTCTGGTCTACGGAACCAACTTCTCCATCGGCATGCAAATGATGCTCAAGCTTGCTCGCGAGATGGCCTCTCTGCTCAAGGACTCCGGCTACACCTTCAGCATCTCCGAAACCCACCACGTCAGCAAGCTGGACGCGCCCAGCGGCACAGCGATTACTTTGCGCGACGCTGTTCTCCGCGCTGTTGACGGCCTTCCGGCGAGTATGAACGATCTGATTCCCATCACCTCTCACCGCACGGGAGACGTCGAGGGCATCCACTCGCTCATCGCCATGGGCGCCGTCGATCGCCTGATCCTGACCCACGAGTCGAACTCCCGCCGCCCCTTCGCAGAAGGCGCCGTCCGCGCCGCGGAGTGGCTGGCTACCCACACCGGCGTGCATGACATTCAGGAGATCTTCGGCGAACTCTAGCGCTCAGGAGACCCAGTCGCCGTTGCGCATCACGGGCTCCGCGGCGCGGTTGGCGCACAGGCCATCCACGTTCATCGTGGCGCCGCCGATCATCCAGTCGACGTGAATCAGGCTCTGATTGGCCCCCAGCGCCGCGAGCTGCTCCTTGTCCATCGACTCACCCCCCATCAGGCAGGTGGAGTAGGCCTGCCCCAGCGCGATATGACTGGCGGCGTTCTCGTCAAAAAGGGTGTTCCAGAACAGAATGCCCGATTGGGCGATGGGCGAGTTGTGGGGAACCAAGGCGACCTCGCCCAGCCGGCAGGCTCCTTCGTCGGTCCCAATCAGCTTCTTCAGCGCATCTTCTCCCCTGGTGGCCTTGGCGGCAACGATGCGACCGTTCTCAAAGGTGCAGCGGATGCCCTCAATCAGCGTACCCTGGTGGGAGAGCGGCTTGGAGGCGGCCACATGGCCGTTGACGCGATCCTTGTGGGGCGTGGTGAAACACTCTTCGGTAGGAATATTGGGGTTGCAGTAGACGCCGTTGGCGGCTGTGGCTCCCCCACCGCACCACAGATGCTGATCGGCCAGCCCAACGGTAAGATCCGTGCCGCCGTTGGGAGCATCTCCAGAGGTAAAGAAGCGCAGCGCGCCGTAGCGCTTGTTGTTCAGCAGGTCGACGCGCCGGCTGATGTTGGCGTTGTGTCTTCTCCAGTCTTCAATCGGATCTTCGCCGGTGATGCGCGAGGTATGGAAGATGGCATCCCACAGGTTGGCCAAGGCGCGCTCGTGCGAATCATGCGGGAAGACCAGGGAGGCCCAGGCGGGGGTTGCGGCGGCGACAATCGTCCAGTTGATGGCAAAGCGCGTGATGAGATCCATCGCCGGCTTGTACGCCCGGGATGCGGCGGCATTGGCGCGCGAGACAAGGGCCGGATCCTGCCCTGCCAGCAGGGCTGGATCCGCCCCAGTGATGCCCATGCGGGCTGCGTTGGAGCGGTAAGCGGCCGCCAAGGCGTCATAGTACCAGACTGGAGCATAGTCAAAGCTGGAGTCGGGAGCGTACAGGTAGCGGGCAAGACTCGTGGCGTCGTCGGCGTAGAAGGTGGTCACCAGCTTCGCCCCAGCCTTATAGGCCTGCTCGGTGATGTGGCGGACCAGCTGCTGGGCCTCGACCGGCGCGGTGATCACCAGCTCCTGCTCCGGCTGCAGGCCCACCCCAACCCGGACCGCTACCTCCGCGAGGCGATCCAGTTTCTTCTCGAAGGGAAGCAGGGTAAAGGGAGCGGAAGCGGCAAAGGAAGCTGAACTCATAGGGAAAGGTTATAGCATCTTCCGGCCTCCCGGGTATCCCGCAGAGCGAATGGCGCAGCCTTCCCATTGGGTGAGGACACCCCCGGAGCCGAGCCGTTGGGTTCCACTTCCGCTCAAGATCCTCTGGGTTCACCGCCAGACCCGGCAAGCCGCGCCGAACCGTGGCTCTGAACCCAAATCCGGTTCCAAAACCACAAACCCTGCTTCGAGCAGTCTGCCCAGCATCCCTCATTCAGCGCATGTCCATCCTGACCTCAGCCTCTCGGGCTCCGTTTCACGGTTCGCATACCCACCTTGGCAAGGTCAATAAAGGCTCGCGCCGGATCGGTGTGCAGCAACTTCACCGTCACCTTGTCGCCCACGTCCAGCCCATCCTCTCCCTGAATCACGCGGCCCTCGAACGGAGGGTGGATCACCCGCACAAACACCCCCTTATCGCTCTTGCCGGTAACCACGCCGTTAAAGACCTCGCCAATCCGGCCGGCCATGGCCACGGCGGCCACGCGCTTCTGCATCCTTCGCTCTATCTTGCGCAGCGTACTGTCGGCCACATTGCAGTGCGCGGCAATCGCAGCCAAGTCATCATCGCGGTAGGGCGCGGGCTCGGAGCGCATCATCGCGTGCAGAATCCGCTGCGTCACCAGATCCGGAAACCTCCGGTTGGGCGCTGTGGAGTGCGTGTAGTCGCGCGCCGCCAGCCCAAAGTGTCCGGTCGGATCATCATCCGGCCGCATCAGCATGTACTCTCCCGGCCCCATCAGTTTAATGACGGCCACCGCAAGATCCGGATAGTGAATGGAGTCGGTCTCGCGCTGCTCCTGCAAAAAACTGTTGAGCGCGGCTGAATCCGGCGCCGCGGGCAGGCGCGTTCCATGCTCCTCCGCCAGCGCCACAATCCGGTCCCACCGCTCCGGGACCTTCACCACCCGCTGCAGGCCACTCCGGCCGCCCTTGCGCAGGGCTCTGGCCATCACCCCATTGGCGGCCACCATCAGGTCTTCAATCAAATTCATGGCGCGATTCTGAATCACCTCATGGACAGCGATCACTCGGCCGTCTATCACCACTGGATCGGCCTCGGCGCGATGAAACTCCAGTGCTCCACGTTTCACCCGTGCGGCGTGCAGCGCCTGTGCCGCCTCATCCTGCAAACGCAACTGTTCCACCAGCCAGTTGGCGCCCAACCCGGCCTCCTGCGAAAAGCCGGAAGCCTCGCCCAGGCTGGCGTCGGCCGGGTGCATCCGCGCACTGTCCGACCGCAGGCTCATCACGTCGTGGTCCTCCACCCCCGCCGCAACTCTTTCCAGCCACGGCCCCACCCGCGAGTAGGCCAGTTGCGCCCGGTTTCTTACCAGAGCCACCGACACGCTCTCATCGCTCATCTCTCCTTCCGGACCTACCGTAAACGTCATCACGACGGCCTGCCGGTCGCCAGCTTCGTTCAAGCTGGTCAAGCCCGTTGACAGCTTCAGCGGCAGCATGGGAAAGTTCTTCACCGCCGTATAGATCGTCTGCGTCTGAGCGCGAGCGTGCTGGTCGATCGGGGAGTCCAAATCCACCATGGAGGCTACATCCCCAATAGCCACTCGCAGCCGGATTCCACCCTCTACGCGCTCGGCAACCTCAATCTGATCCAGGTCCATGGAGAGATCGTTGTCAACGGAGGACCACCCCAACCCTCTCAGATCCTGGATCTCACGGCTGCTCCCAGATTCGCCATCGTCCGCCGTCGCTTGCGCCGCACGCCGCTCCAGCTCGGCCATCTGCGCATCCACTCCATCCCCGAACTCGGGCCGAAACCCTGCGGCGTGCATCTCCTCCAGCGCAGCTCGCGCCAGATCGAACCCTACCGCACCATGTTCGGCATGATCATTCAGACTGCTCGGCCCCCCAAGCGATTCTTGCTGCGGGTTATCTTCTGGAGACTCCTCGGGCCGAGAAGAAAATCTCGGCATGTATCCTTGGCCGTGAAAGCCGCCGTTGTGGCGGTGGTTATGTTGCGACATGTCTGGCAGAGTATCACCTGACACTGACGTCTGGCTCCCTCCACGGCCTCCGCCTTCTCCCCGCCTCTTCCGCAAAGAGCTCAATCGAGGCTTGGGATCAACCCGGCAGGCAAGATCCACGCCGGCGCAACCACCTGCCAACACAAATGGCGTAAAACCGCCCAATTGGAGCGACCCCACCCAAGCCATGGAGATCTCGTTCGCATCCGCGGAGACCGGATCCGTGGAGGTGGTACACCCAGAACACTAAAGTTTGAAGAGATAGAAAAGAGAGGTACGCGGGCTCAGGAAGATTCTTCTTATCGGACAGGGTCCAGTTTTCGTCCAGAACAGATCCCAGACGCTGAGGAGAGCGCGAATCGTCGATACCTTTTTGATGCGAGCGTGTTCCGGTAATCAACTTGCCCGTAAGGCATCCCAGCGCTCGGCGCCAAGGCGACGGAAGATCTCCCGCGCCGGCGCAATCTGCGGCAAGTGCAGATTGCCTCCGCTGCCGGCGGCCTCGCGAACGCCTCGCAACGCATGATCGTAGGCTGCAAAGGCAGAACCAAGCAGCGCGTCGGAGAGGAATGCCAGACGGTAACCAGCCTCCTCAATCTCCGCGAAAGAGAGCAGCGGACTCTTGCCGCCCAGAAGAATATTCAAGACACATGGCCCGTGAACCAGTTGCGGAACTTTGAGGAGTTGATCGGCGGATTCGGGAGCTTCGACGAGCGCCATGTCGGCCCCGACATCCAATGCGGCATTCGCGCGATCGACCGCCTCATCAAATCCGAGAACAGCGTTGGAATCCGTGCGGGCAATGATCAGGAAGTCGGGATTGCAGCGCGCGGCAACCGCAGCGGCAATCTTGCTGACAAACTCGTTGCGCGGAATCACCATCTTCCGATCCAGGTGGCCACATTTTTTTGGTGATACCTGATCCTCCACGTGAATTCCGGCTACCCCGACGTGCTCATACTCGATGACCGTGCGCGTCATGTTGAGTTCGTTGCCGTAGCCCGTGTCCGCATCCGCAATGATGGGGATGCGCACCGCCTTGCTCATCGCCGATGCGTTGGCTACCATCTCGGTCATGGTTGCCAGGCCGTAATCGGGCAGCCCGAGCCGGCAAGCTACCGTGCCCATGCCGGTCATATAAATGGCGGAAAATCCATTCTGTTCAACGGCCGCGGCTGAGACGCAATCCATGGCGCCTGGAGCGATGACGAGTTGCCGGCTGTTGAGCGCTTGCCGAAGTTTTGCTGTTACATGCATAGGTCGCCTCTTATGGAGGTGGAAGTCGCTTTCAACTGTTTCGACGCTTCGCTGCAACGGGAGCGAGCCTCAATGGCAATGACAAATTGTTCATGGGGACAAGGTCATCAAGCGACATTGCGTACGCCAAGCCTCAGCGCAGAGTCCGGGCCGATACCTCATTCGCGCCGTGAGGCTTTGCGAAGCCGCACGGCGATAGCCTTTCCGTGTGGATGGCGCTCCCGAGGCATGATTGCTGCGGCGCTTTCCACCGACCCCAGCAGGCAAGCCTGCCGTGGAACCCGGGTCTTGGGGGAAAACGCACACAAGAGTCGCGATGCTGGGATCCCTCTGCTCGGAAAAGCCTTAGCCCAATGGGTCCAGCATCTCCTGCATCTCGCTGGCTGCGTGGGCGTTTCCGGTGCGCTCGCAGGCCGCCAGCCCGGCCTGAAGCCGCTCTCTGGCTTCCTCCACCCGGCCCATCGCCAGCAGCGTCTGCGCCGACATCTGAAAGGCGGGCACATAGTCCGGGTTGTACTCCAGGGTGAGGGCATACTCTCGCAGCGCCTCTTCGGCCCTTCCCTCGGCCGCATAGGCCATCGCCAACCCATAGCGCGCAAACGCATCCTTCGGATTCTGCTCCAAGATCCCATGCAACATCGCAATCCTGTCCATGATGCTAGGATGCGGCACGCCCTCTGCCGACGCAAACAGGAGCTATTACAATAAAGGAATGCCCGATCGCCCTCCTTCAAGTCCGGTCAATGCCTCCCAGTCTGAACGGAGCGAGATCATCTTCCCTGCCGACGCCAACGCCTTGGGTAACCTCTTTGGTGGCCGTCTGATGCAGTTCATTGACCTGGTGGGGGCTACAGCCGCCAGCCGCCACGCCCGCGCCTTTACCGTCACCGCCTCCATGGATCATCTCGACTTCGTCGCCCCGGTCCACGTCGGCGACCTGCTGATTCTCAAGGCCAGCGTCAACCGCGCCTTCCGCACCTCCATGGAGATCGGAGTCAAAGCCATGGTGGAAGACGTTCGCGCCCAGACCCTGCGCCATGTCTCCAGCGCCTATCTGACCTACGTTGCCGTCGATCTCGCCGGCAACCGTCTCGAAGTCCCTGAGGTCATCCCTGAGACGGATCACCAGATCCGCCGCTATGAAGCCGCACTTCGCCGGCGCCAGTTGCGCTCCGAAGAGATGGCGCGCAAGAAGGAGCACCACTCCAACCTGCCGCCAGAGTGGCTGCTCTAACTCCCCATGAAGTTATAAGCTAAACACTCTAAAGAGGATCTTATGTCTCACCCTCATGCACCCGCACCGCAAACCCCACAACGTCTTCCTGGGATCCGGAACATTCTGGCAGTTGGTTCCGGAAAGGGGGGGGTCGGCAAAACCACGGTCGCCGTCAACCTTGCCGTTGCTTTGAGCAAGCTCGGCCACCGCGTCGGGCTCATCGACGCCGACATTTACGGCCCCAACGTACCCACCATGCTCGGCGCCAGCCGCTCGCCCAGCATTGTCGGCGGAAACCTGATGGAGCCGATCCTCGCCCATGGCGTCCGGTTCATCTCCATCGGCCTGATCTCCCCTGGCGACAAGCCGATGATCATGCGCGGCCCGATGCTGCACCAGATCATCCGCCAGTTCCTTCAGCAGGTAGCCTGGGGAGAGCTGGATGATCTGATCATCGACCTTCCCCCGGGAACCGGCGACGTGGTCATCTCGCTGGTCCAGACCGTCCCGCTCAGCGGCGCCATCGTGGTCTCGACCGGTTCCGCAGTGGCTCTGGAGGATGCCCGCAAGGCCCTGGAGATGTTCCATCAGGTCAACGTCCCAGTCATCGGCCTGATAGAAAACATGTCGCAGATGACGCTGCCGGATGGCTCCGTCGTGGACGTCTTCGGCGCCGGGGCCACCGAACAGACGGCCCGCCAGTTCAACCTTCCCTTTCTGGGCTCGGTGGACCTTGATCCGCAGGTCCGCACCGGCGGCGACAGTGGCCTTCCGGCCGCGCTGGCCGGCTCCGCCACTGCGCGGGGAAAGGAGTTCCTGGCCATCGCCGAGAAGATCGCCACCCGCACCCAGGAGCTGGCCGCCAAAGACAGCGTTGTTCTGGAGATCTCTTAGCCGGCCTGCGACCGCCGCGGGATGACCATCCCATGACTGTCACCTTCCGCGTTCCAAACTGCGCCACCTGCGACCTTTCCGGGTCGCAGGTGGTCTAATCTCTAACCAAATCCTATGTCCAGGCCGATCACAAACCGCCAGCGCGAGATCCTCACCGCCATCGTGGAGAGTTACATCTCCAACGGCGAGCCGGTCAGCTCCGGCACGCTGGCGCAGTCGGCCTTTGCGAACGCCATGAGCTCGGCCACCGTCCGCCACGAGATGGCCGAGCTGGCCGAAGCCGGTCTCCTGGAGCAACCCCACACCTCTGCCGGGCGCATCCCCTCGGCGGAGGCCTTTCGCCTTTACGTCGGACAACTGACCAGCGCTCAACAACTTTCCGGCGCATCCCGCGCCGATCTGCAGATGCACCGCGAAGCCCTGCAGGCAAAGATCGATACCAGTTTTGCCGGCGTCGCCGGAGCCTCCGCCCTGCTGGAACGCACCTCGCACGTACTCGCCTCGCTCTCGAGCGGGGTTGGGCTGGCCATAGGAGCGGCCGCAGCCTCTGACCTGCTGGAGCACATCCACTTCAGCCGTCTTGCCCCGCGCCGGATCCTGGCGGTTCTGGTGACCCGCAGCGGCATGGTGCGCGATCGAGTCTTGTCCCTGGAACCAGACTCGGGCCAGGAACTCTCGCCACTGCAACTCGAAGCAGCGGCCAACTACCTGAACACCCACTTCCGCGGCTGGAACATCGACCAGGTCCGCCGCGAACTGGCCCGCCGCCTGGAGGCGGAACGGAACGCCTACCGCCAGCTTTCCGACGCCAGCCAGCTCTGGTCCTGCACCCTGCCCACAGACTCCGTCCAGCAGCAGTCCGTCTATGTCGACGGCGTCATCAACCTGCTTGGTCTTCCTGCCGACCGCGACCGGCTCCGCGCCATGCTCTCGGCGCTGGAGGAGAAGCAACGCCTCATCGACCTGCTCAACGCCTACGTGGATATCACGGAACACTCCACCCGCGTGGTCTTCAATCTCGAACGGCAAGACCCGAGCATGGCGGGTCTGGTCCTGATCGCCGCTCCGGCTCAAGTCTCCGGTGAGAGCGCCGTCGCCATTCTCGGCCCCAAGCGCATGGACTACGAGAGCGCCATCAACGCCGTCGGCTACGTCGCGCGCCTTTTGCAACGGATTGACAGCGGCCAAATGGCTCCGCCTGCGCCTTAGCCGGTAACCGGCATCAAATTTCAGGACGAACCCTATGAGCACCGTCAAAGATCGCTTGAAACGCTGGCCGCGAACTACCTCTCGCAACAAGGAAGACAACCAGAAGATGAACACCGAACAGATGGAAACCACCGAAGCCAAGCAGCCCGAAGCTGCAACCACCGTCCCTCCTGCCGAACCGTTGGAGCTTCCCAGCGAACTGGAACAGCTTCGAACCGAGCGGGATCAGTTAGCCCAGATGCTGGCCCAGTCGCAAGACCGCCTTGCTCGCCTGCAGGCGGAGTTCGACAACACCCGCAAACGCGAGGCCAAAGAACGTCAGGACATACGCGATTTCGCCGTGCAGTCCGCCATTGAACCCTTCCTTGGCGTGCTGGACAACTTTGCCCTGGCCCTGATGTCGGATGGCGATCTCGCCCAGCTTCGGACTGGCGTGCAACTGATCGTCAAGCAGATGGAGGACGCCCTTCGCGGCCTCAATATCCAGCCCGTAGAGGCCGTCGGCGCGCAGTTCGACCCTCGAATCCACGAGGCTCTGGGCAGCATCGAAACCGTAGAACATCCGGATCACCAGGTTCTTGAGGAGATCCGCCGCGGCTACAAGCTTCGCGACAAGCTGCTGCGTCCCGCGCTGGTCAAGATCGCCATCAACTCCGCTCAGAAGAGCGACTAACAACCTCTCCCCTTCCGGCAGCCGCCTCTCGGGAGTGAATGCAAACCAAGCTCTGGGCCGAGCCGCTGGAACGGCCCAGGCAGACGACTGATGGAACCGGGCTCTGCCGGGCAAGACCGCAGGCTAGATCAACCCGCATCACCCGAGTCTCTCCACCGGCTTACCCGGAGCAGACTTCAGGATCCAGGAATGGCAACCGCAACGATGAAGACCGACTTCTACGAGATTCTCAGTGTCGAACGCACCGCCTCCGATGCCGAGATCAAGAGCGCCTATCGCAAGCTCGCCATGCAGTACCACCCCGATCGCAACCCCAACAACCCGGAGGCGGAAGAAAAGTTCAAGCAGTGCAGCGAGGCCTACCAGGTTCTCTCCGATCCGGACAAACGCGCCGCCTACGACCGCTACGGCCACGCCGGCGTCAGCGGAGCCGGCGGCTTCCCCGGAGGCAACCCCTTCCAGGGCGGCGACCTGAATGACATCTTCGGCGACCTCTTCGGCGAGATGTTCAACATGGGAGGCGCAGGTCGCCGCGCGACCCGGCAACAGCGTGGCCGCGACCTCAAGTTCGACATGAAGATCGAGTTTGAGGAGGCTGTCTTCGGCGTCGAGCGCGAGATCACCATCCGTCGCGCCGAGGCCTGCGAAGACTGCCGCGGTACCGGGTCCGCCAAAGGCAAGCAACCGGAGACCTGCCGGCAGTGCGGCGGGCGCGGCCAGATCCGCTCCCAGCAGGGCTTCTTCGCCGTCGCCCGTACGTGCCCCGTCTGCAGCGGAACCGGCTCGGTGATCCGCACGCCGTGTCCGACCTGCAAAGGCGATTCCAGGATCAACCGCGAGCACAAGATTCTGGTCAAGGTACCCGCTGGCGTCGAGACGGACACCCGCATCCGTTACTCTGGCGAAGGCGAGGCTGGCCGCTTCGGTGGCCCCAACGGCGATCTCTACGTCGTGCTCGAGGTCAAACCCCACAAGTTCTTCGAGCGCGATGGCGATGATCTTCACTGCGTGATGCCGATCAGCTTTCCCCAGGCCGCCCTCGGAGCGGAGCTCGAACTGGAGACCCTGGACGGGATGGAAACGATCAAGGTTCCCGAAGGGGCGCAGAGCGGCCGTGAGATTCGTCTGCGCGGCAAGGGCGTCCCGCACCTCAACGCCCACGGCAAGGGCGATCTGATCGTCGAGCTCCGCGTGCAGACCCCTTCTCGCCTGACCAAGCAACAAAGGGAGATCCTCAAGCAGTTCGCTGAGACCATTGACGTGGAAAACACTCCAACCTCCCGCGGCCTGTTCAGCAAGGTGAAGGAGATCTTCAGCTAAAATCAGCCTTCTCAGGATCCTGAACCGCTGATCGAAGCCCGCCGCGCGGATTCATCCAATCTGCACGGCCAGCATCGAAATCGAGCCCCCGTCGACACCTTCTACAGGAAATTGAATGCGCTCTCCCTGCTGCCAGGCGCCCAGCACGTACAGCATCGGCAAGTAGTGGTCCGGCGTGGGAACCGAGAGGATGGCCTCCGGCCCAAGCCGCTCGTAGTTGATCAGCGATTTGTACTCGCCCGCAAGCATCCTCTGCTTTGCCTCGGCTTCAAAGCGAACGGCCCAGTCATACGGGTCGGGCATGTGCCGTCCCCACGCGTAGGCATGAAGGTTGTGGACCAGATTGCCGCTGCCGACAATCAGGATCCCTTCCTCCCGCAAAGGAGCCAGCTTTTTTCCAACCTCAAAGTGAAAGGCCCCTGGTTGCCTTTCATCGATGCTGAGCTGCACTACCGGAACGTCGGCATTGGGGTAGACATGTGTCAGCACGGACCAGGTGCCGTGATCGAGCCCCCAGGAGTCATCCAGTTCCACCGGCAGCGGAGAGAGCATCTTCAGTACACGGAGAGCCAGATCAGGGTCTCCGGGAGCGGGGTATCGCACCTGGTACAACTCCCGTGGAAATCCGCCAAAGTCGTGAATGGTCCTCGGCGACGTACTCACGGTGATGCCTGTACCGGCCACAAACCAGTGGGCGGAGATCGAGAGGATCGCCTTCGGCCTTGTTATCTGTCCTCCGATCCTCTGCCACGCCTGCGTATAGGGATTCGTCGTGACGGCATTCATCGGATTACCGTGCCCAAAGAAGATTGCGGGTAATCTCTCACTCATCTCCAGACCCTCCTTTCAAGATCCGTGCATAGCGGACGTTCCTTCCGCTCGTGATGCCCCCCTCTGCCCGGCGGCGATCCAATTCGAAGGACTTCAGTTAGGCTGCCATTTGAAACGCCGGAGTGGGTGGATGGTCCACGGCGCGTGACTCTTGATGCGCTCCCGCCCAAAGGTCCGCCTGAAAGGGAAGCATCTTGTCCACTTTTCATGCTCATCCCTGAACTCGCAGAGATCAAGCCGCGCGGTCGAGTATCTGAGCCGATCCGGCGGAATGTTCGCTTCCGGAATCGGTAAGCAGGTGGTTCGAGGGATACGATCTCGATATTACCAGTGAGGCATGGTCAGGATAAAGCGCCACCGATGAGTTTGACGCATCGCCCCTTTTCTCCCCCTGGAAGTCACGCTCGCCGAGTAACCGCTTTGCAAATTTCTGCGTCTAACAAGTCAAGTTCGTTGTCGGAGATATCCCCGGAAGGGTGATCCGGCAAAAGACAAAGAGCCAAGAGGTGGTAAGGAGAAGGTGGAGATGGTTCTGCCGGACCATGATGCTGGAAGGCTAGCCGGGCGATGCATTGGCGCAGTCGATGCCGCACCGTCGTCTGGAGCGCTAGCGCCTGGCTTTGGCACGCCCTTCTCCGGCAAGCGTACCTTCGCCCTCACGGATGCTTTCCAGTCGAGGACTCGGGGCAAGGGGGGGATCCTCAATCGGCTCCCTATCGTTGCCACACTTGATACCCTCACCGAGGAGACCTTTGAGCGGCGAAGAGAGGCCCTCGCCCAGGAACGCATCTTGCCGGCCCATCAAGGGCCGCCAATGGCGTTACCGGTGAGAGGGGCGTGGCCGGCAAAGCTCTCCATGCCGAGCCCGTCCGCGACATCTGGAGAATACATCCCATGCGAGCTCCAGCCGGGCTTCATGGGGGTACTCGCTGGTCCTTGCGGGTCTTCTGATGGGGGGTATAACTACCAAGCCAGTTCCAACGGCGAATCTGTAACCGATGCAAGTCGTCATTTGATCCTGCAACAGGCTGCTCAGAGTGCCGCCCGGGCAGCCCCCCCCCGGCTTACGCGCCAAGCGCTC
>JAKAQS010000028.1 GCA_021819585.1 Acidobacteriota bacterium
TCCCCTCCAGGATCGCCATAGGCAGGCCCTCCAGCCGGGACGAGGAGACCATCAGGTCGCAGGAGGCGAAGATGGCGGGCATATCGGCGCGCTGGCCCAGAAGCTGGACCAGGTCTCCGACGGCCAGCTCGGCGATGAGCCGTTCGCACTCCGGGCGGTAGGGCCCCTCACCGACCATGACATACCGGGTAGAAGGGAATCTGGAGCGCAGTTGAGCCACAGCGCGCAGGAAGAGGTCCGGACCTTTGTCGCGGGTCAGCCGTCCTACCCATCCCACCACGAGCCCGTCGGCGTCTGCCGGATCGCGCAACGGACGCGGCCGGTCTCCAGCGCTGGAGAAGGGACGCAGGTCGATGCCGTTGCGGATGAAGTGGATTCGGCCGGCCGGGACGCCGGCGGCCAGCAGCCGGGCGCGCACGCCGTCAGAGACGGCGATCACAGCCTGATAGCGGCGCAGCACCCGCCGATCGATGGCGCCGTAGAGCCATACCAAAGCGTTGTCATCGTACCAGGTATGGCAGGTGGAGACCAGCGGCAGGCCGCTCCGGGAACGGTAGCCGCGCATCGCCAGCCAGGCGTACACATCGGCCTTGTAGCCGTGGGCGTGGATCACCTCGGCCTGCGTGCTTGCCGCCAAAGAACGGATCGCCGCAGGCACGGAACGGTCGATCTGGCTACGGCAGGGAATCTGATGGGACTCGATGCCTTCGGCAAGGGCCAGTTGGTGGAGTTGAAGGTTGGGGTTGGCGGCGTTGGAGAAGACGCCGATGAGGCTTGCATGTCCCTGCTGGTTCAGGGTTCGGGAGAGGTTCAAGATCACCGCTTCCGCGCCGTACATGCCGCCGCTGGAGATGAGATGGAGGACTCTCATGGCCGTGGCTCCCCGGTTGGGTCTGGCTTGGCGTCGATCTCCCGCTGCGGATCGGGTGCAGCCTCCGCTGCGGAGGCTGGTTCCTCTTCCGGCTCCGGTTCCTGGCGGTTGAGCGCGGCCCAGAGGCGGGCATAGAGACGATCACCCAGGGTTCGCTTCAGGGCCGACTTGCAGCGGTCCTGGCGCTCCAGACGCCGCAGCGCCCCGCTGCCGGGATCGAGAAGCTGCGCCAGCGCTGCCACGCTCACGCTGTTGCGCAGATTGAGCCGGCCTGCGAGGAAGGGAAGGTCCATGGGCTCGGCGTGGGGCCTTGAGGTGAACACGTGCTCGTACCCGGCTGACCGGCAGGCGGCGAGGACGCGCTGGTTGAAGCGTCCGCCCGGGAGCGACATCCAGGTCACGGATGCGCCCAGCCGGTCCTCCAGCGTCAGGCGAGCGGCCCCGAGCTCTTTCTCCAGTGCGGCAGCGTCGCAGTGAGTCAACAGGGCGTGGGACCAGCCATGAGCGCCGATGCGCTGGCCGGCGGCGTGCAGAGCCTTGACCTGGCTCCAGTTCATATAGCCGGCGCGCGAGCCCATCCAGCCGACGGTGAGGAAGAAGGTAGCTGTAAGGCCGCGGGCTGCAAGCGCGGGGAGAGCGAGTTCGTGGTTGGAGATGTGTCCGTCGTCGAAGGTGATCTCCGGCCAAAGGACGGCGCCGCCGGCTGCGGCTCTCAGGCGCAGGAAGAGATCGGCGTGCGCTTCGAACTGCCCGCGCTCGATGACATAGGAGTAGCTGCTGGGAGCGGTCCGGAGCTCGTGATAGAGGAAGAAGAGCCGGTTGGAGGATGCGGACACGTGGAAGCTCCCAGGCATCGGAAGGGGTCGAGCGATGGTTGCGATCACTCCCCTGGGCTTTGCCGATGGTTCTGATTCTACGGGAGCTGCCGGCCGCATGGCAGATGCACGGCCGAGGCCCCCACGGGAGAGATCCTTCGCAGGCCACGAGACCGGGGAGATCTCCTTCTTGAGCGTTTGCTCAATCTCCTGAGGTTTCACCCAATGGATGGGGCAGTTCGGTTCCCATCGAAGAAGATGGTGTTACTAAAGTCAAAATAAATCACACATCATCATAAATTTCTCTCATGATCGACGCGACCCAAGCCGATAAGCAGCTTGTAACCAAAGGGTGAGCTGGGATGGCATCGGTTGGGGCGGAGCAATTCTCCCGTGGGCGGCTTTGGCGAGATGCGGCGAGAGCCCTGTCGCAAGCTTCTGCCTTTACGGCAAGAGCCGCTATGGCGATGGGCAAGATGGCCTTGGTTTTCAGGCTTCTGCCTGCTCTTTTGTGTGCCGCTCTGGCAGGATCTCTGGCCACGTTTCAGGCTGGGCCTTTGGCTGCGCAAGCCGTTGCGTCCACCCTGACGGTGGGAACCTCGCCCTTTGCGCTGGCGGTGAACCCCGCCACTGGCCGAATCTACGTCGCCAATTCGGGCAGCAATACGGTTTCGGTGATCGATGGCTCAAGGGATACGGTCACGGCGACGGTCACGGTGGGCAGCCAGCCGGTTGCGTTGGCGGTGAATCCTGTGACCGATCAGATCTATGTGGCCAACAACAGCAGCGGGAGCGCCGGCAGCACGGTTTCCGTGATCGACGGGGCCACAAACTCGGTGACCGCAACGTTGAGCGTCGGAGCGGAGCCCTTCGCGCTGGTGGTGAATCCTGTCACCAACCGAATCTTCGTTGCGAACTACAGCAGCAATACGGTTTCAGTGATCGACGGAGCCACCGATGCGGTCACCTCAGTGCCTGTCGGGGTCAACCCCTATGCGTTGGCGGTGAACCCGGTGACTGACCGGATCTACGTGGCCGACCCGGGAAACAACGCGGTGTCAGTGATCGATGGGGGCAGCAACGCCGTGACGCAGGTTGCGGTGGGCAGTGATCCGGTGGCGCTGGTGGTGAATCCGGTCACCAACCAGATCTACGTTGCCGATGAGGGAGGCGCCACGGTCGCGGTGCTGGATGGAGCCGACAACGCTGTGACGCAGGTGACGGTGGGCAGCGCTCCCGATGCGCTGGCGTTGAACCCGGCGACGAATCAGATCTACGTTGCGGATGCGGGATCAGCCGCAGTTGCAGTGATCAATGGGGCCGACAACGCCGTGACGCAGGTAACCGTAGGCAGTGTTGGAAGCTATCCCGTGGCGCTGGCGTTGAACTCGGTGACCAACCAGATCTACGTCGCCAACCAGGACGGAGATACGGTCGCGGTGATCGATGGCGTCACCAACGCCGTCACTTCCCTGACGGTGGGGGTAGAGCCCTCTGCGTTGGCCGTCGATCCAGTCACCAACCAGGTCTTTGCCGCGAATCTGTCCAGTGGCACGGTCTCCGTGATCGCCGGGGAGGTGAATACGGTGGCCACAGTGGCGGTGGGGAGCGCCCCGGCTGCTGCCGTGGTGGATCCGGTGACGAACCAGATCTACATTGCCAACAGCGCCAGTGATACCGTCTCTGTGATCGGCGAGGCCGGCGGCGCTGTAGCCGCGACGGTCAGCGTAGGGAGTGGCCCGGATGCGCTGGCGGTGAACCCGGTGACCAACCAGATTTTCGTTGCCAACAGCGGGAGCAATTCGGTCTCCGTGATCGGCGGAGAGGGCAACCAGGTTCTGGCGACGGTGAGTGTCGGTGAGGATCCGGCCGGACTGGCGGTGAATCCGGTGACCAATCAGGTCTATGTAGTCAACAGCGCCGGCGACACCGTTTCCGTGATCGATGGGGCCGGAGGTGCAGGGACTCAGGTGAGCGTGGGCTCCGATCCGGTAGCCGTCGCCGTAGATCCGGCGACGAACCAGGTCTACGTGGCCAACGCAGGCAGCGGTACGGTTTCGGTTATCAGCGGAGCCACCAACTCCGTGACGGAGACGGTGAGCGTGGGAGGAGATCCGGTGGCCATCTGCGTCGATGTCGCGGCCAACCAGATCTACGTGGCCAACAAGGCCGCCGGCACGGTCTCGGTGATCGACGGAGCGGCCGGCACGGTGACCGTGACGGTGAACGTAGGCGACAACCCGGTGGCGCTGGTGGCAGACCCGAGGACGGAACAGATCTATGTAGCCAACTCCGGCGACGGCACCGTCTCCGTGATTGCCGAGGCGACAAGCTCGGTTGTGGCCACGGTGAATGTGGGCAGCGATCCTGCCGCCTTGGCCGTCGACCCGGTGACCAACCAGATCTATGTGGCTAACAGCGATAGCGGCACGGTCTCGGTGATTGACGGAGCATCGAACAGCGTGACCGCGGTGAGTGTGGGCAATAATCCTGCCGCGCTGGTGCTGAACCGGGTGACCCATGCGGTTTACGTCGCCGACTCCGGCGACAGCAGCGTCTCTGAGATCAACGCCGAAGGGACTGGCGCCGGGCAGAGTGTGCCGATCGCGGTTAGCGTCACCGCGCCGTCAGCGTCTACGGATCCGCTCACGATCGCGCTGCCGAGCCTCAGCTCCGGGACGCCGTTTCTTACCGCGAACACCGCGCCCTTGCTCACCGCGACGGTGAGCAGCGAGTATGCCGCATCGAGCGCCTATGCCAACGATACGCAGTCTCCGTCCCCAGCGAATCCCACTCCCACCGCGCTGTACTACCAGGTGGATGGAGATAGCGGAGGTTGGAGCCAGGCGACTGGGTTGAGCGTCTCCGGAGCCACTGCGGAGTTCAGCATCCCCCTGTATGGGCAGAGCGTGGGCGTGCATACCCTGTACCTCTACGCGGCCTACGGGGACGAAGGTGTAGTGGATAGCTCCGGGCATGGCAGCGGCAACTCGCCGGAGACCGGCAATCTGGCTGGATTCATCTATGCTTTGGCGCCCGCGCCGACCGCCACCACGCTGACGGCGGAGGCCAATCCACAGCAGCCAAATCGGGAGGTGACGTTCACTGCGACGGTTCAGAGCGCGGTTGTGGGAGGTTCAACGCCGACGGGTGAGGTCTCCTTTTATGACTCGATCTCAGGCGCGGCAGTGTTGCTGGGTGAGGCGAAGCTGGAGGTGGCAGGCGGCGCGGCCACGGCGACCGTGCAGGCGAGTTTTGCGGCGCTGGGGAAGCATCCGATTGCGGCGGTCTACTCTGGCGATGCCACCCACTCGGGCAGTGCCGGCAGCTTGACGGAGGTGATCTCGACTCTGGTTGCAACCCAGGCGGCCGCCTCGACAAGGTTGACGCAGAATGAGGCTGCCGCTCCCTTTACTCCAGTGACGGGCAGCGGCGGAGCAGCGCCGCTGAGCTACAGCGTCTCACCGGCGCTGCCGGCGGGTCTGGCGTTCAGCGCAAGTACAGGAGCGATCACGGGCACGCCAACCCAGGCAAGTGCTGCGGCCAGCTATACAGTGACGGTGACCGATGCGGATGGAGCGACGGCCACGGCGGCCTTCAGCCTGACGGTGGTCAGCGCGGTGACGGCGACGGCCACGGTCGCCTCCACGATGCTGACGTTTTACCAGGCCACGGCAGGTTTTCAGCCGGTGGTGGGCGGCGGAGGAGCAGCGCCGCTGAGCTATAGCGGCTCACCGGCGCTGCCGCCGGGTCTGGCGTTCAGCGCCGGCACGGGAGCCATCACAGGCACGCCAACTCAGGCCGGCGCGGCGGCGAGCTACACGGTGACGGTGACTGATGCCAATGGAGCAACAGCCACGGCAGGCTTTACCCTGGCTGTAGCTCAGCAACCATCCGTGACAACGGTCAGCGTCGGCGCCACCTCCGTCACGCCCGGGCAGACGGTGGCGCTCAAGGCCACCGTGGCGGCGACGATTGTTGCGACTCCAGTGGCGCCAACCGGCGCAGTCACCTTCTACGACAACGGGACAGCGCTGGCCAGCGAGCCGGTGACCTCCGGCGCGGCTCAGTTCGCGGCGTCCCTGAGTGCAGGTTCCACCCATGAGATCACGGCGCAGTACGCCGGCGATGGGAACTTTCTGGGCAGCGCCTCGGCGAGCAGCGTGAGCGTCGCCGTGGCGGTGCTTGGCTTTTCCTTCACCAACACCGGACCAAGCACCTCTACTGCGGCTTCAGGAGGTTCGGCGAGCTTCAGCTTCAGCGTCTCGCCTCTTTACGGAAGCTACCCAGGGCCTGTCAGCTTCGCGGTGACGGGTTTGCCAACCGGAGCGACGGCCAGCCTTACGCCGGCCTCGGTGGCCGCTGACGGTGGGACAACCGAGGTTGCGCTGACGGTGCAGACGGCCGCAGCCAGCGCGCGCAACAGGATTCCCTTGAGCATGAGAGGGACACTGGCAGGCGAAACGCTGCTGGCGCTGATGTTCTTTCCCCTGGCCGGCGGAAGACGACAGCGCGAGCGGCTGCGGAAATTGATGCAGGCGAGCCTTGGCCGCACCTTGCTTCTTCTTCTGCTTCTCTCCGGGCTGGGGACTATGCTCTCCGGCTGCGGAGGGCAGCAGGCCGGCGCGATTCCCAATACCCAGTCTCAGAGCGCAGAGAAGTACACGCTGACGGTAACGGCAAGCAGCGGATCTTTGCAGCAAACCCAGACGGTGACGCTGACGGTGCAATAGGCGCGACGTGGGGACGTTTGCCGCGGTCTGCGCCAGCCATCGGGACGGCAGCCGGCCGCGGCCACCGCGTCGTTCCGCTGTCCGGCTCCGCCGCCTGGCCTGGCTCTTCTCGATCCGCGCTCCCGGGATCAAGCGCCTAGGAAGATACTCGGGTCTCCGATGGGATCGACTGTCTTACATGTCGGCTCAGCCCCCACGGCCACCAGTTCCAGTCGCCGGCGACGCGCAACAGGGCGGGGCCGATCACGATGCGAACCAGGGTGGCATCCAGGAAGACCGCGACCGCCAGGGTGAAGCCGATCATCTTGACCACCAGGAAGTTGCCCAGGGTGAAGGCGATGAAGACCGCAATCATGATGGCGGCGGCGCTGGTGATCAATCCGGCGGTTTGGGCCATGCCTTCAGGAATCGCCTCCAACTCGCTGAAGCCGCTGCGGCGCGCCTCCAGGACACGGGCGACCAGGAAGACCTCATAGTCCATGCTGAGGCCGAAGACGATGGCGAAGGTCACGATGGGGACCAGGGGAAAGACGCTGCCGGTACCTGCGCTCACGCCCAGCCACCGGCAGCCGTAGCCGAGCTGGAAGACCAGCACCAAAGCTCCGAAGGAGGCGGCCACGGTGAGCAGGTTGAGCAGGATCGCCTTGATGGCGACCACGAGGGAACGAAAGCCGCAGAGCAGAGCGATCAGCGTCGCCACCACCACCATGGTGGTCACCGGAACCATGTGGCGATGGACGATCGTCTGATAGTCGGCGTTCAGGGCAGGGATGCCGCCGGCCAAAAGCGTGGCATCGGGCACGCCGGTGAGCGCAGGGCCGCCGATTTTGCGTACCTGCCTCACCCAATCCACCTGCTCCCGCAGTGAAACGGAGTCTTTGGGCAGAACCTCGACGAAGGCTTCGTGACCATTGCGGCTCAGCAGGGTGCGCTGGGTCTGACGCGAAAGATCGTCCAGGTAGGAGCGGTCCCCGCTGGTCAGGGTGGTGATGGAGAGCACGCGGGCACAACGAGGGTCGGCGGCCAGGCGATTGGAGAGGCGATCAATGGCGTTCCAGCCCGCGGCGGAGCCGGTGATCGAATCGGACGGCAGATCGACGATCAGGCGTATGGACTCCACCACGCCGGAGCGGCCCATCTGTTGCAGCGTATTCAGCGCCTGAACGGATTCGGCCTGCGCCGGCAGCCAGTCTCCCCGGGGCAAGCTGGTATCCATGCGCGTAGCCTGATAAGCCAGCAGCAGCAGCGGTGTGCCGGAGAGCGCGATGGCCAGCCACGGGTGGGCGACGATCCTCCGGCCCCAGCTTCGCCAGCAGCCGCCCACGCACTGGGGCCGATGCAGGTCGAGCTTGGGGGTGAAGGGCAGGCGTCCTGCGTTGATGTGGGGGCCCAGCAGGGCCAGCAGGGCGGGGACGACGGTGTTGGCCAGCAGCACGCTGACGCCGACCACCAGGAATCCGGCCAGGCCGATCGAGCGAATCTCGCTGATGGGTACGGTCAACAGAGCCAGGAAGCCGATGGCGACGGTGGAGGCGGAGATCAGCAGCGTGCGTCCGGCGCGGCGCGCGGCGATCCGCGCGGCCTCAGCTTTGCCGTGTCCGGCGGCAATCGCCTCGCGGAGCCGGCTGACCATAAGCAGTGTGTAGTCGATGCCCAACCCCATGCCCAGCATGGTGGCCAGGTTCTGGATCAGGATGGAGAGATGGAAGTGCTCCCCCAGCAAGCCGGCGATCGCCATGGTGGTGGCGATGGCGAGCTGGCCGACGGCGATGGGGATCAGCGCGGCCGCCAGGCTGCCGAAGGCGAGCAGCAGCAGAGCCAGCGTGGCGGGGATCACCAGGCTCTCTCCGTGGCGCACATCTTCGGCGCTGACCCGGCGCAGGTCAAAGTTGAGCGGCACCTCGCCGGTCAACTGCAGCTTGACCTTGGGGTAGGTGCTGCGCAGTTGCGCCTCCAGTTGGTGGGCGCACTGATGCAGGCCGGGGATGAGCAACTCTACCGGACCAGAGTTCGAGTCCAGCCCAATCAGGACGAAGCTGCCGCCGCCCCGGCCCAGAAAGATGGGGTCGCGCAACTGGAGATAAGAGATCACGGCGGAGACGCCCGGCTGCTCCTCAACGGCAGAGACGATGGTCCCCAGGGCCTGCTCGCCGGCCGGGGAATTTACGGGCGGAAGACCCTGGATGACCAGAACCACGCGATTGACGAAGGGCGAATGGAAGTCGCTGGCCAACTCACGGTCGACCGTCTCGGCCTGGCTGCCTTCAACGCGAGTGGCCGTCTCCAGGTGGCGTACAGCGTGGAAAGAAGAGGGAAGCAGAGCGAGGACGACGGCAAGGACGATCCCGGAGACCCAGAAACGGTGTACTTTCAAGCGATTCATATCCACTTCCACACCCGATCGAGAGCGTCCATCCGTTCCGGCCTCCGATCTCCCTTGAGAGCAGGGGCAGGCGCGGAGGACGTCAGCCTTGAACACCGGTAGACGCCGCAGCCGTTACAGGATCTCACTGGATCCTACTGGGGGGATTTTATCCTCTCCCCCATCCGTTTGCGTCTCTGCTAGAGTGATCGCAGCCGTCAACGGCGAAGGGAGCTTCTCATTCTACGCTTCGTCATCCTTGGACTCTTTGCCGCGGTCCAGATTGGATCCGCGGATCCGCGCATCGGCACTTGGACGCTCGAATCGGCTCAGGGTACGCTGACCCCGCCAAATGAGTTGTCGATTACACGCTTTGGGGACCAGGAGCGCGTGGTGATCTCCGGAGAGAAGCACGTGGCGTTCACCGCGAGCGCGAGTGGGAAGCAGACGGCAGTGGCGGGCAATCCTCTCTTCGATCAGATCGAGTTGCACCGGGTCAACCGGAGACACGTCGTGGTGACGGAGAAGAAGGATGGCGTGGTGGCAGCGACGCTGGATGACCAGTTATCGAAGGACGGCAAGGAGCTTACGGTTACCACCAGGAGCCAGGGAGATGGAGGCGCGAACCTTGGCGGACAAGACGATGGCGTCACGGTCTGGAAACGAGAGCCGGGTGCGCGGCAACTCCGGGATCCCTTCGCCGGTAAGTGGACGGAGGAGATGAGCCGGACGCTGATGCGGCAGGGGTTGGTGGTGAAAATTGAGCCGGACGGCCGTGGCGGCGTGCGATTTTCCGGGGACTTCCGCTATGACGCGCGCCTGGATGGCCGGCAGTACGATCTGCAGAACTCGCGCAATGACACGGTGCAGCTTGCGCTGGTGAATGCTCGCACCGTGGACGAGATCTATCGGCGCGACGGCCAGGTGACGGAGAAGGCCCGCTACGTTGTCTCGACCGATGGACGCCGGATGACGATGACGGACGAAGGAACCCTGCAGACCGGGCAGCACCTTGCGGAGACGCTGGTCTTCCGCAAGCAGTAACTCGCCTGTGGTTCTAAGCAAGAACGCACCGAGAAGTCCCAAGGACGGGCCTCGGGCTTTTTCCATGTAAGTGCAACCAATGCCTCGACCTTTAGGGGTGCTTTCCCCGGCTATGGGCGCTTTTCCAAACGAAAACCCAACAACAAGTCCGCTTCGGGGGCCCATCAACACGGAAAGAGCCGAACTGCGTACATGGAAGGCGAGCGGCAAGGCCACAAGATCCCCGTATCGTCCCCCTCGGATGCCAAGAGCATCCACCTCCTGAAAGCGCCGCCCCGGCGACCGCCGAAGCGTCTCCAAATGACGAGCCGGTGTTGGATGAGCCGGCATAGGGGCCGGCCCTGGGCGCATCCAACGTCGACCTTCGCTTGGCCCCGGCGCTGCTAGGCCACTTCGATCGGATCGTTCACCTCGTGCGGAGCCACGGAGATGATGCCCTTGCGGTGCATGAACTTCAGGATGCCGTTTACTGTTTCTTCCAGCGTGGGATCCGGCCTTCCCCAGGCGGAGGCGTCGCGGGCAGCCTGGTAAGCCGAGCTGTCGTAGCGCTTGAACTCCATGGCGGAGATGTTCTCCACCGAGCCCACCAGGAAGTCCAGCAGAGGGAACAGCAGATCTTCCTTGCGGCAGCGGCGGATCAGCTCCGGCACAAAATCGCGCAGGCTGAAGATCTCGAACTGCCGTCCGGTGGATCGGGTGATCAGGCCGGTGATGTCGAGCATGTTGGAGTAATCGTCGCGAGTGACGTGGTAGGTCCGGTTCGCTGTGCCGGGCGTGGTGGAGATGGCCACGATATTGTCGGCCACGATGTCCGCTGGGACAAAGCTCACCTGGTTGAGGGCGTCAACGCCGATCCCGTGATTGATCATGAAGGCGACCAGGCGCACCGCGATATCGAAGTTGTTGCCGCCGCCGGAGACCGAAGGGCTCACCAGCGCGGGGCGGAAGATGCGGGTGGAAAGCCCCTTGCCGCGGGCGTCGGCCACCACTTGTTCGGCTACCCACTTGGTCTGGCTGTAGCCGAAGTCGAGCAGCTCCATATCCTGGTTGTGGTCGGTCTCCCACAGCACCTTCTTCACCGCCCAGCCGAAGACGAAGGTGGTGGAGACGTAATTGAACTCCTTGGAGCGTCCCTCGAAGGCCAGGCGCAGAACCTCGTTGGTGCCCATCACGTTGGCTTCGCGCATGCGGTCGTAATTGAACAGGTAGTTTACGGTGGCGCCGTTATGGAAGATGGTGTCGATCTCTTGGGCCAGCCGGTTCCAGGTCTCGTCGCTCAGGCCCAGGTTGCGATGACCCAGGTCGCCGCAGAGGGGCGTGACGCGCCGCTCGAAGCAACGCATCAGCGCCGGGGAGCATGGCCCCATCGACTCCATGGCCGCGCGCAGCCGTTGCCGGCCCTGCTCTTCGTCAGCGGCGCGCACCAGCACGTGGATCTGCGCATCGGTCTGCTCCAGCAAACTCTTCATGAAGAACGGGCCGATGAATCCGGTGCCTCCGGTGAGCAGCACATGCTCCGGGATGACAACTTCGGGCAACGGCGCCGGAGTGGAGGGCGAGAAGGCGAGCTTGCTGTCCTGGAGCATGAGGGCTCGTTCGGCCGCCTGCTGCTCTTCGCGGAAGGTTGCCAGGGATTGACGCAGATGCAGCAGAGCCTCCTCGGGAGCGCTCTCCAACTGCTCGGCCAGCAGGAAGAGCTCGGCCACGCTGACGCGCTGAATCACGCCAACATCGATCTGGCGGGCGAGGATCTCAGCGCCTTTGTCCTTGAGCAATTCCTTCAGCTCATGCATGAAGACCACCAGGTCGAGCGAATCCAATCCCGCTTCCACAAGGTTGTAGGGCTCCATGCCGGTCAGGTTGTAACGCGCCTTCATCGCATCAAAGGAGGAGCGCGCCGTAGTAGCCGCCGCGCCGGCGCCGGAGTCCTTCTCACGGGAGAACTCGGAGAGAACCTTGAACTGGCCGTCAAGCCACATCTGCTTGGTCTTGTGGCGCATGATCTTGCCTGAGCTGGTCCGGGGAATGGCGCGGGGCGCGATGAAGCAGATCAGCGCCACCTCCACGTTGAGGTAGTTGCGGACCTCGGTGGCGATTTTGCGCGCATCGGGAAGGACGCTGGGATTCTTGACCTCGGCCACGATGGCCAGGGCCGGTTCGCTGGCTTCGTGGATCTGGAACGCGGCCACGCAATGGGCGCGCAGAAGGCTTGAGGCTCTCTCCACAACGCGTTCGATGTCCTGCGGGTAGTAGTTCTGGCCGCGCAGAATGATCATGTCCTTGATCCGGCCGCAGACGAAAAGTTCGCCACGATGGAAGAAGCCCATATCGCCGGTGCGCAGATAACCATCGTCAAAGGGGCTGTCGTCCACCAGCCGTGCGTGAAACTGCTTCAACGTGAGTTCGGGGTTGTTCCAGTAGCCCTGGCACTTGCCCTGGCCTGCAATCCAGATCTCGCCAATTCGTCCTGGCTCCAGAGCGACGTGGCGCTCCGGGTCGACGACTCTCACCTGGATGCCAGGCAGCGGAGTTCCACAACTAACCACGTGGACGGAGGCTTCGATCTCGGAGACCTCGGTTGTCATCCGAGCCTTGCCCAGCGTCAGCGCGTGCTTATGCGCCGAGACGATGGTGCGGCCGCCCAGGGAGACGGCCAGCGTGTTTTCCGCCAGGCCGTATGCGGCGTAAAAGCTCGTCGCCCTCAGGCCGAAGGGCTCGAAGTTCTCCACGAAGCGGGTAAAGGTCTCCGGCTTCACCGGCTCGGCGGCGCACATCAGAATCTTCAGCGAGCTCAGGTCGCAAGCTTCGAGGTTCTCTTTGGAGAGACGGCCGGCGCGCAGACAGTAGTCGTAGGCGAAGTTGGGCGCGGCCGATGCCGTGGCGCGATAGCGGGTGATGGTCTCAAACCAGAGGATGGGGCGCTGAATGAAGTCGGTAGCCGAGAAGCCGTAGACGGCGCCGCCTTGCAGCGCCGGATACAGATAACAGCCGATCAACCCCATATCGTGATACTGCGGCAGCCAGGAGACCACCACAGGTTCCGGATGATCGATGACCAGCGGACTGGTATGGAGGATGTTCTCGTGGGTGACCACCACTCCCTTGGGATCCATGGTTGACCCCGAGGTGTATTGCAGAAAGAGAATCCGCGAGGGCGCCGCGGAGAACTCTGCGCGGATAGGGTCGACAAACCCCTCGGTAGGGATCCAGGCCAGGCCCGAGATATATTCGACGTCCACTCCCGAGGCGCAGACGCCGCTTCTGGCCAGGTTGGTCTTGAGCGATGCATGGTACTCTTCGCTGGTCAGCACGCCGGCGGTCTGGCAGTCCTTGGCGATGTGGACCATCTTGTAGAGGGCGCTCTGGAAGCCGCGCGAGCTGGGTGGGTACACCGGCACCGGAACCAGCCCGGCGCGTACGCAGCCAAAGAACGCGCAGATCATCTCCAGCCCCGGCGGGTAGGCGAGCAGCAGCCGCTGCTCCGGGGCAAAGCGGCCGTCCTTCAGCAAGTGCTCCGCAATGGCTCTGGTGCGGCGGAGGAAGGACGCATATGTGTAGCTCTCCAGCGTCTTTCCGTGCAGGTCAAGGTAGGAGTAAAGGAGTTTGTATGGGTGCTCGGCGCCCAGTTGATCCAGCGTGTCCAAAATCGACGTCATAAACGGTCTGTTACGACCTCCCGTGTTGGGTAGATAGCGATCAGCATCTGATGCTGTTCTCAAAAAATGCTTCCCTGGGCATGGATGGAGTTAAAAGCCCATCCTCCGCCGGGCCGTCGAACAGCTCATTTTGTAGAACGAACCCGGGTGGCCAAACTCCGGCGTTGCAGCGATGTTTGCCTCTTGCGAGGGTAAGGCTGGAGTGGGATCTCTTGCGAAACCACCGATTTGCCTTCCCTATGCTTGCCCATGCTGTCCGTCTCTGGCCTTCCTGGCAAAGCAAGTCACCCATTGCATCTGTTCAAGCGCCGCGCGGAGGGATGACCTTGATTGCTGAGAAGGATACCTGAACTCTTGATCTCCGATCTGCCCTTTGGGCAGGTCCTGCTGAGTTTCGGGCTCGGAATAGGGTCTTGAAGATCAACGGTTGAGCGTTGAAGTATTTAGTATATTGCAGGCGTGTGATTTTTATCGTTCCAGCACCGTCGACCAGCCACGGCAAGAGAGTGCGAGAGGTGAGTGAGCCGCTACGGACCAGCACTGGAATGGCAGAAATGAAACACTTCGTTGTGCCAGGACAAACTATCGGCATAGGATACCAGAGCGAAGCAGCCCATCGCCTGTGCCGGTCCAAGATGTGTCGGTCCAGGATGAACGTTCCGTCATGCCTGCCTTGTCTGCCCACGGCCATCTCTTTGCCGGGTTGAGGATCTACAGGACTTGGCCACACTCCAACCTTGCTTGGAGCACGGGCGCTGCGCTACCATCGGATTCCCGGGCTGCAGGGTGTGAACTGCCCCGTCCGCGCCCTGTTCGCCGAATGTTTTTGGAGGACGGATCGAATTTGGAGCAAGAAGGGTTGCGAGGGAACCGTGACGACCGGCGTGCAGACAGTGCCCAGAACCACGGAGGAGATCGAGGATCTGGCGCCTCGCGAGAGAGCCGGCGGAGACGCTGCCGGCGTCGGCGCGCTCCAGGAGGCCGGCAACGGCCCGTCAGGCGATGGAGACGACCGAGCGTCTTTCCCCAAGGTCTTGCGGCAGCGTCTGGAAGAGTACTTTACCAGTCAGGGAATCTCTCCCAAGGCTGACCGCGCCATGTGGGTCAAGATTGTCGCCGGACTGGCACTGCTCGCAGGCAGTTGGATCGCGATCTATGCCGTCAAAATGGGATCGGGAGCCTTCGTGGCTCTCTACGTTCTGGGTGGGCTTGCCCAGACCTTCCTGCTGCTGAACATCGCTCACGATAGCAACCATAACGCCATTTCGTCCCGCTCCTGGGTCAACAAGACGCTGAACTATGTCTTTGATCTCTGTGGCATCAGCTCTTACATGTGGCGCATCCTGCATCACCGCGGGCACCACTCGTGCATCAACATCCAGGGGGAGGACGACGCGCTTACCGGAAGAGGACTGCTGCGTTTTACTCCGCATGAGCCGCGCACCCGGTTGCAGCGATTTCAGCATATCTACGCGCTGGGTCTCTACGCGATCTTTTCTTTGGATTACGTCTTCGTGCGCGACTTCGAGTGCTTTTTCTTTCCTGGCCACGATTACCTTCGGCGCACCCGGCATCCGGCGCGGGAGTACGTCATTCTGTTGGCTGGCAAGGCGATCTATGTCACTTATATGCTGATTCTGCCGGTGCTGGTGCTGGGCAGGTCAGCGTGGTTGGTGGCCGGCGCATTCCTGCTGGTGCATCTGATCGTGGGGCTGAGCGTGGCGCTGGTTTTCCAGACCACCCATACGGTGGAAAGCACGCACTTCCCCGCTAGCCGCGATGAGTTTGAGAACGGCGTCTATCACATCTTCGCCACCACGGCCGACTATGCCACGTCGAACCCGGTTGTCGGCTGGCTTACGGGCGGGCTGAACCACCATGTGGCGCACCATCTGTGCCCCTATGTCTGCCATACCCACTATGATCCCCTCACCCGCATCGTTGAGCGGACAGCCGCCGAGTTTGGCATACCCTACCGGCGGAATCGCACCATGACCGGCGCCATCCGTCAGCATCTGACACTTTTGAGACAACTCGGCCAGGCGGACTGAAGACAGAAGAAGAAAGAAAGGCGCGAATCAACTTTCGCGAAGTCTGGATCTCTCCCTATGGCGCCCCAATGCTGTTGCGACACTGACCGGCAAGGCTTCAGTTCCCCGAAACAATCACCCTGGATGGAGGTGTAATTTGCCCTGCTCTGTCCCGGTGGCCTCGCGGCTTCGCTCCTTGCTTGATTCGCGCGCCATGGCGCGCAATCCCATCGACGTTCTGTCAAAGTACACCGCGCTGTATGGCGATACCTTCCGGTTCTATCTGGGGGGCATGAAGGAAGCCCTGGTGACACGCGATCCCGCTGTCATTCAGCATGTTCTGAAGACCAACGCGGAGAACTACCAGAAGTCGCACATCCAGGTAAGACGCATGGGACACTTTCTCGGCAAAGGTCTGCTGACCACCCACGGAGAGGCCTGGCGGACGCAGCGGCGGTTGATCCAGAAGGGATTCGATCGCAAGCAGTTGGAGGCGCTGGGCAGCATCATGCAGGACTCGTTGCGGGATTCCCTGCCGGAGTTTGACCGCCAGGTTCGCCTCGGCCCGGTGGACATCCATCCTCACCTGATGAAGATGACCTTTGCAATGGTGGCGCGCTCGCTCTTTGGCGCCCGCCTGAAGAGCGAAGACATTCATCTGGTCAGCCACTCCATCTCCACCATTCAGGAGTTTATCGTTCGCCAGACGATCGAGCCGTACCTGAATCCATGGTTTGCGGTCTCCGGCCAGTTGCGCAAACACGAGCGGATGCGCGCGCGCGCTGACGGCGTTCTGTTGGAGTACATTCGCCGGCGGCGAGGCGGGCCGCCCGGCCACGATCTTCTGCAGACACTCATGGATGCCCGCTACAGCGATGGACAAGGCATGAGTGACCAGATGTTGCTGAGCGAGAGCATGCAGCTTCTGGTGGCCGGCCATGAGACCTCGTCCAACAGCCTCTCCTGGCTTCTTTATCTGTTGAGCATGAACCCTGATTGCCTGCGGCGCGTGCGGCGGGAGCTCGACTCCGTGCTGGGTACGGCCCCTCTGGGTTATGCGGAGGTTGCCGGGCTGGAGTACACCATCCAGGTCATCCAGGAGGGACTGCGCCTCTATCCTCCTTTCTGGATGATCGACCGCATGGCGATGGCCGACGATCGGGTTGGAGATATTGTGATTCCGCGCGGTTCGATGGTCATCGTCTACGTGTATGGGGCCCATCGTGCTGAGCGCTACTGGCCGAGTCCCGAGAGATTCGATCCGGAGCGCTTTGCCAGAGAGAAGATCAAGCAGCAGACGCCCTTCACGCATCTTCCCTTTGGCGGGGGACCGCGGAGCTGCATTGGGGCCAACTATGCCATCTTCCAGATGCTGATGATTCTGAGCGTTCTCCTGCGCCGGTATGATCTTCATCTGGAGCCGGGACAGAGCGTCGCAGCGCGGGCGATGGTGATTCTGCGCCCCAGACAAGCCATCCACATGAGCTTTACCTCGCAGCAGCAGCCGGAACTCGAAGCAGCCCCGCGTGCGATCGGATATGGTGGCGGCAGCCCGGTTGAGCACGAGCGCTGACTGCTGATTGCTGAGATCGGGGAAGCGTGCCGGGAAGATCCGAGCGGCAGGATCTTCCTTCATACCGAAGCTGGAAAAGCGATATCATGGAGGCAGCCGGCTGGAAGCCGATCTTCCTGTCGCGGAGCCGGGAACGCAAAATCTGTGTCTGCTGCCGGAGCTGTACCTGGCGAAAAACCGGTCGTGCGAACGCATAGAGGCGCGTCGTTGCCGGTTTTGCAGGGCACCCTTGAGGTTGAAGGTTGCGCACCACTGATGTTTTCAAGTCTTGGGGTAAAGTGCTTGCAGGCAGTACTCCAATGCTTTCCATAGAGATCACCCGCGAGTGCCCGCTGCACTGCCCTGGTTGTTATGCTTACGGCCCGGAACATCTGGGCGGTGAGGTGACGCTGCGCGAGCTCAGCGACAAGCGCGGCGACGCACTGGTCAGCGGCGTGCTCGGCCTGGTTCGCCGCCACAGACCACTGCACGTGACGCTGGTGGGCGGCGAACCCATGCTGCGCCACCGTGAGTTGAGCCGCATCCTGCCCCAGATCACCTCCCGCGGCATCCACGCCATGGTGGTCACCAGCGGCATCATCCCGATTCCGATGGAATGGATGAGCCTGCCCAACTTTACGGCGGCTGTCTCGATCGATGGTCTGCCCGAGCATCATGACGTGCGCCGGCATCCGGCCACGTATGAGCGCATTCTGGAGAACATCGCCGGCCGCCGCGTCAACGTCCACTGGACGATCACGGCGCAGATGCTCGCGCGCGCCGGCTATCTGGAGGAGTACGTGCGTTTCTGGAGCGCGCGTCCGGAGGTGAGCCAGATCTGGGTCAGCCTTTACTCGCCACAGCGCAATGAGCAGAGTCCGGAGCGCTTCACCGCCGAGCAGCGCCGTCAGGTAACCAGTGAACTGCCTCGCCTCCGCGCGCTTTATCCCAAGCTGCTCGCCGGGGCAGGCTACGCGCAAGCCCTGCTGCACCCGCCCAGCTCCCCGCGCCAATGCACCTTCTCGCGTCTTTCCAAAAACTACTCCGCTGATCTGGCAACCCACGTCGAGCCCTGCGTCTTTGGCGGCGATCCCGACTGCGCCCAATGCGGCTGCTCAGCCGGCGCCGCTGCCCATTGGATCAGCGAGATGCGCCTCGCAGGCCCCTTCAAGGCCAAGCATGTTCTGCGGGGCTCGATGTGGGTCGGCAGCGCCATGGCCCGGTTGCGGCGCGTGGCCCGGCCCGCCTGGCTCCAGCGCGAGCAGCCGAAGGAGCGGGGGTCTGGGGAGTTGGTTCAGATATCCCTGGGCGTCGACAAGCTGGTGCAGGGCCGGGATGCGGCCCGCCAAGGGAGCCGGTGAGGGAAGTTGTTCTGAACTTCGCGGGGTAAGGCCGTCTATGGGAGGGGAGCGTTCCTGAGGCGATACCCCGGCGCGCAGGACCGCGGCGGGGTGGCTGCGGCCCGTTATAGTGGTTGTTAAGGCGATTTTCCGCGGCCTTGCTCAGGGCCGGGCGGAGATGAGGAAGACAGGTTCCAAGCGCGGGTTCGGGTATGACTCCGGGCTGCTCTCTGGGGTGCTGACGGCGCCCGAGGAGAGCTGTCTCTCGGAGACTGTCGGCCAAGCGCCTGACGGGCCGAGCCCAGAGTTGAGGAACAGGGACATCGCGGCCCGGCCGGCGGAGCAGCGCACCCTGCCGTCCAGCCGGAATGGTCCCGCTCCGGCCGGAGCTTATCAGCGCGGTTTTGGGGCCGAAAGCCAGGATGGGTCCGGGACGGAAGCTACGGCATCCGCCTATGAAGCCGGCGACGAGGAGGGGTATGTTCCCCGGCGGGGAAGGTTGAAGGTTCGGTTTCGCGGCTTGCCGCGCAGCGCCGGCGGCCGGATTGTGTTCGCCTCGCTGGCGTTTGTGTTGCTGGCCGCCTTGGTGATGGCTTGGGTGTCTGCGCGCGCCTACCTGATGCGCGACCCGCGATTTGTGCTGGCGACTTCGGACGATGTGCAGATCGCGGGCGCCGAGCACCTGTCGCGGGACCAGGTTCTAAACGTCTTCGCACCCGACCTGGCGCGGAGCATCTTTCGCGTGCCCTTGGGGGAGCGGCGGGCTGCCCTCGAACAGTTGCCGTGGGTGGCCCATGCGACGGTGATGCGTCTGCTGCCCGACGTTTTGCGAGTCAACATTGCTGAGCGGATCCCGGTGGCTTTTGTACGTCAGGGAACCGAAATCGGGCTGGTGGACTCCAGTGGCGTGCTGCTCGACATGCCGCCAGAGGCGGCTGGGGATCCACGGTACTCCTTTCCCGTGCTGACGGGAATCTCTGCGCTGGAGCCTCTTGCGGACCGGGCGGCAAAGATTCAGGTCTATCTCCAGTTCATGAGGGCGCTGGACGGCGCCGGACAGCATCTGACGGAGTCGGTCAGCGAGGTGGATATCTCGGATCCTGAGGATCTGCGGGCTTTGATCACCTCAGGCGGCTCCGACGTTCTGGTGCATTTCGGGCAGGAGCATTTTCTGAAGCGATATCAGGAGTTCGAGCAGCACCTGCCGGAGTGGAGACAGGCTTACCCTAGGTTGGCCTCAGTGGATATGCGTTATCAGGGGCAGATCGTGCTGGGGATGCAAGGGGGCGGAGGTACGGCTGCGGGCGGCGTTGCGCAGGAGGCTGCGGCCGGCGTGGCCCCGGCAGCCTCGATCCGGTCGGCTTTGCCCCCGGCGCGGAACGTGAAGCCTGCGGCGGCATCCTCTCTGCGGCGGCCGGCGGCCAGAGTGCGCGGGGCGAAGAGAGCTGCGGGTTCGGGACGCGATGCCGCCAATGAGCGCGTCTTTGCCGAGCTATCCCAGGCGCGCCGGGCTGCGCTCAGCCAGACGAACGGAGGGGCTAAGGCGAAGAGTGAGAGGGCGAACCGGCGTGGCGCGGGTGGAAATGCGGGTGGGAATGCGGCTGGAACCCCCGTCAGGAGCAGAGCCGCAGGCGCTTCTGGAGGCGGAAGCTACGGAGTGACCCCATGAACTCGAAGACGGACAATCTGATCACCGTATTGGATGCGGGAAGCTCGAAGAGCTGCGTGCTGGTGGCCGAGCTGCTGGATGGCGTGCTGCGCTACCGCAGCCACGGCGTGGAGGCCTCCCGCGGCATGCGGAGGGGAGCGATCTCAGACCTTGGGCTTGCGGCTCAGGCGATTGATGCGGCGGCGCTGCGGGCTGAGAAGGGGGCCAAGGCTCCGATTGAAAACACGGTGGTGGGCATCGGCGGACCGCATGTGCGCGGGGTGAACTCGCAGGGCGGAATCAGCATGGGCAGCCGCATGAAGGAGATTTCGCGAGAGGACGTGCGGTCGGCGATCGACCGGGCGCGCAGCATCGGACTGGCGCCGGATCGCGAGGTGCTCCATCTGCTTCCCCAGCAGTTCATCCTGGACGATCAAGGGGGGATTCACGATCCGGTGGGGATGGTGGGCAACCGGCTGGAGGTTTGTCTGCACCTCTCCACCTGCTCCGGCAGCGCGGCGCAGAGCGTGGTGACCTGCGCCAACCGAGCCAAGCTGGAGGTGGTGGATACGGTCTTTGAGGGTATTGCGGCCGCCGAAGCGGTGCTCTCCGCCGATGAGCGCGAATTGGGCGTCTGCGTGGCGGATATTGGATCCAGTTCGACCGAACTGGTGGTTTTTTTTGAGGGCAGCGTGGCGCACACGGCGGTGCTGCCCATTGGCGGCGACCACTTCACCAATGATCTGGCGGTTGGGCTGCACGTGGGCGTGGAAGAGGCTGAGCGGTTGAAACGGCTGTATGGGAACTGCGTGGTGACCTCCGTTCCTCAACTGAATGAGGTTGAGGTGGGGGGCAATCTGGCCTCCGGCGGGCAGCCGGCGCGGATGGTGCGGCAGAGGTTCCTGGCGGAGATTCTGGAGCCGAGGGCGCGCGAGATGCTGACGATGCTGCGGGACAACCTGCGGTCCGGCGGCGTGCTGGATGCCATGGGAGCCGGATGCGTGTTTACCGGCGGCGGAGCGCTTCTGGCGGGGATGCTGGACCATGCGGAGAGCCTGCTCCGCGTGCCGGCGCGGATCGGCTACCCCGTGCCGCTCAGCCGGATGCCCCCGGAGCTGGCGCGGCCGGAGTTTTCCGCGGCTATCGGCATGCTGCTCTACACCCACCGCACCCAGATCAGCAAGGACAGCGAGGACCAGGGGTGGGTTCAAAAGGTAAAGTCGATCTTTGCAGGCAGTTTCTAAGTACTTCTGCCGCTTGGCGTGTTCTGGGGAAAGGAGAACTGCTTTAGACTAAGGGGATATGAGATTTTGCAGAAGCGTTGCAGTTGTTTCCTCCCTGTTGCTGGGGCTGGGGTGTTCCCTGGCGGCACGGGCTCAGGTGGGTGCGTATCTCGGCTATCAGTCAACGCCGATCACCGGTATTACCTGCTTTGATCCGCAAGGCCAGTGCTCCGACCCTAATGGCAAAGTGTATCCTCAGGGGCTCTTGATGGGCGCTTATTACGACTTTCGCAACATCGGTCCCGTGCGTCTGGGGGTCGATCTCCGCGGGGGGACGTTGCACTCCTACAAGTCGGCGAGCAGTGCGGCGGGAGGAACCAACACGACAGTGCTGGACGATGTCTTGCTCGGCCTCAAGGGATCGATGCGCGGACCTTATTTCTGGTTGAATCCATACGTGCAGTTTTCGGCCGGCTATGCGCGCAGCAACGCCACCCTGCCCTTCGGCTCGAGCCTGAGTACCGTCTATCCCTTGCCCAGGCTGGAAGACAACTTCATCATGTATGAGGGTTTTGTCGGCACCTCAGTGCGTCTGGCGTCCTGGCTGGATCTGCGGCCGATCGAGCTTGGCCTTGGCAATATGAACCGTATTGGCAGCAGTGGGGCCACCGTGGACGGGCCGAGTTCCGTTGGCGTGGAGCAGATTGGAGCTTCCGTGGTCTTCCATATGCCCACGCCGTAGCTCTGCGGGCTTCCTCTCCAGCAGGCAAAGAGCAGCGCTGGGGAGGGTTTGTGGAAGAGCTCTGGAGCGCCTGGCTGAGGCGCCTGGCCCTTCCGGTCGATGCAGGAGGGAGTTTGGGCGTACGATTCGGGCACGCCGCCGTACAGAATGAAGAAGAGAGTTTCGCTATAGCATTTTCCTGTTGCCAGGTATTCCAGAGAGGACGTGCAATGGCGTTTTCTTTGGGGGAAAACTCCCACCAACGTCGAGGCCCCGCGTTACACCTACAGGAAAAATGCCTTACCGCCCAAGGAGAGACGCCTATGCATAACCTGCCTGAAGACCCGTTTGGCGTGAAGCGGTCCGATGCGTACGATCTTCGCCAGACGGACTCCCTCCGGATTCAATATCAGGAAGAGACGCGCCGCAACGCACGCATCAAGGTGATTGGCGTGGGCGGTGGCGGAAACAACGCGATCAACCGGATGATCGAGGCCCAGGTGGAGGGGGTTGAGTTCATCTCGGCGAATACGGACGTGCAGGCGCTGGAGGGATCCAATGCTCCGGTCAAGCTGCAGTTGGGCGTCAAGCTGACCAGCGGATTGGGCGCCGGAGCCAATCCGGACGTGGGCCGGAATGCGGCCCTGGAGGATACCGACAAGATCATTGAGGCGCTGGAGGGCGCGGACATGGTCTTTGTGACGGCCGGGTTGGGTGGAGGCACGGGCACCGGCGCCGCGCCGGTGATTGCCTCCCTGGCCAGCGAGATGGGCGCGCTGACCATCGCCGTGGTCACCCGGCCCTTTGCCTTTGAAGGCAAACGCCGGGCCATGCAGGCCGAGCGCGGCTTGCAGGAGTTGCTGGAGTCCGTCGATACGCTGATCGTGATTCCCAATGACAAGTTGCTGATTACGGCCAAGGACGCGGGATTTTTTGAGAGCTTCCGGATCGCTGACGACATTCTGCGCCAGGGCGTGCAGGGAATCTCCGACATCATCACCATCCCGGGGGTGATCAACCGCGACTTTGCCGACGTGAAGACGACGATGGCGGGGATGGGATACTCGGTGATGGGAACGGCCATCCGGTCCGGGCCGGACCGGGCGCGTGAGGCGGCGATGGCGGCCATTGCGTCACCACTGTTGGAGGCTGGAGCCATTGATGGAGCGCGCGGCATCCTGATCAACATTACCGGCTCCAGCGGGTTGAAGCTGAGCGAGGTGATCGAGGCCTCTTCGATCATTCAGGAGGCGGCGCACGAGGACGCCAACATCATCTTTGGCGCGGTGCAGGATGAAGCACTCGGGGAACAGGTGAAGTTTACCGTGATCGCAACCGGATTTCGGGAGGCGATGCCGGCCAGGCGGGAGCGCATGATGGCGGCCTCGGCGTTGCCTACGGCGCAGCATGACGTTCTGCCGCCCCGGATTGTGGCCCGGCCTCTGGTCTCCAACTCGCAAGAACCCAGGCCGGCGCTCGATCCCGCGACGGCGCAACCGGTCATCTACTCCTCGCAACCGCCGCAGCCGAGCATTCGCTTCGTCAGTGAGAGTGAGGCGCAGGACGAACTTCGCAGCCCCTCTGCGCCGGGCCCGCTGGCGCCGGCGAACCCGGCTTTTGCAGGGTTCGTTCCGCCGTTGACGCCCGTCTTCGCGCCTGCCATCTCTCCTGCAGCGTCAGCTCCCGCACCTGCGCAGGGTTCCCGAGTGCCTTATCCTGTTTCTTCCTACTATGAGACGGCGCGGCAGCAGGCCTGGCATGACCAGAGCGTTCGGGTTGAGTTTGTCCCCAGTCCCGAAGCCCACTTTGAGTCGTTCGATGCGTCTGTTCCAGCAGGGGCTGTGGCGCCGGAGGCGGCTGTGGCTGTGAAGGACGCGCCGGCGCAAGATCCTGCGCCCACCCCGGCCCCGATCTCTGCGCCCATCCCGGTTGTTGTTGAGCACATCGCCCCGGCCGGTTCCGGCCCGGCCGCCGAGCAGCTTCCGCCGATGGGAGCAGACGCCGACAGGGGGGCAGCCGCGGAGAAAGCTGAGAATCCTCCGGCTGAAACGGCGGAAGGGGAGGGCTCCGCGGAGTTGTTGCCGGTCAAGGCTTCGGTGTTCGATGATGATTTCTTCCGCAAGCCAAAGGAAGAGTTGGCTACGGCTCCCGCGGAGGATCCGGCCAAGCCGCAGTGGCCGAGCGCCAGAGTACCGTCATTTTCCGGCTACGCGGGGGATGGCCCTGCGGACAATGATGAGTTGGATATTCCAGCGTTTCTGCGCCGCAAACCATAGCCCGGAGCCGGGGAGGGATCTGCCTATTCCCAGTGCGTCTCTCGCCAGGACGCCGCGTCGCGATCCCGAGCGCCTGAGACGGTGTGGAAGTTGACTGGCGAGGTTCAGTTGCGCGGATCCTGGTTGCGACGCTGATCCTGGATTGAGCCGCCCGGGGCGGAAGCTGAGCCGGGGGGAGCAAGCTGCCGGAAGAGCATCGGGAAAGAACCTGGAACGAAGCAAGCTGCAGAGAAGAGAGTTGATGGGACGGATCGTAAAACGGTTGCCGATGTTGCTGCTGTTGCTGGCCTGCTGCTGGGGAGCCCAGCCGACCACCTCCACGGCGCGGCACAAACGCCGGCACAGCTCCGCGGCGACGCTGCATCGGCGGGCGCTGCGCCGCTCCGCTTCGCGCCGCCAGATGGAGTCGGCGCGCGTGAGCTACCGGCGGCGCCATCCGATGCATACCTATGCTGAGCGCTTTGCCGCCGGCAACTTTGCCGACATCCACGTTCTCACCGCCGGAGACGTTACCGCCGGGGAAGATCCGGTGGCGCGCGCGGCGGCCATCCAGGCTCTGGACGGTATGAATGGGACCGTGCTGGCTATCGATCCGATGAACGGGCGGATTCTGGCGATGGTCAACCAGAAGCTGGCCTTGAGCGCTGGCGCGGAGCCCTGCTCGACGATCAAGGTTGCAGTGGCGCTGGCGGCGCTGAAGGAGGGCCTGGTCGAGGCGGATACGCCGGTAAACCTGGGCGGAAACTACTCGGTGGACCTTACCCACGCCCTGGCGCGCTCGGTCAATCTTTACTTCGAGGTGTTGGGCCGCACCATGGGTTTTGAGCGCGTCAAGCACTACGCCAACGAGTTTGGCCTGGGCGAACTGGCCGGGTACAACATCCCGGGAGAGCATCTGGGAGTCTATCCCGATGCGGCTCTGCCCGCGGAGGATGGCGGCGTGGGCAGGATGTGTTCGTTCGGCGAGAGCATCTAGATCGG
>JAKAQS010000248.1 GCA_021819585.1 Acidobacteriota bacterium
GGCCGAGGCAAAGGTGGTGGAACGCATTTCCCGCACTCAGCGGAAGGTTCAAGAGATGTTGATTGAGACCCCTCCACGCGGAAATAGCGATCGAGCGGATGTCTTTCGATACAGCCTTCGTGATGTCGGGTTACTCGGTTGCCGCAGACGCGGAGTTGGAGAGCGCCGCCGCCGGCGTCTCGACCGCCAGGCGCACAATTTCTCCCGGGGAAGCCTTGAAGCCGGACTCCGGCCACTGCGCCGTGACGACACCGCCCGATGATGCCACCCCAGGGTGCGCCTGGCCTGGCGCGGGCTGCTTTGACAAAGCCGGTTGGGGCCTTGCGCCCGCCGCTGCGATGGTCACCACCTTCAACCCCAGTCCGGCCGCCCATTTGCTTGCCGCGGCATCCTTCATCCCGACAAAGGAGGGCATGACGAATCCTTCCGAAGTCCTGGCCGTCGAACTGAGCAGCAGATTTACCACTGGCTGGTCTACCCCTGCATTCGGCTGGGGGGTCTGCGCGAGTGTCATATCTGGATCCCCCGGGGCCCCAAGATGCGCCAACGTTCCCAACTCCAGGCGGGTCTTTCGTAGGTTCATTGACGCCTCCTGCACTGGCTGGCCCACAACATCGGGAATTGTCACCTGCTGCGGCCCCAGGCTTACCGTTACTCGTACCTGCCAACCATGGCGCACCGTGGTTCCCGCTGCCGGCGTCTGGGACAGCACCCGCCCCACCGGCTCGGTAGTGGAGTAAAACCTGTTTTCGATGTGGAGCCCCACACCGGTGCGGAGTGCTGCATGGCTGGCTTCGGCCACGCTCATTCCCGCAAAATCAGGAACCTTCACCTCGTGGCCATGCAGGGCGATCCGTAACGTAATGGCTGCGGAGAGCAACATCACGGCCACCATCTCCAGACCCAACAGCAGGACGCGAAAGAACCGTTTCATGTCATTTTCCGTATCGCTGGGTTGCGCAGCACAAGATCCAGCCTGAATGCCAGGGCTTGCCGCGGCTCGTCGGCCTGGCTGGCGGATCCTGGACGCGGGAGCAGGATCTCAACCCCGGCCCTCGTCTCTGGCACTCGACTCTGGGGGGCCTTGAACCTAGTCTCTGGAGTCCTGAGATCACTCTCCTGAGGCTAATTTTACCGGCGATTGTCCGTCGCTGGTTCAGGATGAATCAACACTCGCGTCACCTGGGGATGGTGAAGACGGAACTCATCTTCAAAGTTCGTAATCACCCGATGCACGGCCTCCATGGAAAGATCGTCCGGCAGGGTGCAGTGCAGATTGACCTGCACATTCTTTGCCGCCCCTCCGTATCCTCGCGTCACGGAGATCTCATGCACGTCCAGGATCTCAGGGAACCGGCTCGCGGTGTTTCGCAACTGTTGTTCCAGGTTCTGGCTCGGCTCAATCTGGGCGGCCGCGGCGATGGTGGCAGGCTCACTCTCGATATGGGTCAGCAATGATGCGATCTCGGGAACCTCACGCTTCATCTCCGCCTCCAGCGCCGTCACCAGCTCATGCGCCTGGTGCAGGGTCATGCTCTCGGGCACCTCCAGATGCTGTTCCACATGGAGCGCGCCTTCGTACTGCCGCACGCTCACATCGTGGATGGAGAGGTTGGAGCGCGCCGCCACAGCCCGCACCTTGTCAAAGACGCTCTCTCCCAGGGTCGCGGTCGGCACGGTATGGATCACAACGTCGGCGGCGGGCAGCAGCCGCTGCACGGCCTGGGTGGCGGCATGGGTAATCTGCTCCGAACGCTGAAACGTCAATTGCCGCGGCAGACTCAAGGTCAGATCGACAAAGTAATTCGACCCAGACCGGCGCACCCGCACGCGGTTCACAGCCAATATCCCATCCTGAGTCTCGAGATCTCGGATCAGATCCTTGCGAATCTGCAGCCGGACCTCCGGCGGTGTGGCGTCCAGCAGGGAGTCGACGGTATGGCGGGCAAGCCGCCAGGTGACGCGAAGTATAATGCCGGCGACCAACAGCGCGGCTATGGGATCCGCGTACTCCAGCGCGGGTACATGCAGCCTTTCGCCTGCAAACGCCGCCAGCAAGCCCACAAACACCGCAGCCGACGACCAGATATCGGTGCGGAAGTGGACTGCATCGGCCAGCAGAGCGTCGCTTCTGTACTCGGACGCCACGCGGCGCAGTGATCGCGACCGGGTGTAGTCCACCATCATTGAAAGCAGCAACACTACAAACGGCCACAGAGAAGGGCGAAGGTCGAGGTTGGTGCCCTGCACCATCCTCTCCACCGAGGCTCCGGAGATCCAGAGACAGGAGCCGACCATCAAGATCGTCTCGAAGGCCGCCGACAGGCTCTCCAGCTTTCCATGGCCATAGTTGTGTTCCTCGTCGGCCGGCCGGTCCGCGGCCCTCACGGTCAGCAGCGTTACCCCCGACGCAATCAGATCGATCAACGAGTGCGCCGCCTCACTCAGCATCCCCAGCGAACCGGTCAGGAGCCCGGTGAGCAGCTTGAGCAAGGTAATTCCCACCGCTCCAAGAACAGACGCCTGCGCCGCAGACAGCTTGGCCGCAGTGGACTCCAGATGGATCAAGCCGTGGTTGCCTGCTCTCCGCATCATCGTCACATCAGCCTACACGCACCGTGCCCAAACTGCGCCGCCATGGTGAAGAATCTCTTATTGCTTCACTCCCCGGTAGAGACCTGCTGCCTGCAGCAGGTACCCATCCCAGGCGCACTGCTCAAACCCGGCATCGCGCATCATCCCCAGCATCTGCGGCGGCCGGGGAAACCGCATCACGGAATCCGGCAGGTAACGGTAGGCGGCTCGCCGGCCAGAGATCATTCCTCCCAACATTGGCAGCAGATGGTGAAAGTAGATTCCGTATCCCCATCCACGCAGGCCGTCCGGCTGATTTGCCTCCAAAATTCCGATCTGCCCTCCCGGGGCCAGCACCCGGTGGATCTCCGCCAGCCCGTCGGCATAGTTGGTCAGATTTCTGAAGCCGAACGCCGAGGTCAGCAGATCAAAGCTGCCATCCGCATAGGGAAGGCGCATTGCGTCTCCCTGCACCCAGATCACGTTGGCGCCGCGAAACTTGCTCCGCGCGCGATCCAGCATGGCCGTGGAAAAGTCCAATCCTGTGATCGGTTCCGCGCCCCTGGGACGGAGCCGGAGCAGGGCCGCGGTCAGATCTCCCGTGCCGCAGCATAGATCGAGCACCCGCGTCTCGGGCCGCGCCAAGACAGTGCGAAAGCTCCGCGCTGTCCGTCTCCACCAGCGCCGGTCCAGCCCCATGGAGAGCAGATGATTGAGCAGATCGTAGCGGGGAGCGATCGAGTCAAAGAGGTCGCGTACGTTTTCGGCCGCGGCGGCTTCACTGGTCTCGCCACGGGGCCGCGCTCCGGGGTTCACTGTGACAGACTTTTCTATCACCGGCTCACTCACGCACTCACCCCTTTTGCTTCCATCGCCACAGCCTGGGCGGCCTGCAGCAGTTCGGCCTCGGTTAAATTCTTGACCACCACTGCATCCCCAATGCCCACCGGCAGCACAAACGAGCGGGTTCCGCTGCGATTCTTCTTGTCTCTGGCGGTCAGAGCCACCAGTTGCTCGGCTTCAGCGGTAAAGCCGCGCAGGGGTCCATAGGCGCGAATTGTACGTTCCATTCGCTCCGCCTCCGCCCCAGTTACCGTTCCGCGGCGCGCCCCGAGCCTGACAGCGGCGATCATTCCCCAGGCCACGGCTTCTCCATGCAAGAGTTGTTGATATTCGGTTGCGGCCTCAATGGCGTGCCCCAGGGTGTGGCCGAGATTCAGGATCATGCGCAGTCCGCCCTCGCGCTCGTCCGCGCTGACCACCTCGGCCTTCACGCGCACACTCGCCGCCACCGCACGGGTCAGCGCCTCCGGGCTTCCGGCCAGGACCGCGTCTCTATGGTTCTCCAGAAACTCGAAGAGAGTGCGATCGCGGATGATTCCGGCCTTGACCGCCTCCTGCAATCCAGCTCTCAGCTCGGCGGCCGGCAGCGTCGCCAGGGTCGCCGTATCCGCATACACCGCCATGGGGTGATGAAAGGCCCCCGCCAGATTCTTTCCCGCTGCCAGATTGACGCCTGTCTTGCCACCCAGGGAGCTGTCCACCTGGGCGAGAAGCGTGGTCGGCACGCCAACATAGCGAATTCCACGCATGTAGATGGCGGCCAGAAAGCCGGTCAGGTCGCCCAGCACGCCTCCGCCCAAGGCAATCAGCACGGAGTCGCGGTCCGCCCCTAGCTGGGCCAGTTCCTCTGCCAATCGCTCGACCGTTATCAGGCGCTTGTGTTCCTCGCCGGCGGGAACCAGCAGCCGGGTAAGGCCGGGGAAGCCAAGATTCTGGAAGCCGCTTTCCAGCCGCCCTCCCCAGAGCCGGTCAATCTCCGGTGAAGTCACCAGAAAGGCTCGCTGTCTGCCCGCCCGCAGCCCACCTTCCAGCAGGGCATCCAGACGCGCTCCCACCCCATTCAACAACCCTTCGCCAATCTCCACGTCATAGACGGCAGAGGGGGTCCGAACGCCAATCACCGAATTTTCAATCACACGCACCATTGCCTCTCAGGATATCGCGCCTTGGCGATCATCCCAGGGCGCCGGTGGTCTACGGCAGCCTCAGGCAGGGCGCGCGAGCAGGGAAGCTCCCAGGGTAATTCCCATCAGCGCCGCAATGACGGCCAGGGTGATCCCCGGGCCGATCGTCACCCAGCCGGCGGCGAGCATCTTCAGAGCCGCGAATCCGAGCACGGCCGCCAGACCAGCGTGCAGATAACGCAGCCGGGCCAGCCCTGCCGCCAACAGTACATAGAAAGAGCGTAGCCCTACCACTGCCATGATGTTGGAGGTGTAGGCCAGAAAGGGCTGTCGTGTGATGCTGAGAACGGCCGGTATGGAGTCGATTGCAAAGACGATGTCGGTGAATTCCACGGCCACCAGGGTGAGCAGTAGGACGGTTGCCATTCGCTGCCCGTCTTCTATGACCACGAAACAGTCAAGGTTCCCGCTGACGGGACGCCATCGGGTCAGCCACCGGATCCAGGCCGGGGCCGACTCCGCTTCCGGTTGGCCCTCCGCAGTCCGTAGTAGCCGGAGCGCGGCCAGCAAGAGCAGAGATGCAAACAGATACTGGATCCAGTGCAGCCACCTCAACAGATCCACTCCGCCGGCGATGAACGCTCCGCGCAAAACGACGGCTCCCGCGACCCCCCAGAAGAGCACCCGCGGCTGTCTGTGTGGAGGAATCCGAAACAGGCGAAAGAGCAGGGCAAACACGAAAAGATTGTCCAGGGACAGTGCCTGTTCCAGCGCATAGCCTGCCAGGTACTGGGCCGCGCCTGCGGGGCGATACAGCCGCAGCAGGGCCAGACCGAGCGCCACGGCGGCGATCACCCACATGGCCAGGGTCAGAGCCGCCTGCCGCCGGGCGCCCGGCGCGGCGCGGTGCAGCAGATACTCCACCCCGAGAAGGACGATCAGAGCGAGGTGAAAGGCGATCCAATACCAGAGCGGAGCGGGAGCCATGGGCGTACTTTTGCCATGCTACAGGCAC
>JAKAQS010000029.1 GCA_021819585.1 Acidobacteriota bacterium
CAATGTAGGTGCGCTGACGCTGCTTGGCCGTCTCGGTCACCCCCGGCGCGGGATGAGCCGGCTGCGCCTGCGGCATGTCGTTGGGTCCTGTGCCTTTGCCTTTGCCCGTGGCGACGTAAAGGTGGGCCGCGCCGGCGGCGACGGCGGTGGGGTACCACTCCGTGGGGATGAATCCAAGCGGCTTGCCGTTGTGATGGGGTTGCAGCGGGCCGGTGAGATCAAACAGAGCGACGGCATCGGAGCCGGAGTTGACGACATAAAGCGTCTTGCCATCCGGGGAGACAGCCACACCATCGGGCATGGCGCCGAACAGCTTCTGCCCAGGCAAACGCGTATCGTAGAAGCCGCCCAGGCGCATGCTGCTACCCGCAACCTGCACTGCGGCAACCGCGTCACGGTTGGCCAACGCAATGAAGAGGGTCTTGCCGTCCGGGCTCAGGGTCATGGCTACCGGGTGCGAACTCGGTTCAGTGTCCCGCGTGGGCGGCAGCAGCGACAGCGTCTGGGCTACCCTGCCGGTCTGTAGATTGAGCTCCGCCACGGCAGAGCCGTTCCACAGCGACACCCAGGCGCGGCGACCGGTGTGATCCGCGACCACGGAGATCGGGTAGGTGCTGGGAATGGTTGGCCCGGAGGAGAGGTCGAAGCGAGTGATCAACCGGCCTGTGGCGGCGTTGAGCAGAACGGCGTCGTCGGAGTACTCATCGGCGACCAGGATCTCTTCGGGGTTGGAAGCCTGGCCAGGGATGACGGCCAGACCGGCGGGCGCGGGGAGAGCTTGATCATGCGGCAGCTTCAGCGGTCCGTGATGCTGCATCTGGCCGCCGGTGAGCAGGCGCAATGGCACACGGATCAACCGTTCCGGCTGAAGCGAAGGCTCTGCGCCATCCTTGGCTTGCGAAAAGCGATAGACGGCGATCGCATTGCCGGTAGACGCGGGTGGATGCTCCTGCCGGCGAGAGGAATGCCCGGGCTGGTTGATGGGCACGCCATCAGGAGCGGTAAGCGAATCGAAACTGACGTAAAGATGCTTACCATCTCTGGAGAAGGCGATGCCGGAGTACATCGTCTGCGGCGCGTGGATCGCGGTGCGCGGGTCGGGAAAATCCATGAGCCTTCCCGTAACGGTATCGAGAATGGCGACGGACTGGTCGTAGTTCGACTGCACGGCGCCAAAGCCCGCATTGACCAGCGCCAGGTAGCGATGATCCGGCGACCACGCAGCGGTCATGGGCAGGCTGTTGAGCGGCTGGGGACGGCCCGGAACCGGAGCCAGGATCTTTTTGCTGGAAGGCAGTTGAATCGCCGTCTGAGCGGCGCAAAGCGTGGAGAGCAGCAACGGCAGGCAGCTACGGAACAGCGAATGTCTGATCACGGGTCTATCGTCCCCCTTCCCGGTTTCAGGAGCGTGAAGATTCTTGTACGCTCCCACTGTATCGCGAACCCGCACCGGGGTCTCCGTCTGCTCCGGCCGCTAACCGAATGGTGGCGGGAAGATCTGATTGCATACGCGCTGCGGTGACCGACACTGAGTTCATTGAAAGAACAGGGTTTCGCTCCAGAGGCTCCCTGCCGGCCTCAGCGCCAAGTGACGAAAATCACATACTTCCCGGGCCTGTGGATCTTCCAATATCCTCTGAATTACCGGTAGGAGCTGGGACCAGGGGCTCAGGTCAGTAGCCGCCGCCCGGTTTTGTTTTGCACAAGAAGACTTCGGAGAATCCGGCTCCGGGTCCGAAAAGATGGAAGCACCATCCTCGGGCGGCGGCCAAGTCGAGTGGAGTTCTCCAGAGGAGGAGACGCGGACCTATGGCATCGGCGGCAGCGCACCTGGGCTCCAGCGGCAATCGTCTGCGCCGAATCGTCTTTGGCACGGACTTTTCTCCCGTGGCGATGCGGGCAGCAAGTTATGCCAGGGCGTTGGCGGCCAGCCACTCGGCTCGAGTGGATCTGGTGCATGTCTTTGATTCCGACGTGTATCTGGATGACCAGGAGCCGCGCTTGCGGTCGCTGGAGGATCGGCTGGCGATGCGGTCCGCGAGACTGCAGGCTTTGGCCGCCACCTTTACCCAGGCAGGGATCTCCGTCAAGACAGAGCTGCCGATGGTGAAGCCGGGATGGAGCGCGCTGCTGGAGTCGGCGGAGAAGAAGTCTGCCGACCTGATTCTGATGGCGACCCGATCCAAGCCACAACTCAAACGGATGTTCCTGGGCTCCACGGTGGAGGAACTGATTCGGTATGCGAAAAGTCCGATTCTGATTGTGGGGCCAAATGTCCCGGAAGCTGTCGATGGACCGCTGGCCTTCCAGTGCATTTTGTATGCCACCGACTTTGCCGCCAAAGGCGAGAAGGCGGCGCGTTCGGTGCTGATGTTGGCCTTGCATGACAAGGCGAAGGTCTTTGTGTGCCACGTCATCCAAAACCAGCCGGAGGGAAGGGTCGAGGCCCCGTCAGAGGCTGCCCTTCGCCCGGATCTGGAGCGGTGGATCCAGCAGTCTCCGCTGGGCGATTATGGATGCGAACCGGTGCTTGTCCACGGCGAGTCCGCCCCGGCGATCCTTGCCCTGGCGGAAAAGATCAAGGCGGACCTGATTGTGCTGGGACCCAGGAAGCATAGCTTTTTGCTCACTCATGTGAAGCGTGGGGTGACACTGGAAGTGCTGGCTCAGGCGCGCTGCCCGGTACTAACCGTGCAAGAGTGACCGAAGGGATCCGCGCTGCACTGGAGTTCCCTGTGGAGCGCAGTGGCAAGGATGCACGATGCCTTCTTGGCCCAAAGGCCATGGAGCGGATCAGCGTAGGCGCCCGAGCTGCCTGAACAGAGGTGGGGCATGGGCGGGGACGAAGACAACCGCGGACCGGAAGGCTCATCGGCAGGAAATTGCCGACGACGCTCCCTGGTTGCTTGGAATTGACCGGACCGCGGGCAGAATCACCGCGGGACCAAGCCATGCAGACCTGGACGAAGTGCGCCGTCGGCATCGGTTAGGATTGCACTTGAACCCATGGGAGGCGAGGCTCCTGGTCACCATGGCGGTTAGGTCAAGCCTTTCCTGGTCATCTTCCCTTCTTCGAGGCCGTGTTTGATATGGCAGAGAACGAACGATCCCGTCCCTACGACTTTCTTGGCAGCCTGGAGACGCTCATCTATGTGGTGCTGGGCGTCTTGCTGGGAGTCACGGCGATTCTTGCCGTTGCAGGCTGCCTTCACCAGTTCGTCAGCGATTTTCACAGCTTGATGGCCTCGGCCACGATCTTTGTCCTGATCGACCGGCTGCTGCTGGTGCTGATGCTGGTAGAGCTTCTGCACACGGTGCGTATCTCGCTGCGCTCCCACAGCCTGTTCGTGGAACCCTTCCTGGTGATCGGGCTGATTGCCATCATTCGGCGCACGCTGGTATTGACGCTGCAGGCCGAGGATTTTACGCGCAACACGCCCTGGGGGCCGGACACGCAGTACCATTTTCATGCGGCGATGGTGGAAGCGGGAGTGCTGGCGCTGCTGATTTCGGTGCTGGTGGCGTCGATCTTTGTAATTCGCAGAACCCGGTCTGGCGAAGAGCCTTAACCAAGCCATTCCCGTAAGCAGATGGGCCCTTCCCTGCCCCACGGTGGGATCTCAGTGCCGGCGAGCGAGAAACTGGAACAGGCGCCAGGCGTAGATCAGCAGGTTGACGCCACACACAATGACTCCAAGGGCGATCAGCAGCGAAACCGGAAGATTGGGGTAGACGATCGCATCCAGGTAGTGGAGGAGGAAACTGCCCGCCCAGGGACGCATCCCGGCTCCGGCTTCCAATGTCTGCTCGGCCAAGGTAAGCGGACAGTTCACGGGGCAGGTTTCCACGACGATACCCCAGACCAGGGACGCCATATGGAATGCGGTGAGCCAGGGGCGGCCGCGCGTCCAGCGAACGCCGGTGATCACCCAGAGGATCCAGGCAAGGTGGATAGCGACCACAAGGGGAGCGAGGACTTGGAAGACGACGGTCATGGAGATTTCGACGGAGAGCCTTGGCTTGGCTCGGCGCCTCCCTGGCTGATGCGCCACAGCTCTTGACCGTTGGCTGCGCTTTGCCGTTGCAATGCGCCGGAGGCCAGTTCGCACCCGCCGCCGCAAGAGCTCGCCCTGGAGCCTGGGGACACGAGCCGTCTGAAGTCTTTATGATGGAAGCCGTCGCACTTTCTACGTTATACGCCACGCCGCATGGCTTCCAAAGGAGATGACAAGGTGATTTCAAGAAACATGCTTGTACTTACGCTCGGGCTAGCCGTCTTGGGCGCCCGTGGAAACGCTGCGCAGACGCCCGCACATGCGGCCCCTCAGACCGGCGCCGTGCGAGCCACGCTGGCTAACGGCATGCGGGTGGTGATCCTTCGCAACTCCCTGGCTCCCGTGGTGACCGTGGAGAACAACTTCATCGTCGGCGGGGATGAGACGCCGCCGGGGTTTCCGGGGATGGCGCATGCGCAGGAGCATATGGCCTTTCGCGGATGCACGGGGATGACAGCCGACCAGACGGCGGCCATCTACGCGCAGATGGGCGGAGAGAACAACGCAGACACCCAGCAGAACATCACCCAGTACTTTGAGACCGTTCCCGCAGCCGACATGGATGTGGCGCTGGAGGCCGCCGCGGCCTGCATGCGCGGCATCGACGACTCGCAGGCCGAGTGGGCCAAGGAACGCGGGGCCATCGAGCAGGAGGTAGCGCGGGATCTATCCAATCCCACCTACAAGTTCATTGACCGCATGAACGGCGACATGTTCGCGGGCACGCCCTATGCCCACGATCCGCTGGGGACGAAAAGCTCCTTCGACGCCACCACGGGGGAAATGCTGCGGTCTTTTGAGCAGGAGTGGTACACCCCAGGCAACGCGATCCTGGTGATCGTAGGCGATGTGGACCCCAGCGCGACGTTGGCCAGGATCAAGCAACTCTTCGGCAGCATCCCCAGTCATCCGCTGCCTCCCCGTCCGCCAATCCATCTCTCTCCCGTAAAGTCCGAGAGCTTCACGTTGGACAGCAACCTTCCCTACACGCTCGGCTTCATCGCCTACCGGATGCCGGGAACGGACTCTCCCGACTACGCCGCCAGCCAGATTCTGGCCGACGTTCTGAGCAGCCAGAGGGCTGATCTGTATGGGATGGTTCCAGCGGGCAAGGCGCTGGCCGCCGAGTTCGGCGTGGCCGAATCCTATCCCAAGGCGAGCGTAGGCTTTGGCCTGGTGGCGGAGCCGGCGCAGGTGGATGTGACGGCGGCGATTGCGCAGATGCGCCAGATTCTGGCGAACTACGCGGCCAATGGCGTGCCGGCGGACCTGGTGGACGCAGCCAAGCGCAGCGAGGTAGCGGGAGCGGAGTTTCAGCGCAACTCGATTCCTGGGTTGGCCGATGTGTGGTCCAACGCTTTGGCAGCGGAGGGACGGAAATCTCCTGAAGAGGATGTGGACGCGCTCAAGCGAGTCACGCTGGCCGATGTGAACCGCGTCGCCAAAGAGTATCTCACCGCACAGAACTCGATCACCGCTACCCTGAAGCCCGTGCCGACCGGACAGCCGGTGGCATCCAAAGGCTTTGGGGGCGCCGAGCAGGTAACCTCGGCGCCGACGCGGCCGGTGGTGCTGCCGGCATGGGCCGCAAGCGCGCTGGACAAGCTGAAGCCGCCGACCGACTACGAGCAGGTCTCGGACAGCACCTTGCCCAATGGGATCAGATTAATCGTGAAGACGGATCGCATCAGCCCGACGGTCACGGTGATGGGGTCGGTGGACCATAACTCGGATCTCCAGACGTCACCCGGACTGGACGGGGTCAAGGACGTTCTGGATGGGCTTTACTCCTATGGAACCCAGACGATGGACCGGCTGGCCTTTCAGAAGGCTTTGGATGACATTGCCGCCAACGAGTCGGCCGGTTACAGCTTTTCCGTAGAGGTGCTCAAGGAGCATTTTTCAAGGGGCGTGGAGCTTCTGGCCGACAACGAACTCCACCCCGCTCTTCCGCGGCGAGCCTTCGATGTGGTGCGGCAACAGACCTCGATGTTTGTAGCCGGAGACTTGAAGAGTCCTTCTTACAAGACATCTCGGGCTTTGAGCCTGGCGCTGCTGCCGGCGGGCGACCCCGCGCTGCGCCAGACCACGCCGGCCACGCTGGCCAAGGTGACGCTCGCTGACGTGCAGAAGTATCACGACACCACGCTGCGTCCAGACCTGACCACCATTGTGGTGATTGGAGACGTAACCCCAGCGGAGGCCCGAACGGTGATCATGAAGTGGTTTGGCGGATGGAAGGCGGCCGGTCCAAAGCCGAATACTACGCTGCCGCCGGTCCCGCCGAACAAGCCCTCGGCGACCGACGTAGCGGATCCCGAGGCCGTGCAGGACACGGTGTATCTCTCCGAACAGCTCCCGCTGAACCGGCTCTCGGCGGACTACTATCCCCTGCAGTTGGGCAATCATGTGCTGGGCGGCGGATTCTATGCCACACGTCTTTACCATGACCTGCGCCAGGAGACCGGTTATGTCTACTTCGTGAGCGTTGATCTGGATGCCGACAAGACCAGAGCCGCTTACACCGTGGAGTATGGATGCAATCCAGAGAATGTATCCAAGGCGCGCGCGCTGGTGGTGCGCGATCTGAACCAGATGCGAACCCAGGATGTCTCTCCCGCGGAGCTTCACCAGGCCAAGGCCATCCTGCTGCGCCAGATTCCGCTTGGCGAGTCGAGCGAAGGGTCGGTGGCCAGAGGATTGCTGGCCCGAGCCGAGATGGGGTTGCCGCTGGACGAGCCCATCCTGGCGGCAAAGCGATACGATGCGATGAATGCAGACCAGGTGCGGCAGGCATTCTCCAAGTTTGTTCATCCCGATGACCTGGTGCAGGTGGTTCGTGGACCGGCGCCCAAGTAGCCATGCCTCGCGCGGCAGCACGGCAACGCGCAAGAAGGCGAGAACCGGGGATAGTGGTTGCTCCTGCCAAGAGGCCCGAAACTGGGCCGAATTGGCAGCCATTCCACCCCCAAGGAGCCGGGAGCGGCTCTGGATTGGAGCCCGCCTGAGGAAGACGAAGAACAAGGAGAATGCTCTCCCTGCAAGCCCCGGACTGACTGGCAGCCAACGGCGGCGCGTTCGCCTTCTGCCTCGGCACGTCTCTGGACTTTTTGATGGCTCCCGCCTGAAGGAGCGCCTTACAGCGCTTGAAGAGCTAATTTTCAAAGGGAAGTGCGCCCAAGGGGGTGGCGGGGTCAGGTTATACTTGCACTGAAAACGCTCTCGCCTTGCTGCTCGACACTTTCGCTTTGAGGGACACGCAGCCTTGACCGATTCGGACATCAAATCGCGCCAATCCGGAACCCAGGCGCGCCCTTCAAAAGACCAGCCGAGCCTCCTGACACTCGACTCTGAACTGTCCCGCGTCGAGGCGGTAGAGACACGGGCCGAACAGTTGGCGCACGAGGCGGGATTTGATGAAGACACCTCCAGCCAGATTGCGATGGTGACGCGCGAAGCGGTGATCAACGCGATTCTGCATGGGAACAAGCGCGATCCGAACAAAAAGGTGCGAATCGGCTTTGCCTTGAGCAATGACGCACTGAGCATCACGATCGCAGATGAAGGATTGGGACTGGATCCGGACTCGGTGCCGGACCCTTGCGCGCCGGAGAATATTCTGCGCAGTTCGGGACGGGGGATATTTCTGATGCGGGCCATTATGGATGAGGTACACTTTCACCAGTTGAGCCCCGGAACTGAAATCGAGTTGATCAAACATCGAATACATAAGGAGTCTTGAGGATGAGCATGACATTGACCGCCCGGCAAGTGGGTGATGTAACAATTCTGGATTTGAGTGGAAAGATCACGCTCGGCGAAGGCGGGGTGACGCTGCGGGATGAGGTTCGAAAGCTCTTGGCTAAAGGGGCCAAGAAGATCGTGCTGAATCTGGCCGGGGTTAGCTACATCGACAGTTCAGGTCTGGGCGAGTTGGTCAGCTCTTACACCGCCGTCAAGAACGCCGGCGGAGAACTGAAGCTGATGAACCTGACCAGCAAGGTTCGCGACTTGCTGGTGATCACCAAACTGCTGACGGTCTTCGACGTCAAGGACGATGAGGCTGCCGCGGTGGCCGCATTCTCTTAGAATGCGTTAGCACAGCTCTTTAGGCCGGCGAAGGCGCGTCCATGGATGCGCCTTCGCTTTTTCGATGGAAAGTGTTTGCGGCAGGGGGACTGGTTGCTGAACGCAACCCTGTCGGACGCATCAGCGGCGAGCGCTGTCAGCCTGGAGCGGCGGGGTGAATTCTGTGCTGCAGCGGTCTTCCCTGCATGAAGATGGCGTTGCGTTTGTGAGGCGCCGGGGGCCTCTCTACACGCCCAGCCGTGCGCTATACCCGCTCGATTCGCATGGTAGACTCGGATCAAATGGGTGAGTCTCCGTCTTGCAAGGGCCGTAGCTTCTCTGGCCCAGGTCCAAAGATTATCTGCACCGTTCCGCTTCCCCGCGCCGCCAGGTTTTTGGGGGAGTTTCTCCTCATCTCCTCGCTGGGAATGAGTGCCGCCGCTCAGCAGTCAGCGTTGTCTCCCTACTCGGGAAGCGCTCAGCCCACCACCACGGTCGACTGCACCGATCCGATGATGGCGACTACAGCGGCGTGCGCAGCGCAGGCTCAAGGTACGGGTGGCGTGCAGACCTCTCCCCTGCTTGGGAACACGGGCGCGCTGGGGACCATGGGTGTGGGCGCCGCGCAGAACCCGACCCGGAACTATACGGATATCGGAGGGCTGGGCCAGGGCAATTCAGCACCAGCGATGATCGCGCTGCCGCCCCAGCCTCTGACCGAGTTCCAGAAGTTCATCGCATCCACCACGGGCCAGGTGCTGCCCATCTATGGGGCCAACCTCTTCCGCCAGGTGCCCTCCACCTTTGCCCCGCTGGGCATGGCTCCGGTTCCATCGAATTACGTCATCGGGCCAGGAGATGAACTGCGCATCCGCACCTGGGGACAGGTCAACTTCCAGGACAACGTGCAGGTGGATCGCACTGGAGAGATCTACCTTCCCCAGGTAGGGCCGGTCCATGTTGCCGGTCTTCCTTACTCGGATCTGGACAAACATCTACGCCAGGCGATCGGAAGGGTCTACAAGAACTTTGATCTCACCGCCAACGTTGGGCAGATCCGCTCCATCCAGGTCTTCCTGACTGGCCAGGCCCGGCGCCCTGGCGTCTACACGGTCAGCTCACTCAGCACGCTGGTGGATGCGCTCTTTGCCAGCGGCGGCCCCTCCGTCGAAGGCTCCATGCGGCATATCGAACTGCGCCGCGGAGGCCAGACGGTCACGGACTTCGACCTGTACATGTTGCTGGTACACGGAGACAAATCGAAGGACGTTCACCTGTTGCCGGGCGACGTTATCTTCATTCCGCCGGTCGGTCCGCAGGTCGCGATCACGGGTAGCGTCCGGGACCCGGCGATCTATGAACTGCGCGGGGAGCCGCAGGGCGCCCAAGGAAAGAACCCGCAGAAGAACTCCAAGGGAGAGACGGCTACGAGCGAGCCCCCCGAGGATTTGGCCGAGTTGATCACGGATGCGGGCGGAGTGACCACAGTGGCGGCCAAGACACGGATCTCCTTGGAGCGCATAGCGGACCATCAAGACCGATATGCCATGGAGGTAGGCGACGATGCCAATGGGCTCAAGACGCCGCTGGACGACGGTGATATCGTGCGAGTCCTCCCCATCCTGCCGGCCTATCAAAAAACGGTGATGCTGCGCGGCAATGTCGCCAATCCGGGCCGCTTCGCTTGGCGCCCGGGAATGCGGCTGAGCGATCTGATCCCGGATCAGCAGTCGCTGATCACCAGAGACTACTGGTGGAAGCGCGCCCAACTCGGCCTTCCCGCACCGGAGTTTGAACCGGTTCCATCGCTCGGTTCCATGCGGCAGCCCACCGAGAACCAACCCATGAAACTGCAATTTCCGCCGCCGGGCGCCGCCTCCGCTGGAATATCGCAGGGAGCAAACGGAGCCCAACCGGGCGCGTTCGGCATGAACCAAAACGGCCAGCCGATGGGGCAGAACGGCCAACCGCTAACGGCGCAACAACGCGCGGGCAACTCCTCGGTCGCAGAACAGGAGTTGCAGGTTCAAGGAACCGCCCCACTCCCCGCCCAACGCACCCAAGTAAGCCAGCTCGCGCCCGCAATTGACTGGAGCTACGCTGTCATCCAGCGCCAGAATCCACAGACGCTCCAGACGGAGTTGATTCCCTTTGATCTCGGCAAACTGGTCCTGGACCACGATAGCTCCCAGGACTTGGAGCTGGACGCGGGAGATGTCGTCACCATCTTCTCTCAGGCGGACGTCAAGGTGCCCATTACACAGCAGACCATGCTGGTGAAGTTGAGCGGAGAGTTTGCGCACCCCGGAGTGTACTCCGTAACACCGGGCGAGACGCTGCGCCAACTGGCAGAGCACGCCGGCGGCCTGACGCCGGATGCGTATCTCTATGGATCGGACTTCACGCGCGAGTCCACGCGGGCGATGCAGCAGGTGCGTATTGACGAGTACGTGCAGAGCCTGAGCATGCAGATTCAGCGCAGCAACATGGCGGCAGCCGCCTCGCCCGCAGCCGCTCAGAACCTGGCCGGAGGCAATGTAGCGCAGCTCAATGAAGCCAACCTGATCGCTAGCCTCCGCCAGATCCGCGCCACCGGACGCATTGTTTTGAACTTCAAGCCCAACAGCCGCGGCACGGCCAGCATCCCCGACATCGTTTTACGCGACGGCGACCAGTTCCTGGTTCCGTCAGTGCCGGCTACGGTCAACGTGGTGGGAGCTGTAAATGATCAGAACTCCTTCCTGTATATCTCCGGACGCAGGGTGGGCGATTACCTCCAGATGGCCGGAGGCCTCACGGTCAACGCCGATCGCAAGCAGCAGTTCCTCATCCGGGCCGACGGCGAAGTTGTAGGCTATTTGGCCACCAAGGGGCTATGGAGCGACAAGTTCGATGACATCAAGGTCTATCCAGGGGATACGATCATGGCCCCGGAAAAGACCTATAAGCCATCCGCCCTGTATGGCGTGCTCGAATATTCGCAGCTTTTCTCGAATTTCGCCCTGGGAGCCGCAATGCTTGCGTACTTCCCGTAGTTTTGACGTGGCGCCCGCAACCGTTTTGGCTGTCGCCTGAAGCCTTCTCCGTGCAGGTTTAGCCCAGTGTCGCGACCTTTCATGGTCGAAGCGTTGCCGCGACCCCAGCACGCCCACAGGCTTGCCTGCCGGGGGGCAATGAAGAGGCCGAAACAAGCCTGCTTCCGGAGACCCAGCCACACGAAAGGAGCTATCGAGATCCCTTTCGACTGGGAGCGCCTCCAAGAATTCAGAATCCATGAGTTCAGGATCAACGATGAGAATCGACAGTCACCAGCACTATTGGAAGGTCAATCGCGGGGATTATCATTGGATGACTCCCTCTGTGCCCGTCCTCTGCCGCGATTATCTGCCATCCGACCTGCGGCCGCTGCTTCAGCAGCACGGAATCGACCGCACTATCCTGGTTCAGGCCGCGCAGACAGCGGACGAAACGGACTTCTTGCTTGACTTGGCCGCCAGGGAGCCAACCGTAGCGGGTGTGGTCGGCTGGCTGGATCTCGACAGTCCCGGCTTCCCGCAAGAGTTTGAAAACAGAAGAAAGCACCCGTCATTTGTAGGCATCCGCCCCATGCTGCAGGACATCGCTGACGACCGATGGATCCTGCGGCCACAGGTGATGGCGTCTCTTCGTATCCTCGCCGAGGCTGATTTTCCATTCGACTTCTGCATCTACCCCCGCCACCTTCCGTCCGTCATCCAGGTACTGGAGGCTGTTCCCGGTCTGCGCGCAACCATCGATCATCTCTCCAAGCCGGAGATTCGCGCTCACAATCTGCATCCATGGAAGTCTCTCATCGCCGAGGTGGCGCGGCACAGAAATGTCTTCTGCAAGCTTTCCGGCATGATCACTGAAGCGGATCACGAACGCTGGTCCGTGCCTGATCTGCAACCCTATGTCGACCATGCGATGGAATGCTTTGGCCCCGATCGCGTCATGTTTGGCAGTGATTGGCCGGTGTGCCTGAAGGCGGGCAGTTACCACCAGGTGATTCACGCGCTTCGGGAACTTCTCTCTCCCGCATGGATTGAAGCCGCTGAACAGAAGATCTTCGGACTCAATGCTGTGCGGTTCTACAAGCTCGCTTCAGAGAGCCAACAAGCCCAATTGCCATAGGAGTCGACTGCCTCGGCGCCTGCGCTCCAGATCCCGCCAACTCGGCCCCGCCTGCGAAGCGATCTGGAGGACACATCTCTCGCGGCTCGGAAGACCCTCTCTCCGCGCTGAACGTCCATGCGGTTCAGATCCTCACGTCCGTGCGTCCGGCAGCACATCTCCGCCATCCTGGCCTTCATGCAAGAAGGCATGGCGAGACTCTGCCATGCCCTCCTCAAACGCGAGAGCGGAACTGTCTATCACCTGCCCGAAACTGCGCGGGTTTGGCGAAGGAGTCCGCAGATGCCGACCACAGACGACGGCTTCCTGCAACACATCCGCAAAGGTGCAGTTTCAATGCGCCATGAAGCCCGGCTTTTGTCCGGCCTTCCGAGAGAGCACCAGCGCGAGACCGAGGAGTCCGGTGCCGAGCAGCAGTAATGAAGTCGGTTCCGGAGTAACAGTCGACATCTGCAGTACAGCAGGAGCGCCATTCGACTCGACGTAGACCAAGGTGAAGGGATTGCTGCCTGCCGGAAGCATGGCTGATGTGGTCGTCTGACTCTGCGGTCCCGGCATCGAGATCAAGGTCGAACCATTGACGTACAGGCTTGACCCATCGTCAGAGGAGAGCGTCACCGTCTCTCCGGCGATCATGCCGCCCGTAAACTCCATGTAGGTGTTGATCGCGGCGCCTGTTTCACCCCCCGAACTCATGATCAGGTTTTCCAGGGTGCTCACGCTATCGCCGGAGACGGCTGTGAGATCACTGAGATAGTTCGTGGTTCCGTTACTGTCGAAGAAATCCAGGAACGTGTTGTTAGTCCCGCTTGACGTTTGTGGATTGTCGTTGACAAAGTTCAACGGACCATCGTAGGTATAGGTGCCGATCGGGCTTATGGTTGGCATGGATCCCAGGGTCGCGGTATCCGTGACTCCGTTCTGGTACTCTCCGTTCCAGATGGTCACATCCAACGTCCCAAAGCTGTAGCTGTCAGCTTTGGCTTTGGGCGCCGCGACAAGGATGGCTGCTGCTGAAGCAAGGACTGTCAAAAAGCGAATTGACTTCATGAGACACTCTCCGTTTCTATCGCACCTTCAGTGCTGGTGGGTACCCCGGAGAGGCGTGCGGGGGCGTATTCCTTCCACCCCAGCAGGCGAGCCTGCCGGGGACCCGTCCATTGGGGAAAACGCCCACAGAAGCCGAGGCGTCGCCTGACACCTACACTGAAGATGCAATAGCCAAGTGCGGGTCTTGAGATCAGACGCCGCACCTCAGTGGCCAAATCTAAAATATTGTATTTATTGCGGTTACGATCACACTTGGCTGGCGATATGCAAGAAATTGCATTCTCAACTCGAAATGATGTTCCCAAAAGGCGCTACGCCGGCGGCAGCCGGGTGCGAGTGAAGATGGATTCGGGCTGAATCCTGACGGTACTTCCAGCAATGCCTACGAATCTCTTCCCAAACGGCTTCAATCGCCTGCCAAGCAGGGGCCGGGCGGTCAGCCGGCCATCGAAGCGACGCAAGCTCGGGAGCATCCGGGAGGCTCTTGAACGCTCTACCGGGGCGCGAGTTTCCGCGCCTCCGGGATGGTCCGAGTCGTCCTTGGGAGCGAGGGCCTTTTCCACCGAACTCCTCTTTCGGTGTGTTTTACGCTCCTGAAGAGAGGAACTTTTCATGCTCATCGAACAGCAGATTGCCGAACGCCGAGAGAGGGCCACTGCCAAGCCGCCCAAAATCCTGAAACGACCGGCCGCCGGTCCTTATGGGGATTACACCATCAAGTCGGCCAGCGGCCGGACATATCGCGTGGCAATTCGCGGCCTTGGCCTGTTCGAAAATTACTGCTCCTGCCCGGACTTCGCCACCAATACGCTCGGCACCTGCAAGCATGTAGAGGCGCTGCTGTTCCAGTTGCGAAAGCGACACCGGAAGGCACTGGAGTCGGCGAAATTTGAACGCACGCGCGCTTCCATCTCGCTTCAATATGGGGACTCGATCGAGGTGCGGCTGCGGTTGCCGGCATCGCCATCGCGGGAGCTGCGGGCAATTGCGGCGGAGCATTTCGATGCCGACAGCCTGCTGCGGCGCGAGAGTTACCGGCGCTTCGGCGAGGTGTTGGAGTCATTGCGAAACGCCGATGGTGACACGGTCGTCTACAGCGATGCCCTGGAATACATCGACCGGGAAAACGAGCTGGCCGAGGGCCTGGAGTTGGAGCGGAAGTTGCTCGCCAGGCTCAAGCGCGGCCAGGATCCGACGACAGGCCTTTTGAAAACAAGGCTCCTGCCGTACCAGGTGCGAGGCGCCGTATTCGCAGCCTGCCGTGGGCGCGCGGTCCTTGCCGACGACATGGGGTTGGGCAAGACCGTGCAGGCGCTGGCCATGACCGAACTCCTGTGCCGACGACGCGGCATTGAACGCGTGCTGGTGATCGCTCCCGCGTCGGTCAAATATCAATGGAAGACGGAGATCGAGCGGTTCACAGACCGCTCCGCCCAGGTGATCGATGGCTTCTTGCCGCGCCGCAAGACGCTGTATTCCGCTCCGGCATTCTTCAATCTCACCAGTTATGAGCTGGTCCTCAAGGATATCCGCTACATGCAGGATTTGAGGCCGGACCTGATCATTCTCGACGAAGCGCAACGCATCCGCAACTGGACCACGGCGACAGCGCGCACCATTAAACAATTGAAGAGCCGTTATGCCCTGGTGCTCACCGGTACGCCGTTGGAAAACAAGCTGGAGGAGCTCTTTTCAGTTGCCGAGTTTGTCGACGGCCGCAGACTGGGTCCGGCATTCCGCTTCCTCGAAGAGCATCGCGTGGTTAACGAGAAGGGCCGGCTGACCGGTTATCGCGGCCTGGACCGCATTCACGAGCAGCTCTTCCCAATTCTGCTGCGCCGCACACGTCCGGAGGTGCTGAAGGATCTTCCAGAGAGGACGGACAAAGTCTTCCGCGTGCCGCTCACCAGCCGGCAAGCGGAGCCTTACTACGAGCAGAGCGACATTCTCGCCCAAATCATGCGCAAATGGGAACGGCAGGGATGGCTTTCTGAGATCGATCAGAAGCGCATCCTTTGCTGCATTCAGAATATGCGCATGTTGTGTAACTCAACATTCCTCTTCGACAAGAAAACCCATCATTCGCCCAAACTCCAGGAATTTCGCGAGATCATGACCGACTTGGTGCTGGAAGAAGATCGCAAAGCGGTTGTATTCAGCGAATATGAGCGGATGACACACCTTGCCGGCGAGGAGTTGCGCAAGCTGGGAATCGGGTTTGTGTCGCTCCACGGCGGAGTGCCTTCACGGCAGCGCGGCGCCTTGATGGAGAAGTTCCGCAACGACCCCGCGTGCAAGGTTTTCCTTTCCACCGATGCCGGAGGCGTCGGGCTCAACCTGCAATCAGCCTCGGTCGTGGTGAACTTCGAGCCACCATGGAACCCGGCGCGGCTGGAGCAGCGCATCGGGCGTGTGCATCGGTTGGGCCAGACGCGGCCGGTGCATGTGATTCACATGCTGACAGAAAAGAGCATCGAAGAGCGCGTCTGGGAGACACTGCGCCTCAAGAAGTCGCTGTTCGCAGGTGTCTTCGATTCGCCTACGGGCGAGGTAAGCTTTGAGAAACTCGGCCGGAAGACGATGATGCAAGCCGTGAAAGAGATCTTCGCCGAACAGCCCGGCAGACCGAAGCCGGTACTTGACCACGCTCCTTCCATTCCGCTGGCCATCATGCCACCGCAAACCGATGCTCCGTTACAGCCCCCCAGTGTGGCTGGCGCTAAGGTGTTGGAAACCGCGGGCGCTGCTCCAGCAACCACACATGCCCCAGGCGGCAACGGCATTGCACTTGCGGCGGCGTCGTTTATCGAGGCGGGCCTGAAGCTGATCGAATCGTTCGCAGGGGAGACGGCCAAAGGGAAGGCGGACCCACCTTCAAAGCATTTGAGTCACGCTCTCTCCGCATTGTTCACACGGGACGCTCAAACCAACGGAAGGGCCCTGACGATTCCTTTGCCCGACTCGGTAACCCAGGAACGCCTTGCAGGCGCGGTATCCGCGTTGCTCACTTCATTGACAAGAGCAGAAACAGCGGTCGAACAGGACAATCAAAGCTGACGATGTAAGTTGTGAGAAGGCCTCTCACCACGTTTCCGATGTAGAGGTTGCGATATCTCCAGCCTTCGTCTGTCGTCGCTTGGCCTGTTTGCAACTCGCCGGGCTCGATAAGATTGCACGTCCAAGGCGCTGCGTCGCGGAGTATGCTGGCATAGCGGAACCGTGATGCTGGAACCCTAGAAAACTTGTGCCTCCGCCACGCCTTGACGGTATCGCGCCTCGTTGGGAACCGACCGGCGCACGCGGCGCTGCCAGGAGGCGTTAACCTTTGATGAGGCGTTGCTATTCTCAAAGCGGCAAGTGGACGGAATTCCTCACAAGATCGAGAGCAGAAGGGTATAGGGGTTCTGTCGTCACGGGGCCGAGCAAAAAAGCTGCAGGCGGCTCTCATTTAGCCACCACAAAGTCACCAGAAAAATGGACACCGCGGCAGGATGAGTGCAACTGTCAGATTCTATTGGCGTCCCCGACGGGATTTGAACCCGTGTTACCGCCGTGAAAGCGGGTCAAGGGCCAAATTGCAGCGTTTGGCCGTGTGTGGCAAGATTCGGAAGTCGCCAATGCTGGCGCGGCGTTCCGCCATTTTCTCCAGTTGCAGGGTTTGCGTCCGGGTGCGAGGTTCGGAGGCCAATTTGTCACGATAGCGTCACGCTGTTTTGGGATGTCTGAATTGTCCGGGAGTCCGGTTGCTATCCGCTTGTTATCCGCTCGTCCCTTCCTCGCCCGCGCGTATTGCTGGGCAAACGCTCGCGCGCCCATCCCCGGCAACGCACGCGCACCCACGCGCACTCCTTTCGTACTTCCCTGATCTCCCGTACCGCTGGGCTGCAACTCCGGGCTCTGGCGGGAACCTAAAATTATCAGCATAAATATAACATTGATGGTATAATTAATTCATGGCTTACGAAGTGGAAGCCTCGGACGAGTTCAAAGACTGGTATGAGCCGCTTTCGGAAGCCGAGCAGAACAGCATCGAGCGTGTGGTGCTGATGCTGGCAGAGGCTGGACCGGCACTTGGATTTCCATACAGCACTGGAATTCAAAGCTCGAAATTCAGCCACATGAGAGAGCTGCGTATTCAGCACGACGGGCGGCCTTATCGCGTCCTCTACGCTTTCGACCCCAACCGGGCGGCCTTGCTGCTGCTCGGCGGAGACAAGACGGGAGATAGCCGCTGGTACGAAAAGATGGTTCCGAAGGCTGATGCCATCTACGAAGAGCATCTGAAAGCCCTCGAAGAAGAGCAGCGCAAGACCACCAAGAAACGCTCCCGGTAATGCCGGGACCATAACGCCGGAGTACCGTGCCATGTCTACGAATTGGAATGACCTGAAGCATAAATCTTCGCCGGAAGTTCGCGCCGGGTTGAAGCGCGAGGCCCATGCAGAGCTTGCACGGATCGGCTTTCACAAGCTCCGCCGGGCGCGCCAGCAGACACAGATGGCCGTAGCCGAAAAGCTCAAGATCGCCCAGGGCGCTGTTTCCCGCATGGAGAAACAGTCAGACTTCCTGCTCAGTACGCTGCGCGAGTATGTCGGTGCGCTCGGCGGCCAACTGGAACTGCGGGCCGTATTTCCGGAGGGGGATTTCGTTATTGAGACGCTTGCACAACAGCCTGTCGCGGTAAAGAAGCGGCTGGTTAGTGCCCGCCGCGCAAGCGCAAGATAGCAGCCACGTCCAAGCCTGGCAAAGCAGAGATTCCAGCAGCTTGAGGGAAAACGCCAATGAAGAAGCCGACCAAGTACGCCAGCGTTTGGGATGCGATTGCCGACACTCCCGCCGAAGCCGCCAACCTGAAGGCGCGCGCTGACCTGATGCGCCAGATTACCGCAATCGTGAAGGAGAGCGGCTGCACGCAAGCCGATGCCGCCCGGCGGTGCGGCATTACGCAGCCGCGCATGAACGATCTTCTGCGGGACCGCATCTCCCGTTTCTCGCTGGACGCGCTGGTGAATATTGCCACGTCCATTGGCCGCCGGGTCCAGGTGGACATTGTGGCCGCTTAACCCCGCAGTGGTCTACACTTGACGCACCCATCACAATTCACGGCCCTCCGCGCGTACTGTCCCCGAAGTTGCTCTTCCCGACCCCCGTCGGCTAAATGTCCACAATCACCCGCCTGACGGTCAGATCCGCGCAAACTGCCCCGCTGGCCTCGATAGCCTGCCGCGCTTTTCCATACGCGCGATCAGTGAGATACTTCAGGGTCTCCAGTTGAATCCGTTCATCGTCCGAATTGGCGAGCGTGACCCATTTTGAATTTGCATTGATTTCCGCGAGTAGAACTTCAGCAGATTCCCTCGGTAGCCTCTTGGCTATGCCCTTGATCGTGCTCGGCTTCCTTCCCGCCCCGGGGCGTTTACCACCTTTTCCGGCCATTGATCGGGCCCCTTTCTCTTCGCAATTCAATCCTTCCGCGAATCGGGCGTCACATCACCAGACGAGCAGTGTCCTCATCGATGCACTGCATACCGCACGTCTGACACTCGTAATCGCCAACGTTGTTGTTCCGGTAGAGCGCGTAGCTCGCACAGCACGGGCAGCGACGAAACACCGTCACCCGCTTGCCATGCACAAGCCGGGCCGCCAGACCGTGCGGCTGTATTGGCTGGCGGCAGGCCGAGGCAGTCAAAGGACGATGCGCGGCCTCACGGTGGCAGGCTGCCCGGTCTGGCTCCGGCTCCATAACGCACACGGCGCGAAGCGCGTTCAAGGCTCTCTCGACGACGGCGCTTTGTTCCGCCATGCCCTTTATCTCCCCTTCATCCGAAACATCCGAAACAATGCAGTATTCATGCGGGTTTCAGCGTGTTTTCGCTTCCGAAACAGGCAGGCGGTGTTTCGGATAGGAAAAGCGCGTTTTCCCCAGTGTTCATGCGGGTTGTGTCGGATGTTTCCTTTTCGATGCACTTTGAGGTCAGGTAACGGGAAAATGCCTGTTCAAAGTCCGCCCGCTGATAGCCCTTGCTGGACAGTGACCCGATGCGGACTTGGCGCGGTTCAATCCCAAACGGGCGAAGCATCCCGGCCAGCCTCTTTGGTGACAGCTTATGTTCCAGTTCGCCCCAATCGCCTTCCGGCAATCTCTCCAGCGCATCTTTCAAGGATGCCGTTGTCATGTTCTGGTGTCCGGGCGTCCATACTCTGCGCACATCCGCCAGCAGCGTGAGCGCAAGGGAATCGTCCAGATCATCGGCGGCCTTAGCCCCACAGAGCACAAGTGCGCATTTCCTCAATTCCTCAACCCGCTCCGGCAACGCCACGGCGCAGACGGCAAAGATCGGCATCCACAAGTCCGCTTCCCGGTCTGCGAGAAACCCAAGATCACCCATGCCTGCGTATGTCTCGCGCACTGCATCTATGCTGGATTCCGCCAATGCCGCGATGGAGTCGCGGACGGGCTGCGCTTCGGCAGGCGTCCTTGCGAACAGGAACCGCTCGACAAACTGGGATGCAGTCTTGCGCTGCATACGGATGCAGATGCACCGATCCGCCAGTGTGTCCGGCAATCGCCCGATGGCCGCAAATGCCTTGGGACCATAAACCGGAAAATGCTCCACGCTCCAGTCCGGCGGGACGCAGCGCGGCACAGTTGCGCCCTTCCGGTGTCCGGCATTGAGGATGGAGAGAATTGCCTGCGCGCTCTCCGGCGGCTTGCTGTTTCTCAGTGCCTCCACTTCATCCAGAAGCAGGGTAGGAGAGTCCTTCATCATGCGAAAAATGGATGCCGGACTCGCTGACGTAATCCGCTGCGGATTCGCGCAGAGCAATTCCAGAATCTCCAGCACGCGCGTCTTGCCGCATCCTTTGGCCGGTGAAAGAAGCGCGACATAGGGAAAGGCTCCAAACGCATCAGGAATGTGCGTTGCAACGGCCCACAGCGCCAGCGGAAGATACGCCGATTCGGGCAGGATGCAGAACCGGCGAATGAATCTCTCCGCTGCGCTGAGTGCGTCTTGCTCTCTGCACGGATCGTCAATCATGGCGCGCCTCTGCCAACCTGGGCCGTGTGTTTTCGGCAATGACGCGACGAATCTCGGCAATGGGAATTAGCAGCTTTGCGCCTAGCTTCACGCTGGCAATCTTGCCGCTGTATGCGTCTCGTCTCCAGCTCCATCTTGAGCGCCCGGTCATAATCTCCGCGCCCTGTACGCTCACGTATTCCGTTTCAACCATTGCAACCACCGCCATAAACAGCACCTCCATTCCCAATAAATCGTCCGATATTTTGTGCTTGCAAACCACAGTAAAGTGGTGCAGTATATATATGTAAAATGCATCAGGTTATGGAAAACGCTTCCAAGCATCGGCAATTAAGCAAAGGAGAAACACTGAGCCCCATCTCCGGGCTGGCGCGTAGGACCGTCGAGAGTCCGCTGATACCCGGATTCCGAAAAGAACCACGGCCCCTGCTCTCTTTCATCCTGAGAGTGCTCGATGGCAAGCACGCGCAAATGGTCCGGCAGCATCTGGAAGCTTTTTTGCGTTTCGATTTTCAAATCAGCACGCCGGAGAGAGATGTAATTCAAAGGCGATTGGCCGATGATCCCGCACTTATTTCTAACGCGGTAGACGGCATGATTGCCGGTATGCGGGAAATGGCCGATATGTGGATTGACTCCGGCAAAAGTCTACTGAACCCGGAGGCGGATACCCCGGCGGATCGCAACGTGGAAGATGTTCAGCCGGGGCGCGAATATTCTCTGGCGCTTTTGATTTATCGCGCTCTATTACGGACCGAGCCGGCCTACAAAGAACTGTGTCGGGATGGGTCGCAAAAGATCATCGAGCACTTTCCGCGTTTTGATCCGCAACAATTCTTGGAATTAGATGAAATGCTCAAAGCGCACGGACGGAAATGGGCAGCATTCTATTTCTCTCGGCTTCTGGATTCCCGCGACTCGCTCTCCCTTTCCCGGTGCGATCATTGCAAGTCCTATTTTGCCTATGAGCGCGCGCGGCTTCGCAAGGTGAAGCATGGAGTTTTCTGTCCAAAGTGCAAAGGAACGGGCTCTGTGAAACGCACAGAGGCGAGCCGGAAAGCTCGACTGGATACGGCTACTAGAGCGTGGATCGAATATGGGGGAAAACCGCATCGCTTAAATCAGCGGGAATGGGTTGCAGGCGAAGTGAACAAATCCCACGGAACCTCGTTTGGAGCCCGATGGGTTTCTCAACACCTCAAAGAGATTCAAGAGCGCGTGGAGGCGCAACGCAATGCCAAAGGCTAGGAAATGGGATGGAGTCTATCAGCGCCCAGACTCGCCATTCTGGTGGTGTTCCTACACAGATGCCAGCGGCAAGCGCGCGCGTCGCAAGCTGGCCGGAGCGCACACCCGAACTCAGGCTGTTGCGATGCTGGAAGCGATCCGCACGCAAGAGGACAAGGCGCGCATTCTCGGAATCCGGCCCGCCACTGAAATCACCTTGTCCGACCTGTTCGACCGATACAAGAGACACCAGAAGGCGCGGATACGTCCAACCACGTTCGCGCGCCTGGGCGGGATTCTGGACACGCTCAAGGCCAATCTGCCGGAGCAAGCGAAGGCCATCTCCAAACGCACCATTGCAGAGTACATCGACAAGCGTGCCGAATCCGTGAAGCCCGGAACGGTCTGCAAGGAAATGAGCGTGCTCAAGCATTGCCTCCGGCTGGCCGTGGAGTGGGGCGAGTTGAACCAGAACCCGGCGGCTGGTGCGCGGCTCCCGCAGCTCCCGCCCGGAAAGACGCGCTATCTCACTCCGGGCGAGTTGAAGGCGGCGCTCGAATCGGCTCCCGAATGGCTCCGTGCGCCGATGGCCTTTGCTGCCTGCACCGGGGTCCGTCGCGGGGAAATGCTGGCGCTCAAGTGGGCAGACGTGGACACGCAGAATCGGCGGCTCTATTTGCGGGAAACAAAGAACGGCGCGCTCCGAATCCTGCCCATCCCCGATTCGGCTCTTATCGTGCTCCACTCTTTGCCGCAAGGCGGGCCGGGGGATGCCGTCTTTGCCGGAGTGGACGCGGCCCATCTGTCCGTCTACTGCAAGCGGGTTCTCACGCGCATCGGCGCACCCGACGCCAGCTTTCACACCTTGCGCCACACGGCGGCATCGTGGATGGTCCAACAGGGTGTAGACCTGTACGCCGTCGGCCAGATTCTAGGCCACAAGACGCCGCACATGACCCAGAGGTACGCTCACCTATCCCCGGACTACATGGCGGGCGCTGTGGGCAAGCTGGACGGAATCTTGGGCGGGATGCTGCCGGCAACGCGCCCGTCAGAAGTAGGTAGTTAGGCAGTGCGGGCAACCTGATAGGCGGGCGTTCCTCTCCGTCGGATCGCGGAGCGTCAGGGTTTTTTCGCCGTTGCATGTGTGGGAGCCTTCCCAGGGCTGGAGTAGTCCTGGAACGTAACGGGCGATCTCGTAGGAACAAGCTCATCCTGATCCATATTGCTCAACTTCTTGCAAAAATCGGACATCGGTAGAATGGGGGAGTTGACTGAGACCACGGATGGCGGAGAAAAACGGATTTTCAAAATTCTGTCGGCGCAGCCGCCGGCCAACCGCGTCATAGCTAGAATCCCGCTGCTGTTCCAACTGGCGACCTTGAACTCGTCAATCCAAGCTTGCTCCACCTGGCCCCAGTATGTGCTATCAATCTCAAGGCACTCGTTATCGCGGACCGAGCATAGAATCGTCGCTACTTGAGAACCATCATCTTGGGGGTCGTCCTTGGAATCACCGACGGGCACGAACCGTCCTTGAATCTAGAACAAAGTTCTTGGATTCAAGTCTGAGGTTATCCAAGTAAGCGGGCCTGAATCGAGCGGCCCTGGATCCTGCCTTCGCTCTCCGCTGGAGGCGCTCGCCCGGGGCTGGACGTTGCTTCTTAGTACTCCGTCGGGACTTTCCTTCGGCGTTTGCGCGAGGCCTATGGCGAAGCACGGAGCCAGCAAGAGCGGAAGGGCGAACATCCAAGCTTTCATAGCCCGATTCTCCCACCCGCCAGCGAGTTGCGTAAAGGCGGAAAATCCCCTGATGGCCGCGAGAATGTCACGATAGCGTCACGCTCGGAGCAGGAGAAAGGCGGACAGACGGCTAAATGCTTGATTTATTTGGCGTCCCCGACGGGATTTGAACCCGTGTTACCGCCGTGAAAGGGCGATGTCCTGACCACTGGACGACGGGGACGCTCCAGCTATCCAGAACGGACAGCCTACTCTCTTACGCTAACAACAGGCGCGGTAGGTGTCAAAGACTAGAACCAAGAAGCAGCAAGGCACCAGCAGCAAGAAAAATCAGCAGCGATCCAATCACCACGCTGCGGAGCTTTCGCCCAACTCACCGCGCTTCTCCATGCCCGGAGACTCGATACCCTCCGAGCGAGCCGTACCCCTGCCGGATCTTGCGCCGAACCTCGGCGTACTGCAACAGAATAAAGTTGTCCGTCATGCCCGCAATGTAGTCGGCAACCACCCGCGCCAGGCCATCCGTTCGCACATCTTCGGCGTAAGACTCCGGCAGCTCCTCCGGAAAGTTGATCCAGAAAGCAAAAATCTCCCGGATCACCGCCTCAGCCTTTTGATGCTCCAGTTCCAAGGCCGGACAGGTATAGAGAGTCTCATAGAGATAACTCTTCCCTTGCCGGCGCAGCGCCTCGACCGAGGGCGAAAGAACGGCCACGCGGTGATCCAGCGCCCGGATGTCCTGGAGCGATTTGGCGCTTGCGCGCTCGACATTCGCCGCCGTGGTGTGAATCAGATCCAGGATCAGCGTCTTCTGCATCGCCTGCAGCGCGTCATGAAAGATATACTTCTCCTCCGCCTGCGGATGGGCACGTTCGACGGTGAGATAACTCTGCCTGAGAATCTCGACGTTTTCTCGAATGTGGCCGATCTCCAGCAGGCCGGACTCCACGCCATCGTCCAGATCCGCCGTCAGATAAGCGATCTCATCGGCCAGATCGATCAGTTGCGCCTCGATCGGCGGCCTCTGACCCAGAAAGTACTCGGCCAGTTCGGGATGCTCCTCAGGCCTGTAATCGCGAGAGTGCTTGATGATCCCTTCGCGCGTTCCCAGGGTAAGATTCAGGCCGCGATGGCCGGCGTAGCGCTGTTCGAAGCGCTCCACGATGCGCAGCGCGTGCAGGTTGTGGTCAAAGCGCAGGCCGTGCTCTTTCAAGCAGGCATCCAGAGCGCGCTCTCCGGAATGCCCAAACGGAGGATGCCCGATGTCATGCACCAGCGCCAGCGCCTCGGCCAGATCCGCATTCAGATGGAGCGCCCCGGCCGCCTGGCGCGCTACCTGGGCAACCTCAATGGTGTGGGTGAGACGGCTGCGAAAGTGGTCCGAGGCCCGGCTGGTAAAGACCTGTGTCTTGCCGGCCAAGCGGCGAAAAGCGCGCGCCTGCACGATGCGGTCCCGATCGCGTTCAAAGGCTGTCCTGTCATCGCTGGAAGGCGCCGGAAAGGCGCGCACCGACAAGGCGCGCTCTTCCTCGGAGAAGACGCCGCAGGAGTGCAGATTGTGAACCATGCAGGTACAAGTGTAGCGCGGCCACCGCCACGCATCCCGGTAAGGGAATGTCGTTACTTGGCCGGGGCCTCGCCCAGGTGCGCCAGACGAACCCGCGCACTCTCCAGTTCATGCCGCACATTGGCCACATCCGCAGGATCGATGTCCGGCGGCAACGAGGTTGCGAACTCCTGCAGCGACCTCTGCCAGTCATCGATGGCCTCCTGCAGCTTGCCGTTCTTGGCCTCAATGGCTAGATCGG
>JAKAQS010000030.1 GCA_021819585.1 Acidobacteriota bacterium
CTGTGTGGCGGAGGAAGAGTGCTTCTACAAACAGAGTGAAAGGATAGATACTTCTCGTAGTAACCGTCGTTGCAGGTGGAAGAGTGGATAAGTACGGCAAAACCTTGTGAATACTGGATGGGACAAGGGTACGAGGTTTCCAAAACCGGTTCTGAACAGGAACTGGAGTTTGGAAAGAGGGATCCGTCACCGAGATTCCGAGCAGGTTTTTCCTATCTACCCACAGAGCGCTCCTTGAGGCGGTGAGCGAAAGGCGGAGGATATGTGGGGAGTGGGTGCGAAACCGCATTCTGATAGGGCTGGGCGAAGGTGCAGTTTTCGACAGGAAGGGGCAGGCATGAGGAAATACCGGTTCTGACGGTTCCGGGAGAGAATGGGGCCTGGCTGGGATAGAGGTTGTTCCGAGGGGGCGCGAAGCCAGGCGAGACGGCGGGCCTGATCCCGAAGGATGAAGGCCCGCCGCGCAGGTTGGCGGATTCGTGATTGCCGGGAGGACGGCCTTTAGTAGCGGCCAGAGGGGGATCGGCGGCGCGAACGGTCGCGGCCCCCAAAGCGGTCATGAGGACGTTCTGGAGGAATGCGATAGCCGGCTGGATAGAGCACGACGGAGCGGCGGGGACCCTCGCCGGAGCTTGCCGTCTGCAGACCGGAGTCTTGCAGAAAGAGATGCAGCATACGGCGCTCGCGTGAATTCATGGGCGGGAAGCGATACGGTTCGCCGGTGTCCTCCACCTGCTCGACGGCTTCTTCAGCAGCCTCGCGCAGCGCGCTGGCTCTGGATGCCTTGAAGCCATTGGCGTCAAAGGAGACGCGATCGTGGTCCTCAGGCTCCAAACGCAACATCTTGGCGGCCACATGCTCCAAAGAGCGGAGAAGCTCCCCGTCATTTTGCAGCATGAGGTCGGCGTCCGGTCCCTTGCACTCGACGTAGATGTCGCGGCGCTCGAATCCATCCGGATCCATGGCTCCGGCGCCGGCAGTAATACGGTACTTCAGCCGAAGGCCACCGGTCGTGGTCATCAGCCGCATCAGGGTAGCTACCTTTTCTGCGGATCGTGCTAGATCTTCCATGACAACATTAGATCCTCATCATAAAGTTAGGTCCTCAATCAAATGAATGCTAGTCAAGAGACAGACCGGAGAGAAAAAAGAGGTTCAGAGACTTCAGGGTCGATCCAACTCGTTTCAGAGCGCTGTGAAGAGGATCTTCCATCTGAGGGTCGATGGCGTTTTCCCCTTTGGTTTCTGAGCAGTTTGCATCCAATCCGAGAGTTGGGCGGAAGGGATGCGTGGGTTACGATGCCGGCTACCGGCGGCCCTGGATGGTTTTTACGCCCGGTTTGGGTGCAGCCGCCTTGCGCCGGGCGCGCTTGGCGGCAATCTCGCGCATCTCTCGTCCCATGGAGGTTTGGTTCATCACCAGTTGGGTGACGATCATCACGATATTTCCAACGTTCCAGTAAAGGGCCAGGCCGGAGCTGTAGTTCCAGGTGAGATATCCGGAGAAGGCGGGCATGATGAAGGCCATCATCTTCTGCTGTTGCGGGTCCACGCCGGGTGAGGGAGTGTAGAACTGCGCCAGGAAGGAGGTGGCGACCATCAGGATGGGAAGGATGTGATAGGGGTCGGCGGCGGCGAGATCCGGGAGCCAGAAGAAGTGGGCCTGGCGGAGCTCGACGACCTTGGTCATCATGGTGAAGAAGGCGAAGAGCAAGGGGAGCTGAATCAGGGAGGGGATGCAGCCGCCCAGCATGCTGACGCCATTGGCCTTCTGCATGGCCATGATCTCGGCGTTCATCTCGCCGGCCTTGGGGTCTGTAGGCTTGGGATTCTTGTACTTGGCCTTGATGGCGTCGATCTGGGGCTGGATGCGCTGCATCTTCAGGGCCGACTTCATGCCCTGCACGCGCAGCGGCAACAACACCGTGTAGATAAGCAGGGTAAAGAGGACGATGGCCCAACCCCAGGAGTAGTTGTTGGGCGTGGCCTGGCGCGGAGCGATCCACGAATGCACCATGCGCAGTCCCAGGAAGAGATACTTCCCGATGGGGCCGAAGAATCCGAAGTCCAGCAGCGGTTCCAGATTTCCGTCGTCAGCGGTGTGGATGTTCTTGAGGATGGTGATGGCCTTGGGGCCGACGAAGAGATTGGTCTGGGTGTGCCCGGTGATGGATCCCATCGCAGCTCCCAGCACCGGCAACTGCTTGGAGGAGACGGTAGGTTCTCCCGCAAGGAAGCTTGGCCGGACGACGGAGATGTCCACCATGTGGTCGAAGGCGACCAGGGTTGCGTCATCCGGGTGGTCAGGCAGGAAGACCGCTCCGAAGTACTGATCGCTCATGCCGGCAAAGCTGAAGGGGCCGTTGAGGGTGTTTCCGCTGGTGATCTTTTTGAAGGCAAGGTGCTGGACCTTGCCGTTGGAGTCGCTGTCGATCTGGGCTCCAGCGTAGCCCATTGGGGTGTCCGTATCGCCCAGCCCCGCCGGCCAGGCGAGCAGAGCGCGGACGGGCACGCCGTCGCGAAGAACCTGTGTGTCGGCGTGGATCACGTAGGTGTCCCCAAAGGTGAAGGTCTTGGTGACAGAAAGATTGCCCAGAGCGTACTTGAAGCTGAGCGTGGCGGGCGCCTCCAGCTTGCCGCCGGCCGAGGCGACGTAGAGAGCGCCGGCCAGTTGCTGGTTCAGGCCGTCGTCGTAGGTGTAGAGAGAGAGCGGAAAGCCGAACCGGCGGGCTGCGCCCTGGTGGACGATGTCGAGTGGATGTCCGGCGTCGTCCTTATACTTCTTGAGGATCCAGGAAGTGACCTGACCGCCCTGATTGGAGAAGGTGATGCGATAAAGCTCGTTCTCCACCACGGTGGTGGCGATCTGGGAGGCGGCAACCGTGGTGGCGGCGACGGCTTTGCCAGGCGAGGCGGTGGTAGCCGCGGTGGGGGCTTTGGTAGCAGCCGTTGTGGCCGGCTGGGAGGACGGGTGGGGGGAGACGACTGGCGGGTTGCGCTGCGCGCGCCAGTACTGCAGGCCGAAGATGACGCCGAGCATGACGATCATCATGACCAGGAAGGCGCGGCTATCCTGGCTTCCGCCCTGATTGGGATTCCGAATCTCTGGCAAAAGAATTCCTGCTCTTTCCTCTATGGCCGGTCCGCAATCACGGCCGGCTTCGTACTAATGGTAAATGGTGTGACCGGCGGTTGGGCTGAGAAGTGAGCCATGCGCGGGGTTAATGGGGAGGCTTCCGCTACAGGCATCGGCGGCTGATTCCGGGGACAAAGACCTGGCTTGGCTGGGTGCATGGTCCACGAGGAGAAGCTGGACGGAGCCGCATGCGGACACTGCGGCAGCGTTGCGATGGCTTTCCGGCATCTACTGCGCCGCAGCGGTGGCTGGAGAGGGATTGTTTCATCCACTTTCTCAAGGGACCGGCTTTTCAAGGGACGGGGTCGTGACCACCGCGCGCGAAGGGATGGCAACGCGCCAGACGCCGCAGGGCGAGCCAAAGGCCGCGCAGCCAACCATGGCGCGTGATGGCGATGTAGGCATACTCGCTGCAAGTGGGAAGGTACTTGCATTGGGTGGGGAGCAGAAGGTTCCAGCCCGGCGAGAGAACCCGCTTGTAAAAACGGAGCAGGGCGTAGGCGATGCGTTCGCGGCGCGCGCCGGCAGGAGCGGCTGTCATGAGCCTGTGGCCACGCTGCCCGCCGAGCCGGCGGGGTGAGGAGATGCGGCTGTGAGCCGGCGAGCCGGCTGCCTGGAGTCCGTGGGAGCATCTGGTTGACCGGAGTGAGCGGCGTGGCCGCAACGGGCCTGAACGCCGGCGAACAGAGCTGCCACCTCGCGCCGCAACTGGACAAACTCCAGATCGATGACCGAGCGCCGGGGATGCAACACGACGTCCACCGCAGCGGTCAGCCGGGGCAGCGCGCTGCGAATCGCGGCGCGCATGCGGCGCTTGATGCGGTTGCGATCGACGGCCTTGCCGAGCGCTTTGGGAACGGTGAGGCCGATCCGCGGGCCTGTCCCTACCGCCGGCCGATCGCCGGACCGAAGCAGGTAAAAATAGGTGATCTGCTTGCCAAACTGGCGGCGTCCAGAGCGATAGACGCGCTGGTAGTCGGCGTGCTTGGCCAGGCGGTGCGAGTTGCGCGCGATCGGCATCGAGGTAGGCTCGGCTTCCGCAAAACGAGACGAGGCGGAGCCGAGGAAAAACGATCGGTGGTGCGGAGGGGCCGCCGTGACGTCTTCCTCGGCAAGGTGTCCAGGAAAGGCGAGGTCTCAGGCGCGCCGGACGCTGCGATGAGCCTGAATGGAAGATCCTCCAGGCGCCTGGTGTTTGCCGAGCCACGGCGCCGGCGGGTGCGCGCTGGGCAGGCAGCCATGCCTGGCCGGCTGCCGCGGCGCGTTGAGCAAGAAGCTGCTAGTCGCGATAGCCTGCGGAGACGGCAATCTTGTGGCGGCCCTTGGCGCGGCGCCGGCTGAGCACGGCGGCGCCGGCCTTGCTGGCCATGCGAGAGAGGAAGCCGTGGACCTTGCTACGGCGGCGGCGATTGGGCTGAAAGGTGCGCTTGGGCATCGAGTTCGTCCTGTATCAAAAGATGTATGCCTGGCCTGCGTTTCAACGCGGCAGGTGGGAGGCCAGGGAGGGCGCGGTGCGAACCCCTTGGCCCGGAAGCTTGCCTGGGAACCGTTCTCCGAAGCCGGCGCCGAGGTTCGCTCCGGACCGGTCTGCGGATTGGGCCCCGGAGCCCCCATGGAATTCCCTCGGAGCATCCGGCGAATCAATCCGCAGGGGGAGGGAGCAGGCGGTTGGGGTTCACCCCGGAGGCGTGCTCCAGAAGTGGCCCAAGAGCCGGATCGACAGCAATTTCTGAGTATACCTGAGGGGAGAAAAACCGGCAATGATCTGAAGACGAGTGAGGGTGGAGAGAGCGGAGGGTTCCGGTTACCGAAGCCCATTTCAGGATTCTTCACAATGGATGGTGCAACTGACGGGAAGTTTCTGGATTTGGCGAAATTCGCTTGCCGGCGAGGGCGGGTTGGCATGCTAGTATCGAATCCGTTCCGTGATATTGAACGAGACTCGCGGTTGATCTTTTCTCTGGCGAGCCGGCAGTTGCAACACTCCTCCGGCGCAAAGCAAGGCGTCGGACTTCAACAGCATTGCCAGTGGTAAGGAGTTCGCGAGAGCCTCGCGGAGGCGGATTTCTGTTGTCTGTTTTGCTTTCGATTTGGCTTTTTCCGGGACAGGTTGTTGCAGAACCCTTGTACGGTTTGCCTATTCGCTGTTTTCATCTTCCGTCTGGATCGCCGGCGAACGAGAGTTGTTCGGCGGTAAGGTTGGGCGGAGGCAAGAGAGAGTAATCGACGATGTCCTATCTTCCAGTGCCGGCGGCTGTCCTGAACCAGTGGGTTCGGATTCTGGGCGCGCTTGAGAAAAAGATCAACCGCCAGAGCTTTGAGACCTGGCTGAAACCCACTCGCTTCTCGCATGTCAACGGGCGCGTTCTGCATGTGAGGATTCCCTCTGAGGAGTTTCAGCACATTGGAGATCGCTACGGCGATCTGATCAGCGAAGCGATCGACAATCTAGGCCTGGAGATCGATCAAGTGGTGTTCCAGGTGCCTCCGCAGGAGGCGCCGGCGCGGGTGCGGGAGGATGGCGGGTTTGCTCCTCAGCCCAGCCACAGCCTGAATGCGCCGCGCCGCGGCAACGGAGCTGCCCTGCCCGCCGGGCCGGAGCAGGCGCGGTTTGACTGGAATACGGCCGCCCAACTGAATCCGCGCTATCAGTTTGACTCCTTTGTGGTGGGCAACGGCAATCAGTTTGCTCAGGCGGCGGCGCAGGCCGTGGCGGAGCGTCCCTCCAAGGCCTACAATCCGCTGTTCCTGTACGGCGGCGTGGGCCTGGGCAAGACGCATCTGATGCAGGCCATCGGACACCTGATCAAAGCTCGCAACGCGATGGCCTCAGTGAGCTACGTCTCCGGGGAGAAGTTCACCAACGAGATGATCAACTCGGTGCGCTATGACAAGATGACCGGCTTTCGCGACCGTTACCGGTCCGTGGATGTGCTGCTGATCGATGACATTCAATTTCTGGCCGGCAAGGAGCGCACCCAGGAGGAGTTCTTCCACACCTTCAATGCGCTGCATGAGCAGAGCAAGCAGATCGTGGTGGCCAGCGATCGCTCTCCCAAGGAGCTGAACGACTTCGAGGACCGGCTCCGCTCGCGCTTTGAGTGGGGCCTGGTGGTGGACATCCAGCCTCCCGATCTGGAGACCAAGGTGGCGATTCTGCAGCGAAAAGCGGAGATGGAACAGACCGCGCTGCCTACCGACGTAGCGCTGTTCATCGCCGGCAATGTGCGCACCAACGTGCGCGAGCTGGAAGGCGCTCTGGTGCGGTTGATCGCCTGGTGCTCGCTGCATGGAGTGGAGATCACCCTGCCCACGGCGCAGCAGTGCCTGAAGCAGTTCATCGATACCCAGGTGCGCAAGATCACGATTGAGGCCATTCAGCGCGCCGTTGCCGAGTGCTTCGGCATGCGGGTGGCGGAGTTGAAACAGAAGAACAACTCGCGGCAGATCGTGGTGCCGCGGCAGATCGCCATGTATCTGGCCAAGCAGTTGACCGAGGCCAGCCTGCCCGAGATCGGGCGTCAGTTCGGCGGCAAGCACCACACCACCGTGATGCACTCGATCGCCAAGATCGATGGCCAGCGCCGCACCGACAAGGATCTGAACCGCACCGTGAACAAGCTGATGGAGACGCTGGGGTAGAAGAGCGTGAGCGATCTGCCTGGACGGAAGGCCGCCCGGACGGGCGGCCTTTGCCATGGAAGGCCAAATTCAGCCGCTCAGCCGCTTCAGCCGCATTCCCGCGCAGAGACAACGCCGCGGAGGTAGGCCCGGTGCGGTTATAGCGTCAGCACGATCTTGCCGGCGCCACCGCGCTCTCCCTGGATGTGGGCTTCGGCAGCCTGGGCCAGGGGAAGGACCAGGCCGAGGGGGAGTTGGAGCCGGCCGGCGCCGATGGCCGCCGCGTAGTGAAGCATGGCCTGGGGGTCCGGCTGTGAGCCGAAAGACTCGATGCGCACCGAGGGATAAGCTTCAGCGCCGCGCGGTGGTCCTACGATGCAGGCGTAGACTCCTCCGGGTTTGATGAGCGGCAGAAGGCGCGGACCCAGCTCTCCTCCGACGCAGTCGGCGACGGCGTCGACGGGTTCGAGGGCGGCCAGATCCTCTTCGCGGCTAGGATCGACGGCCCTCTCTGCGCCTAGCGCCAGCGCTTCGCCGATGTGGCTGGAGCGCACGCCGGCGATCACCCGGACCCCAAGCTCGAGAGAGCAGAACAACGCCAGGCGGCCCACGCTGCCCAGGGCCCCGGTGAGCAGGATGGTTTGTCCCTTCCGGGCCTGAACGGCCTTGCGGATCAACTGGTCGGCGGTGGTGCTGATGACCGGAAGGGCGGCGGCGGTCGTGAAGTCCAGGCCGGAAGGAATTTTGGCCAGGCCGGAGACGTCGCCGGCCAAGTACTCGGCGTACGCCGCGGGGGCGCGTCCAAAGACGCGGTCCCCGGGGGCAAAGCCGGTCACGGCAGGGCCGCAGGAGCGCACCACCCCTGCAACATCAAAGCCGAGGATGGCGGGAAAGTTCACAGGAAAGAGATCCCGCATCTGGCCGGAGCGCATCTTCCAGTCGATGGGATTGACGCCGGCGGCGCGCACCTCGATGAGCACCTGGCCGGGGCCGGCTATTGGCGTGGGAACATCCTTGAGCTGCAGGTTCGAAGGTGGACCGTACGCATCCAGGACGATGGCTTTCATGGGGAACCTCCATCGTCATGAGATGCCGAAAGAGCGGCCCAGGTCAGGCAGCAGGCGGCCGGAGAAGAAGCAGATCCCCGCGCCGGCGAGGATGGCCAAGAGGATCGGTAGAGGGTTGCCGGATCCTTCACCAGGCGCTTTCAAGGAGACGCTCTCGTGGTTGTCCGGAAATCCGGCAGAGCGAAGCCGACGGCTTGGCCCGGATCTCGACGGCGGATGGAGACAGCGTGTTCCAGGGGTCTTCGAGACCGGCCGCTGAATTCAGCGGTCAGCGACATCATCCATTCAACGCGCCAACCAGAACCTTGGGTCCGGTGGGACTCGGCATGCCCCCATGCGGCTCCAGGGTCACCGCAAATGCTTTGGCTACGAGCCCTGGCGGCAGATGCACGACGACGGCCTGGTTGGATTGATTTGCCGCCACCAGCCCCGCATTCACCGGAGCGCCGGCGGAAGGCACCAGCCAGAGCTGATAGCTTCGGTCCGCCGGAGCCGAGGCCACCTCGCCGGAGTAGATGACTACGCCCAGGCGCGCGTTGAACAGAATATGCGCCTGCCCCGGCGGTCCACCCGGTTGCTGCAGGAGCGCGAGCTGCACCGTATCGGGTGCGCCGACAACCTGGTTCACGGTCCGTATGGTTGCGGCGTCTTGCGCCGCCTGGGCCTGCGCACTCTGGAGCTGTCCTTGCAACGCCGCAATCTCCTGTTGGCGCAGGTGGTCCAGTTTCCAAAGTCGACTCACGGCCAAGGCGAGCAGGAGCGCCGCGAAGGCGGACGCCAGCGTAAGGCGAAGACTCCACGATGTTCTTCGCGGCTGGTCCTGCACGGCCCGCTGAACAGGTTCAGCCTTCTCCGCGCGGACGCGCCGCATCAGGGTTCCCTTGACCGAAGGTGAGGGCGCAAGTGGAGCCTCAGCCAGGCCCAGCAGCATGGTGAGCTGCTGGGCTTCAAGAAGCTCACGCCGGCATTCGGCGCACGAACGGACATGGGCTTCAAAAGACACTTTGTCCTGGCCATCCAACGCGCCCAAAGCGTAGAGGTCAATGTCTTCCGGATTGACGTGCCGTTCTGTCATCTCAATATCTGCTTCAGCGACTGCATCGCCGTTCGAACTCTGGTCTTTACTGTTCCCAAGGGGCTGCCGGTCCGGGAAGCGATCTCACTCTGTGTCAGTCCTTCAAAATAAGCCAGCTCCACAGCTTGCCTTTGTTCCGTCGGCAGCTTGAAGAGCGCGGTGGTCAATCGTTGTCTCAACTCCGTTCGCGATACTTCTTCTTCGATATTTTGAGCGGAGAGGAACGTATCAGCGAAGAGGCCCTCCTTCTCTTCGAGAATCTCGCGGTTTGCGCGTCCGCGGAGCCTTGAGATCGCTCGATTTCGGCCGCTGACCAGCAGCCAGCCGGCCAGAGAACCCCGGGTCGGATCAAACTGGGAGGCGTTTCGCCACAGTTGCAGAAACAGATCCTGCAAGACCTCTTCGGCTGCCTGCTTGTCGCGAAGAATACGCATGAGCGCTCCAAAAAGCATCGCCGAGTACCGATCGTAGATCGTCGAAAGGGCAGCTTCGTCGCCCGACAGCATTCTCTCAATCAGCACGGAATCGGGTATGGGCTGCATGGAGGCAGTCACGAGGCGGGACTCCCGTTCTGTGGCAGGTACGCTGGGAATGATCTCAACGGATGGACATCCAGGCAACTCTTCTGCGGCATTTATACCACTTCATGCTCGCCGTTGGTCACTCGCGTTGACCCGGGCCAAAAAAGCGAGAAGGCAGGTTCCCCGTCCAACTGCGCAAACAGCGAGCAGGTCGAACCGATGCAACGCCGGCTTTCTGCCTCCGAAGGTGGGTCAGCCGCCGGCGGAGCCGAGCAGGCCGCCCTGGTTCAAGCAGACCGCGACGCACTCGAATGCAACTTGCGAAGTTTTTTGGTGCAATTTCATTCCCCGGACCAATCCAAAGGGCGGTTCACTCGCGTACCCCAGGTGAGAACCCAAGACAGCCTCCCCTCCGTCGCCGGAAGGGAGCGAAGATGAGGAGCCGGAATGCTAAAAGAAAAGTTCATCAGGAATCTTGCCATCGACAACGGCATCAATCGCCGTTCTTTCCTCACCGGAGCAACGATGTTCGGGCTGGGCGCTGTAACCACGGCCGTTGTGGAAGGCTGCTCCGGAGGCTCGCTCATGAGCACCACGCCGGTATCCGCCGCGGCTTCTACGGATACGGCAGCGAACATTCTCACGGCCGCGCTGATTGCGGAGAGCCTGGCCATCACAACCTATTACACGGCGCTCTCCACGCAGGCGGTGATTACCGACCCGAACCTCGCCGGATCCGGTGGAACCGCTCTGAATGTGAGCGCGAGCGGGAGTCAAGTCAATGTCGCTTACCTCCAGGGTGCGTTGCTGGAAGAAGTTTCGCATGCACAGACCTTGCGCTCACTGCTCGGCCTGGCGACCGATGGAAGCGCGGACGCCGGCGCAGGCATCCCACAGAAGTTCTATTTTCCAAACGGAACCTTTGCGTCGCTCGCTGGTTTCCTGCCTGTGCTGATTGCGCTTGAAACAGCCTTCATCGGCGCCTATATGACCGCGGTGGAAGAGTTCGCTTCGATGGCCGCCGGCTTCAACGGCTTCAGTTCCACCCAAGCGAATCCGGCATCGAGCGGATCGAATCTGACGCAGGCCGATCTCATTCTCTATGCGAAGGTAGCCTCGTCGATCCTCGGCGTTGAGTCGGAGCATCGCGCTTTGGCGCGCGGCATACCCGCGGTGACCGTGGCGTCTCCCAACTATGCCGACATCAACCTGATTCCCGCCAACAACGTCAACTATGAGAGCTCCGCCGGCTTCACCGGCCTGATCACCAGCGTGAGCGGGGACAGCAGCACGACCGCCGCCGCCGCCCTGGGGCCTTTCATCTCGGCGGGGACAAATCCAGTTTCGGTCGCGACCGTAGCTGCGCAGTCCAGCTTTTCTTCCGTAGTTGAAGCGTCTGTGGCGGCCAACGTGTCGGGAACGATCCCGGAGGCGGAGTAAACCGCGGGGCCTGGCTCCCAAGCAGACATTGAGGACCGAATTCCTTATCGCATCTTCCGTGTGAGGGGCGCCGCGGTGAAGACCTGCCGTGGCGTCTTTCTTGCACTCGAGCCGGCTTGGCTGTGGCAGACTCGCGAGGATGGAGGAAGGCGCCGAACGAAGCCGAGGCGTCGCCTTACCTCTGCACGGAAGATGCAAGAGGCGGCTATGGCAGCAAGGTCTAGAGCAGATCCATCGAGTATTGGCTGACCAGCCGAGAGGCGCGTTCGAGGAACTGCTCCAGCGGGAGGCTGCCCTGATCGCCTTGGCCGCGCACCCGCACGCTGACGGAGCCGGTGGCCGCCTCCTTGTCGCCCAGCACCAGGATGAAGGGAACCTTCCGCAGGCCGAAGTCGCGGATCTTGGCGTTCATCTTCTGGTTGCCGCGGTCGGTCTCGACGCGCAGTCCGGCTGCCTCCAGGCGCTGCTGGACGCCGAGCGCGTAGACGTGATGCTTTTCACTGATGGGCACCAGGCCCACCTGCAGCGGCGCCAGCCAGAGGGGGAAGGCGCCGGCGTAGTGCTCGATGAGCACGCCAAAGAAGCGTTCCACGGAGCCGAAGAGGGCGCGATGCACCATGACCGGCTGATGCGCGGCCCCATCTTCGCCGATGTACTCCAGCTCGAAGCGCTGGGGCAGGTTGAAGTCGAACTGCACGGTGCTGAGCTGCCACAGGCGGCCGAGCACATCGACCAGCTTGACATCGATCTTGGGGCCGTAGAAGGCGGCCTCGCCGGGGAAGGTCTGGAAGCTGAGGCCGCGAGTAGTGAGCACGCTCTTGAGAGCGCCTTCTGCGTGGGCCCAGTCAGAGTCGCTGCCCACAAACTCGCCGGCCTTGTTGGGGTCGCGAGTGGAGAGCTCGACGCGGTACTCCTTGAAGCCGAAGGTCTTCAGGACGGCCTCGGCGAAGTCCAGGCAGGCTTCGATCTCGCCGCCGATCTGCTGCGCGGTGCAGAAGATGTGAGCGTCGTCCTGGGTGAAGCCGCGGACCCGCAGCAGACCGTGCATCGTGCCGCTGCGCTCGTAGCGGTAGACGTTGCCCAGCTCGGCGTAGCGCTGCGGCAGGTCGCGATAGCTCTTGGGCGAGTTCTTGTAGATGAGGATGTGGCCGGGGCAGTTCATGGGCTTGAGCCGGTACTCGGCGTCGTCCAGCTCCATGGGCGGATACATGTTGTCGGCGTAATAGCCCTCGTGGCCGCTGATCTTCCATAGCTCACGGCGCATGATGTGAGGAGTGAAGACCATCTGGTAGCCGCGGCGAATGCACTCCTGGCGCATCCAGTCTTCCATGATCTTGCGGATCAACCCGCCTTTGGGGTGCCAGAAGATGAGACCGGCGCCGGCCACCTCCTGAATGCTGAACAGATCCAGTTGCTTGCCCAGGACCCGGTGGTCGCGGGCCTTGATCTCCTCCAGATGCTTGAAGTGCGCCTCCAGGTCTTTGGCGTGGAAGAACGCCGTGCCGTAGATGCGCTGCAGTTGCTGGTTCTTCTCATCGCCCAGCCAGTAGGCGCCGGCGATGGAGGTGATCTTGAAGGCTTTGACCCGGCCGGTGGAGGGTACGTGAGGTCCGCGGCAGAAGTCGGTGAAGCCGCCGTTGCGATAGAGAGAGATCTCATCGCCTTCCCTGGTGAAGCGCTCGATGAAGTGTACCTTCATGAATTCGCCGCGAGCGGCGTAGTCGGCCAGCGCCTGCCGGCGCGGCTGGAAGATCTGGACAAAGGGCTCGTCGCGCCGGACGACCTCCGCCATGCGCTCTTCGACGGCGGCCAGGTCGGCTTCAGTGAAAGGAGTCTCTCGGTAGACGTCATAGAAGAAGCCGTTCTCCGTGGCCGGACCGTGGCCCAGCTTGGTCTCGGGAAACAGTTCGAGCAGGGCGGTGGCCATGATGTGGGCCGCCGAGTGACGCGCCACGGGCAGCGCCTCCGGATCGCTCTCTTTGAGCAGCTCCAGAGCGAGGTCTTCCTGCAGGGGCGTATTCAACCCGATGATCCGTTCACCGGTGGAGCTGTGGCCGGAGTACATCGCTTCCTCAGAGAGCTCCAGGGCGGTCTGGTTGGCATTGGAGGCCATCCAGGCGATGGGCCGCACCTTGGCCACGACTGCGGCCGCGGCCAACCGCGGCGAGATTCCCTGGGCGATCTCCAGGGGGGTGGTCCCGCGTGGAACCTCGCGCAGAGAGCCGTCAGGAAGCTGAATCTTGATTGGGTTGCTCACCCTACAAGGATAGTGCATGGCGACCGCCTGGGGCGGGATTTCGATACAATGGCGGATGTCCCCGGCGGCGGCCGCGAGGGGCAGGAAGCGAGCTGCGGCGATGACCTGGTTCAAACGCGATACCCATGAGATCAATCCAACCGAGGGTCACGAGGTGCGGACCCAAGGTCTATGGATGAAGTGCGACCAGTGCCGCAGGACGTTGTGGAAGGCGGATCTGGATGCCAACCTGCAGGTATGCCCCAACTGTGGAAAGCACTTCAAGCTGAGCGCGCGCCAGCGCGTCGAAAGCCTGCTGGAGCCAGGCTATGAGCTGGTGGATCTGGAGCTGCGCTCGATCGACCCGCTGGAGTTTACGGATTTGAAGCCCTACAAGGCCCGGCTGGCGGCGGCGCGGAAGAGCACTGGGCTGAACGATGCGATCATCAATGCGGTGGGCAGGCTGGGGGACCAGGAGGTGGTGCTCTCGGTGATCGAGTACGGATTCATCGGCGGCAGCATGGGGCCGGTGATGGGAGAGACGATTGCCCGGGCTGTGGACCGCGCGCTCGAGCGCAGAGTGCCGCTGATCATCATCTCCGCCAGCGGCGGAGCGCGCATGATGGAAGGCATCACCAGCCTGATGCAGATGGCCAAGGTCTCCGCGGCGCTGGCGCGGCTGGATGCCGCGGGAGTTCCCTTTCTCAGCCTGATGACCGATCCGACGACGGGCGGCGTGACCGCGAGCTTCGCCATGCTGGGCGATTTGAACATCGCGGAGCCGGGCGCGCTGATCGGCTTTGCCGGTCCACGGGTGATCGAACAGACGACCCGGCAGAAGCTCCCCGAGGGCTTCCAACGCTCGGAGTTCCTGCTGGAGCACGGCTTTCTGGATGCGGTGGTGGAGCGGAAAGATCTGAAAGCCTACCTGATGGAGACGCTGAGATGGATGACCGAGGAGTGGCAAGGCGGGCAGAGAAAGGCTCCGCCGGCTCAAGAGACGGAGAGCCAGACAGCCGGCATTGCATGAGATTCATCCATCGCGAACCGCGCTGCGCGTAGCCCTGCGCAGAGCAGCCCATCAGATGCATGATGCTCGGCCACTGGTCTTTGAGGATCCGCTCGCGGTCCGGATCCTTGGCAGCGAGCACCTGCAGGAACTGCTTCGTACCCCGGCTGGCCGAAGGCGGCCGTTCTCTGCCGCGCTGCGCGCCTGGATTGTGGTCCGGGCCCGGCTGGCCGAGGATACCTTGCAGGCAGGCGTGCGGGAGTTGAATGCCCGCCAGTACCTGGTGCTGGGCGCTGGACTGGATACCTTTGCCTGCCGCAATCCGTATCCCGCGGTGCGCGTTTTTGAAGTGGATCACCCCGCGACTCAGGCCTGGAAGTTGCAGATGCTGGAGGCGGCCGGTTTGGCTCCGCTGCCCAGCGCACGGTTTGTTGCGGTGGACTTTGAGCGGGACAGCTTGCGCGAGCGGCTGCTGGCCGCGGGCTTTGACGAGCGGGCGCCGACGGTGACCGCATGGCTGGGCGTGGCGCCTTATCTTACCCGCGGCGCTTTCCATGCCACGCTGCGGGTTCTCTCCGGCTTTGCCGCCGGCAGCCGGGCGGTCTTCGATTACTCGCAGCCGCGCAGCGCTCTGCCCTGGGTGGAGCAACAGATGCAAGACTCGCTGGGCGCGCGCGTGGCGGCTGCGGGAGAGCCGTTCCGGCTCTTTTTCACCCCGTTGGAGCTTGCCCGGGAGCTGGAGAGCTTTAGCCTGGCGGTTGAGGAAGACCTGGATGCGGCGGCACTCGGAGAGCTCTTTCTCGCCGGTCGAAGCGACGCCCTGGAGCTGAAGGGCAGAGCGGGACGAATCTGCGTGGCGGCAACGCTGGGCTGCGCGGACGGGAGGCCGGAGGGCGTGAAGAGCGCGGCTGGAGAGACGAGCATTGCAAAGGTGGGAGACGGACACAGAGCATGACCTACGAAGACGCACTGGAACATCTGAAGATTCTGGGACCGGAGCTGCGGACGGGAGGTTCTGCGGCCTCCTCCGGTCCAGGCAGCGGCCACCGCCGCAAGTTCACGCTGGATCACATCCGCACGCTGCTGTGCGCTTTGGGCGAGCCGCAGAAGAGTTTTCCGTCGGTGCTGATCGCGGGCACCAACGGCAAGGGCTCAACGGCTTCGACGCTGGCCTCGATCCTCCACGCGGCCGGGCTTAGGACCGGGCTCTACACTTCACCGCATCTGTTGCGAGTGAATGAGCGGATCCGGACATCGAGCGCTCAAGGCAAGGATGCGCGGGCGTCGAGTGCGGACGACATTGCCGCGGGGAAGGCCGCTCGGCTGGAGGAGATTCCCGACGCCGACTTTGGCCGGCTTTACCAGAAGGTCGACGCGGCAGCGGTGCGTCTGATCGCTGCCGGGGAGCTGCCCCATTATCCGAGTTACTTTGAGTTGATGACGGCCATCGCCTTCACCTGGTTTGCCGAGAAGAGGATAGAGTTGGCGGTCCTGGAGGTCGGGCTGGGAGGCCGCCTGGATGCGACCAACAGCGTGGAGCCCATCGTCAGCGTGATCACCGACATCGGCATCGACCACACCGAGTACCTGGGGAACACCATCGGCCAGATCGCGGGCGAGAAGGCGGGAATTCTGCGGCCCCATGGCGTGCTGGTCACGCTGGCGCAGCATCCGGAGGCCAACGCCGCCATCGGCGAGGCCGCCGTGCGGTTGGAAGTTCGCGGCGTGGATGCGGCGCGGTGCCTTCCGCCTGCCCGGCTTCCGACGGGCGTTGCGGCTTCTGATCTCACTGCCCGGCAGGCGCCGGGTGCCGGCTTGGATCCTCTACCGGAGCGCGGCTCGCCGTTGGGACGCAACCGCTACGAGCTGAGCCTGGAGGGGGAGATTCTGCACGTGGACTCGCCTCTCTACGGACAGCACCAGCAGCGGAACCTCGCCCTGGCCATCGCCACGGCCCTCGAGCTGCGCAGCAATCACCGGCTGCTGGATGGCAGGCCAATGGCGATCTCCAACGCGGCCATCGAAGCGGGTTTGCGGCAGACGCAGTGGCCGGGGCGATTGGAGTGGGTCAGCGGCGGGCCGGGGCGAGCGGCGCTGCTTCTGGATGTGGCGCACAATCCGGCCGGCGCCTGGACGCTGCGAGCGGCGCTGGCCCATCTGCCCGAAGACCAGCCGCGCACGCTCGTCTTCGGCTGTCTGGCGGACAAGCCGGTGGAGGAGATCGAGCAGGTGCTGCTGCCATTGTTCGACTGCGCATCGAGCGATCCGGCGCGGCGGGGCGATCACGTCATCCTGGCCCCCATCGAGCATCCCCGCGCCGCGCCGGCGGCGGAGCTTGCCGCCGCCGCCGAGCGGCTGAGCGTTCCCTTCCATGCGGCCGGCAGCGTGAGGGAGGCGCTGGAGCATGCCTGGAAGGTGACGCCGGCGCAGGGCGTCATCGTGGCTACCGGGTCCGTCTTCCTGGTGGGTGAGATCCGCGGCCTGGCGCTGGGGCAGAGCGAACCGGGATAGAGAGCCAGGATAGAGGGCCGGGATAGGGGGTCGGGATGAGCCCAGAGCCGAGGCTCCCGGAGCGTCCTTGCACCCAGCCGCGATAGCATGGGGAGGAGATGCCCGCAGCCGACCAGAGCCTGAAGAGCGAAGCGGTGGCCAAGCCCGCTGGAGAACCTGAACCACCCCCGCTGCCGGTCTCGTGGCGGCGGCGCTGGGTAAACAACCTGCTGATCATTCCCCTGTTCGCCCTGGCCACAGCTTTCTTCGGGTCCATTTCACTGATCTGTGGCTTGTGGGACAAGAGCGGCCGCCGGCAGCATTCGATCGCCAGCCTCTGGGCCCGCTGCCTGCTGCGGATCGGCTTCTCGCCGGTAACGGTAGAGCACGCCGAGCGCTTCCCCAGGGGAGCTGCCGTCTATGCCTGCAATCATCTGAGCTACTACGACACGCCGGTGCTGTTTGCCCGGCTGCCCTTCCAGTTCCGGATCCTGGCCAAGGCGGGGCTATGGAAGGTTCCCTTCATCGGCTGGTACCTGAACCGCTCCGGCCAGGTGCCGATCGACCAGAGTTCGACGCGTGCTGGTGTGGCCAGTCTGGCGCGGGGCGCGCGCACGCTGGAGGCTGGCATGCCGCTAGTCATCTTTCCCGAAGGTGGCCGCGCCGCGACAGGGGAGTTGCAGCCGATGGCCGCCGGCGCGGCGTGGATGGCCATCAAGGCGCAGGCGCCGCTGGTGCCGCTCACCCTGGTGGGCACCTATGAGATGCTTCCGATCCACTGCTATGCATTGAAGCCGCGGCCGCTGAAGCTGATCGTCGGCGAGCCGATCTCGACCCTGGGCATGAGCACGCGCCAGGCCGAAGAGCTTACCGAGCGGCTATTCGCGGTGATTCACCAGACCTACGTGGCCGAGCAGGGCTGAGAGGAGACCCACTCCGATGATTGCGCATCTTCGTGGACAGATTCTGAGCAAGACGCCGAATGCCGTTGTGGTCGAGTGTGGCGGCGTGGGCTATGAGCTGGCGATCTCGGTGGCGACCTACACCGAGCTGGGCGAACCGGGCTCGCAGGCCGGCCTGCACGTGCATACTCACGTACGCGAGGACGCTCTGTTGCTCTTCGGCTTTGCGGAGTTGGCCGAGAAGAGGCTCTTCGAGAAGCTGCTGGCCGTCTCCGGCATTGGGCCAAAGCTGGCCATCACGGTGTTGAGCGGGATCTCCGCCGAGCGGCTGGCAGCCGCCATCCGTGGCGGGGATCACGCCACGCTGACGCGGATCCCCGGCATCGGCAAGAAGACGGCCGAGCGCGTGGTGCTGGAGCTGAAGGACAAGCTGGACGATATGGTGGCCTTCACGGCGGGGAGTGCGGTGGCCGCGCCGACGCTGGGGGCACTGGAGGAGGATGTGCTGAGCGCTTTGATCAACCTGGGCTATCCGCGCCCGGTGGCGCAGAAAGCGGTGCAGACCGCCGCCCGGGATGCAGCGGCCGCCGGTGACTTCGAACATCTGTTCCGCGCGGCGATGGCGGCTGTCCGCTAAGCATTTCCAGTGCAGGCGCAGGGGGACGCCTCGGCCCCGATGGGCGCCTTCCCCAATGAAAACACCGCTGCAAGCCCCCTTCGGGATACATCCCCTTTTAGAGAACTCATCAACACCGAAAATGCTATAGCACCTGAGTTCACCTGTGAACATAGACGGTGTAGGCGGTAGGAACTTCAGGGTGAGTCCACCACCTGTAACGGATCTGAGACGCCCATCGCTCTCTTACGGTATAGTCTCTCCTCAATCGCTCATCGAACTCAGGCCAGGTCTTGATCCGATCGAAGCTTCGCTTCGCATGAAAACACTGGTTGTCGGTCACCACCACCACAGCGGGATTCGCCGCGTCGAATGCGCTCAGGAACTCCCTCCTGTAGCTGTCTCGTATCTCGCTGGGCGGAGTAAATAAATAGCAGTCGTACAGATAACCGGTTGCCTGCTTGATGCGCAGATCGTAGAGCGCATTGATGCATCCTCCGTAGGTATCGATGCACTGAACCGAGCCTCCTCTCCCGTCCTCAGGCAGTGCTCGCTCAAGGTTGTCTTGCAATGGCGCCGCCGCATCGAAGGACATCGTCTCCCATGTCAACTTGGGGACGAATCCGAAGGAGACCGCCAGAAGCGCTGCAACCGCCGTCACCCGGGGCAGTCCAATCGATCTGGCGGCGCGTGCGTAATCTAAAAAGGCAAGGACAAGCCAGATCGAGAGAAAGGGATACCGCTGATACGCCAACCCCTTACCCTGCTCAAGGTAAGAGAGCAGGCCGCAGCAAGAGGCGCCGAGCAGCAGTGTCCGTGTCCGGTCGAACGCGGGACGTCCGGCTGCAACCAAAACGGCCCAAAGCAGGAACAGCAGGATGACCGGCGACACGCTGTGTTGGATCAGCCACCAGAGGCTCTTTCTCCCAAGCTCTCCATGCAGCACATCGATCGACCGCAATACATCGAAGAAGGCGTGGACAGAGTGATAGGAATGGAGCCACAGCAGCATCAAGGCGACGGGGAGCATGGCCGCCAGAGATCCCACGCTCAGGAGTCGAAGCGCACCCTTGAGCGTTCTGTCGGCGGCCGTCTTCCATAGAACCAGAGGCAACAGCGTCATGGGTAACAAGGTGGGTTTTATCGTCAGGCTAAGGCCGATCAGGGCTTCAAAGAAAGACAGTGCCGTTAGGTCGAGTCTTCCCCTTCGAATCAGCAAAACCACGGCGCCCAGGGCCAGGACGGCCATTGCATCATCTCGTTGCCCCGCCTGGAACACGCCGTCATGGAGGTGGATAAGAACGAAGAGCAATCCGCCCGCCAGGCAGAAAACCCGCTCATGTCCCTCTTTGTCGCCCGCAAAGTAGCTTAACGCACAGAAACAGACACAAAGAAAGCCGTCATAGGCCCTCAAGCCGTGTGCTCCCCAGCCGAACAGCCGCATGGCGCCGTACTCGAGCAGATAGCTTCCGGGAAGATTGATGTCAATGATGTTGGAATAGGGCTTCATGCCGCTTCGCATCAGGAAGACCACATAGCGTATCAGCGAGGCGTCGCCGACCAGCGGCCACCTCCAGGCCGACCAGATGCTCAAGCAGCAGCCCAGGATGAGGCAACTCAGGCATAGATAGAGAGCAGCGCTCTCGATCGGGAATCTCAAGCCACGAGCCAGTGGATGGCCGAAGTTTTCTCCAGGACGGTCTTCGGAACGGCTCTGCATGCATTGCGATCCCTTCTCTTCAGGCTCTCCGCCGTTCGCGGAGCGAAATATTGTCGGCCGTCGCGCTCCGCCCGTTCCTGGCTCAAGCTCTCTCAATTCTTGCATGCATCCGCCCCCGGAAGCCGGCAGCCCATCCCGCCGCGCACTTCACCCCTTCCTCGCGCTGCCGGCGCCGTTGGTTCTTTCGCCATCCCGGGCAGGAAGTGGTGGGCCGTGGCGCCGATTCTGCCCAGCAGGGTGGCGATCACGCCGCGTTGACCAGGATTCGCGGTATCAGCAAGAAGACAGCGGAGCAAGGGGGGCTGGCGAGGAACGACAGTTCGGCAATGCGGCAGCGTTCATTCCCGAGGGCACGGCGGCTCCGTGGCTGCCCGGCTTCTACCGCTTCAGCCTCTGCGGCGGTAGCGCAGGGCGAACTCGTAGCCCGGGTTGGGCGGGAAGAGGCCGGCGACGATGCGCAGACGTTCCGCCAGAGCGGAGGGGTGCAAGAGCGGGTATTCACGCTCGCGCAGCTCGCTGTAATCGAAGTCCAGCGCCAGCGACAGCAGATAGATGGCCAAGGAGTCCGAGAAGGCGGCCTCAAGGTACAGGGTGCGCTCGTTGTGGCAAAGGCCGTTGGGCTCCGCCAGAGCGCCGGGTTGGGCAGGATCGTCCTGGGCGGGCTGGGGCGAGCATTCTTCCCCGGCGCGGGCAAAGGCGCGCTCCCGCGCCGGCGCGGTGGAGCGGTCGCCTATGGAGGCGCGATTGCGCCGGGAGAGCGGAGGCGTGGGTTCGGGAGGAGCGTTGGCCGGCCGGCCAAAGGCGAGGTTGCGCGTCTCCCAGGCATCGATGCTGGTCTCGCCGCGGACGCCACGCAGCGCCTGCCGCCACACGGGATCGGCGAAGGAGGCAGGCACGCCAGTCTGTTCGACGAAGGCATGGGCCACATTGATGAAGAACTCAAAGCTCAGCGCAAAGCGGTCGCCCATCAACCGCGTGGAGATGAAGACGGCTCGCCTGCCCTGGTCCAGGTCGAGGTTGCGATGGCAGATTGCGGCGTCGGAGAACTCCTCGCTGTAAGCGCTGGCGACCATGGCAGGTTGCAAGGCGGCCGATGCCTCAGGGGGCTGCGCATCCTCCGGCTGCCGCTCTGGCGCAGGGTGTTCCAGACTCTCCGAGATGCCCGTATCCTGGCCCTCCTCGTCCTGCGCAGCTTCGCGCATGGCCAGGGGAACAAAGTAATAGGTATTGGCCTTGAGCGCCGCAGTGATCGCCGTGGGGACGGTTTGCAGCATGCGGTCCAGATCCAGATCCGCCAGGCCGGTCTCGCCGAAGGTGGCGAAACGGACGCCGTTGGGCGATTGCCGGACCTCAGCGTCGCGCGCGATCTGCGCGGCGTTCACCAGGCGCGCAGGGCGTACAATCTGGGTGACCCGGCCGTTATGGACAGTCTCTGCCACGGGCTTATTCTAAATGACTATGGCTACTGCAAACGATGTCGAGCGCGCGCGCCGGGAGGGCCAGGTGTTGGGCATTCCCCTGGGAGAACTGGGCTGGTTCCAATCATTGTTGTTCGGTGTGGCGGCGGGGATGGCGGCGTTCTTCCTGTCGACCTTCGTTGCGATCCTGTCCATGCTCGGCTACCGGATGGCGACAGGAAGACATCCCGACTTCACGCTGACGTACCGGCTGGCGGGTCTTCCGGTGGGGGCGGTGGTGATGGCGGCCGCGCTGGGCTTTCTGGGCACGCAGTGGGCGCGGCGGATGGCCCGCAAGCTGCGCAAGAGATAAGCCGCAAGAGCCGGCGCGCTAGATGGTTCGAGTCGAATACCATCGGAGCATGGCGACCTGCTTTTCTCCCCAGGCGATGACCTTTCTGCGCGGTCTGGCGCGCCACAACCAGCGCGAGTGGTTTGAGGCGCGGCGAAGCGTCTATGAAGATGCGGTGAAGGCTCCCCTGCTGGCGGTGGTGGAGGAGATCAACGCCGCCATGCGGGAGTTCGCCCCGGAGCACGTGCGGCCGGCGCACAAGATCGCGATGCGGATCTATCGCGACACGCGCTTCAGCAAAGACAAGCGGCCGTACAAGACGCATCTGGCGGCATGGTGGTCGCGGGCCACGATGGAGAAGACCTCCGGCGGCGGCTTCTATCTGCGGATCTCGCCGCAGCAGGTGATGGTGGCGGCCGGTGTCTACATGCCGGATCGCGAGCAGTTGCTCAGCCTGCGGCGCTGGATGAGCGCGCATCATGCGCTCTATCGCAGAACCCTGGAGGAGTTGTTAAGGCTCAGAGGCGCCGGCTTTGAGCCGGTGGATCCGGCGGCGCTGACGCGCATGCCCAAGGGCTTTGCCGGTGACGATCCGGGCGGCGAGCTGATTCGTGCCTGTAACTGGGGCGTGCATGCTCTGTTGCCCGCCGAACTGGCGCTCTCGCCGCAACTGGTCCGGCAGGTGGTGCGGCGTTTGCGCCGCGCCGCGCCGCTGGTGGAGATGCTGAACGGCGCCATCCTGCAAGGCGCGGCCGAGCCAGGGAAGATGGCCAGGGAAGGCTCTGCCAGGCCTGCGCCGGACGCGCCGCGAGATCTGCCGCCGAGGAGGTTCTTCTGAGGCAAGATGGCTGCAGATGGGGCAAAAACAGGTGAAAAAAGGTACATTCCAAGAAAAAATCGGCAAATATCTGTGGAAATAGAAGAATTGTCGTTGACAAAGCGCTCCGGAAGGTTGAAGGTGAACATCGGCGCGGTTCTTCGCACCCCCATGAATACTGGCGATTTCCTGCTCGGCAAAGCCTCCGGAAGGGATGGAGGAGGAGAGTAAGACGCAGCCAGAGGCAGGTGGCGAAGAGGAGCCCGAAGCTCAGCATCAGTGGATTTCTATCTTTAATCTGACCGAACGAAGGAGACGAAACATGGCAAAGGGAATGACCAAGACGCAACTGGTCCGCAACCTGGCGGAGAAAATGGAACTGACCAACAAGCAGACAGCGGCTTTCCTCGACCTGCTGGCGGAGACCGCGGTGAAGGAGACCAAGAAGAACGGCGAGTTCACCATCCCCGGCATCGGCAAGCTGGTGAAGGCGGAGCGCAAGGCGCGCATCGGCCGTAACCCGCAGACCGGCGAAGCGATCAAGATCAAGGCCAAGACGGTGGTGAAGTTCCGCGTGGCCAAGGTGGCCAAGGACACCATCGCTCCGCCCAAGAAGTAGTCTTTTTCCGTTGCAGGACGGAAGTTTTCACGAGGTCAGTGAAGCCGGGATTCCGGCTCCCCTGACCTCGTTTGTCCGTGCGGCTGAAACGGCGGCTGCGGGCCGAGCGGCGATGGCGCAGCGGTGGTGATGCTCTCTTTGCCGGCCTTGTTACGCCGGTCCTGTGGAGTTGGGAGCGGTGGTCTTCTGCTCAGCGCCTGGAGCCAACGCCCGCAGCACCATCCAGAGCCCGACCGAGATGAGGACCCCCTGGCGCAGCGGCTGCGCGTTGAAGTCCCAGCCAAAGATGGCCAGGACCAGAAAGACCCCCAGAAAGTAGATCTCACCCAGGATGGCCGGCAGCCAGCGCGGCCGGCGGCCGGCGGGTGGAATCGCAGCGGGAGAGGGCAGGAAGCGCGGGACGGCGGTCTTGTACTCGCGATACGGCTCGCCGAAGCGCTGGGTGAGAAAGGTCTCTTCGGCCAGCGCCAGCCGCACCTGGAAGATCCAGATGAGCGCCAGGGTAAAGACGGCCCCGCTGGGCGGCATCAGAATCGTGACGCCAAGGGTGTGCAGGAGTGTTCCCAGGTACAGTGGATTGCGCGTGCGGCGGTACGGTCCGTCGGCCAGCAACTCCTGGCCGTGCATGGAAGGTGAGCGGACCACGCTTACCCCTACGTACGCCGTGCCCCAGATGCGAAAGGCTGCGCCCAGCCCGGTGAAGAGCAGCGCCAGCGCCAGCAGCAGGACGGTGGCCGCGCCAAAGCTGAGCCATCCCTGCCGGGCTAGCAGAGAGGCCAGCGTGAGCCAGGTGGAACTGGTGGTGAAGCCAGGAACTCCCGCCAGGGAGCGCAGAAACAGCCATGGCGAGGTGAATCCGAGGATGAAGAGCAGCGCATGGATGGGCGAGCGGTACCGGTACTCGAAACGCGTGGCCTGCATAACGGCAGAGTATAGAGGAAATGCGGCAGAGTGCGCTCTATTCCGTAGCCTGCTCCCCCAGGGCCGCCAGGATGGCGTCGAAGTCCTCCACGCCGGAGTACTCGATGATCACCTTGCCCTTGCCCTTCTTGTCTTCGATGGTGACCTTGAGGCCGAGCCTGCGGCGTAGCTGATCCTGGGCCTCGCGCACGTTGGGATCGATGGGGAGGGCCGGCTTGGGAGGCTTGGTTCTGGACTCCGGTTGCAGCAGCCCCTGGATGTAGTTCTCGGTGGCGCGCACGGAGAGATGCAGGGCGAGGATCTTCTGGGCGGCGGTCAGGATAGCCTCTGGCGACTCCAGCGCGAGCAGAGCGCGGGCGTGCCCGAAGGTAAGCGCTCCAGACTCGACCTGAGCCTGGACACGATCAGGTAACCTCAACAAACGAAGGAAGTTAGAGACGCTAGCACGGTCCTTGCCGGTGCGCTCGGCCATCTGCTCCTGGGTCATGTGGAAGTCGCGGCTGAGGCGCAGGTAGGCATGAGCCTGCTCAATGGGGTTCAGATCCGTTCGCTGCAGGTTCTCGACGATGGTCATCTCCATGGCCTGGAGATTGGAGACCTCGCGAACGATGGCGGGGATGGTCTCTTTGCCGGCCTTCTTGCTGGCCAGCAGGCGGCGTTCGCCGGTGATGAGGGTGTAGCGCCCATCCTGGCGATGGTTCACGCCGTGACGCACAACGATGGGCTGCACGACGCCGGAGGCGAGGATGGAGGTGGCCAGTTCGGCTAGCTTCTCTTCGTCGAAGTGGGTGCGGGTCTGGAATGGGTTCCGATCGATGAGGTGAAGGGGAATCTCCAGCGGCTTCCCGGCGGGTTCGGAAGTGGGATGGGCTTGGGCGGTGAGGGAGGAGGAAGCAGCCGGACGGGAGGGTAGAAGAGACTCCAGGCCTTTGCCCAAGGCGCGCGGGCGGGTGGGAGCGTGGGTGGAGGGCTGCGGGGAGTCGCTTTTGGTGGGTGTGGGCATGAGAGTTTCCTGTCGTGAGTAGCTCTTCCTTAGGGTGGGGAGCGCGGTTTCCTCGATCTGAGGCGTTCTGTTGGGAATTTGGCTGGGGCTGAAATTTTTGGTTTCTTTTCTTTTATCTCCGGAAGAGATCG
>JAKAQS010000249.1 GCA_021819585.1 Acidobacteriota bacterium
AAGCTTCAGGCATTCTCTGCGAGTGACCTCTGAACGCCCAGAGCCCCGATGGGCCTCGATTGCATGCTCCTCTCGACCGCTACTCGCCTTTCTCATTCGCGACCTCGATCCCGGGGATTAGACATCTGGAGCATGTCCCGCTTGTAGTTGGAAGTGGAGAGCGGCAGTTGGGCTGATGTTACTACGCGCAGGAACAGCAGCCCCGCATCTGTGCTTCGGTTCCCCGCCGTTCCATTCCTGGAACCAGATCCCATCGCAAACCTCCGTGAACTGAAAACCTCGCCCGGTTCAGAACCGCCGCGCCACTTCCGCACCTTCGTCTGGCGCGCAACCGGGAACGAATCGATAGTAGCTCAAGGTCGCTGGCTCCCGGGCGGGCAGCCGCAGTCCGGCAACCGACCTTCACCCTGTCCCACGCTTCCCGGATACCGGAGCTGCGGAGATCCGACCCGTTCGGCTGAATTCTCGATGGCTCCCGGCTCGACGCAAACAGGGCAGCACACAGCGCAGCGGTGCAGAACGATAAAGTCGATGCCTGGAGGGATCTGCGAATGAGCGCGCCCAACACGCTGAATAAGCTGGTGGAGGAGAAGCTCGCCGTTCAGGCGGACGAGCCTCCGGACCTACACCAATGCTGCCGGGTTTCTCGGCATTCTTCGCTCCGGGAAGCTTTGGACGACCAACACGGGGTATCTGAACGACGCCTCGGAGATGGGGTATGCAAGGATCCCGCTCCTGCAAGCCGTTCGCGACCGCAGGTCGGGAAAGGACGATACCACCGAGCAGAAAATGCTAGATCTTCACTGCGACAGCGCCGCTGGCCCCGTGACGCGTCCTTTCTTCAAACATCCGCACGACCAGATCTTTGCATATCCAAAAATCCCAATGAAACAAGAGAACGAATCACAAGATGGCGTTGTAGTCACATTGGGACTACAATAACCGCATGGCTATCAGCAACACTTACGTTCGTGCGCGGATCGATACAGGCACCAAAGAGCGCGCCGCAGGCGCTCTCGAAGAGATGGGTCTATCCATCTCCGACGCAATCCGCCTGCTCATGCTGCGTGTCGCGGAGGAGCGCCGTTTGCCTTTCGAGGTGAAAGTGCCCAATGCGAAAACCCGCAAGGCCATTGCAGAGCTGGAGAGCGGAAAAGGGAAGAGATTTGCAAGTGTCAACGCTCTGATGGCAGATTTGCATGCGGACGATTGAGCGTTCTTCCACCTTCAAACGTGACTACAAACGGGAAGCAAAGGGGCAACATCGGAACACGCTCGACGCCAGCTTGACCCCTGTGCTGGCGGCATTAGCGAATGACCAGCCATTGGAACCGCGCTACCGAGATCATGATCTGAGCGGCGATTGGGCAGGCTATCGCGAGTGCCACGTCAAACCCGATCTCCTATTGATCTATCGCAAAAGCGGAGAGGACCTTCTGCGCCTCGCTCGGCTCGGCTCCCATAGCGAACTTTTTCAATGACCAGCGCAAACAGCAGACTGGGCGCCGGCCCAATGTGTAGGGGGGATTGGGAAAGTGCTGCGCCATGGCCATAAAGTGCTCCGGCTTCTCCAGCCCATGCTTCAGCAGCAGACTGGTCCCCGCCACCACGCATAGAAACAGCAGCCCCGCATCGGTGCCGCGGCTCCCCGCCGCACCATTCCTGGATCCCGATCCCATCTCAAACCTTCTTGAACTGCAAAATCTTCATCCCGGCGCGGGCGCCCCGCCCCTTCTGCATCTTCGCATGGCGCGCAACCGTAGACCCATAGATCGTAGCGCAAGGCCGGCTGTGCCCGGGATAGCTGAGCGAAGAACGGCAACAGCCTTGAGGCGGGCCCGCCATGCACCAATTGGCCAATTCTCAGAATCCCGCCCCGTCTACGTACGTGTTGGAAGCTACTCGCCGTCTACGGGCAGGGCAACTCAGGGAGCCCCGCGGCGACCACGATGTCATTGATCCCTCTCGAAGGGTTGTGGGAAAGAGCCGCGCTAGGATGGATCCGCAAATTGAAGGGCTGAGGGAAGGGGGCTGGATCGCGTACCTGCGGCGCCGAATAGGCCCGCTCCGCCGGTCGACCGACCGCCGCGGAACGGCCGCCCAGGCGTCGCAGTAGGTTACCATCTGGAAAGATCCAACATCTCTCATGCTCACGGTTATGCATCCCGAGGCCGTTCCCCTCATCGAAGCCCTAGCGATAGGGATTCTGCCGATACCGATTTACTCGGAGGACCATTCCGCTCTCGCAATTAAGGCGACAAAAGAGTTCATCCTTACCGCGAAGATGAGGCGGGGGTTCAAGATCTACGTGAGCCCAATCTCCCTCCCGAAGGCGGCGACGATCGGCCTGATCTCAGCCTTCTTCGACGACGAGGACGAACCGCTAGTCATCTACACCCCGCTCTTCGATAACGAGGTGTCGCGATTGTTGCTTGCAACACTGGGGAACATCGAGGTAGACATATATTTCTTCGACGAATTCAGCCGGGAGTGGCTCAGCTACGTATGCAAAATCCAATGCCCGGCGGAGACGAGGGATCACCTTTCCGGCGCACGGCTTCTCAAATTCGCCCCTGGCTTGCAGCGGTCTGCCGTGAGCCAGATGCCAAGGTGGTTTGGCCGTCGCTCTACGCTCGACGATAGGCTGGCCATAAGTGTGGATTTCGTTGAGGCACTCGTCCCCGAGGATCAATTTATTTTGGATTCACGGCCAGAGAACCATTCATTCAGGGGCGGTCCGTTTTTTAGTCTTACTCGGCTCATACGCGAAGAGCCGGGAGCCGACAACGAGCAAGAAATAGCACGGCTTCTCAAAAGGCTATTTTCACCGGAATCCATATATTTGAATCCGCTCAGAGCTCCGGACGGGCGGGAAATAGCGGACATCCTCATTGTCACCGAATCGGACGCAGTTGCCATCCAGGCCAAGGACAGCCCAAATACTGAAGCTTCCCTAAATAGGACGGTAGACCGTAAGAAACGGGTAACTCGGAAAGCGCTCTCGAAGGCGACCAATCAACTTCAAGGCGCAATTCGATACCTGAGATCGATGCCCGCGGTCAAGATGACTGTCAAAGGCGAGACCACCGAGCTCGAACTCGGCCAACGCACTTTGCGTGGTCTCATCCTGGTTAAAGAGCTTTTCAATGCCGAGTTTTCAGAATACAACCGCCAAATTTTGTCGATGGCGCACAAACTGCAGGTGCCTTGCATCGTCCTCGACTATCCAGAATTGCTTATGTATATGACGCGCTTGAAAAGCGACAAATCGTTTTTCGAGGCTTTTGACAGGGTCTATTCGATTGGGGTCCGGACCGGACAGTTCCCAAGGCTTCGGATCTGGCCGCAGGGGTCATTCTCGGAAGGCGGCGAGGACCTAAGCTGAGAGCGATTCGGGATCCACTGACCCCCCGAGCAGTCCGCCCTTTTCCGCGAGGGATCACGCATCACAGCCGCATTGCTCCCACGTCCCGACCGACAGCGCGAGCCCGACGGCCTCCTGCCGCTGGCCAACTCAGAGCCCCCGCCCCGTCTCGAACCTAAAAAAGGCGGACCGGAATACCCGCGCCGACCCGCTGCATCCCATCTCGGTCGCCCACGTCAGACTCGTCCGCGCCAAAACCGCACTCAGCCCGAGCCTCGTCCGGGAAAACAACATCCAGCCTTCCTGCAGCCAGGCCCCGAGGCCCCGCGTAGCACCTACAGGAAAGACTCCCTAACGATGCGGAAGGTCATTCCGCTGACCAGAGCCGGCTCAACGGAACCCCATGCAGATTTGGCGCGAACGGAATCACCGTCGCTCCGGTATAGAGCACGATGCCGCGCACCCAGCTCTTTCCCACCACGTCTGCCAGGGCCTCGAGTCCTCGTACATCCCGACCGTCCAGCGTGGCCGCGGATTTGATCTCGATCCCGACGACCCTTCCGGCCCGGTCTTCAAGCACAACATCTACCTCCTGACCGGATGCGCTCCGCCAGAAGTAGAGCTCCGGGCGGGACTTGCTCCAGGCACACTGTTTGCGCAGCTCCATCAGCGCAAAGTTCTCCAGCACGGCGCCCATCAGGCCGCTCTCAGACCTCAGCCGATCCGTATCAGCGCCCAAAACGTACGCCAGCAACCCGCTGTCGTTCAGGTAGACCTTCGGCGTCTGAATGGAGCGTTTGCCCAGGTTCCTGGCCCAAGGCCGCAGCAGTTGGACCAGAAAGGTGTTCTCCAGCAGAGCAAAGTAGCGCTTGAGCGTCGTCAGCGGCAGCGCCATGGTCCGTGACAGCTCCGTGAAATTCAACAGGCCGCCCGCGCGCGCAGCCACCACGGAAAGCAGACGAGGGATCGCGGTCGTGTCGGCGATATTGGCCAGATCTCGAATATCCCGCTGGAGGATGGTCGTGATGTAGGCCTGGAACCATGCGTCGCGCCGGGTCAGGCTCGGGCGCGCCAACGCCGTCGGATACCCTCCTGCCGTCATCCTCTTCAGCAGTTCTTCTCGCGGAGTCGCCCTCGCACTGCCCAGCCCAGAAGTAGTTTTTGTGGAGAACAACGTATCGATGAAGGCCTCCTTCACGCCGTGTATCTCGCCCTGGGAGAATGGCCAGAGGGTGAGAACCTCCATGCGGCCGGTCAGCGACTCGGACAGCTTGGGCAGTAGCATGACGTTCGCTGAGCCCGTTAGAAGAAACCGCCCCGCCTGGCGCCTCCGGTCAATCGCGGCCTTGATCACAGGGAAGAGTTCTGGGACGTGCTGAATCTCGTCCAACGTCACCGGCGTCCGTAGGCCGGAGATGAATCCGTTGGGATCGCTCCTGGCCGCCGCCAAAACGCTTGGGTCATCGAAGCTGAGATACTGGCGCTCTTTACCGCCGAACTGCGCGGACTGGACCAGCGTGCTCTTGCCCGTCTGGCGAGCGCCGCTCACCAGCACGGCAGGCGTGTCAGAGAGAGCGTCGCGGAGGGGTCCAGCCAGGTGACGATCAAGCATGTCTTCATAATCCGTCAGAGTGTGGATGATAATCAACCACAAATTGGCTGATTATCATCCACTGCCATGGTTCGTGACAATCGCCGCACGGTGACAGAGCAAGCGAAGAGTGGGTTCGGCGCTGGGGCGCAGAGAACGGAACCGGTGGAGCGATGCGACCGCTGCGGGCGCCGCTCTTTTCGAATAGGCGAATGACTCAAACGCTGCTGATAAGCTGCGGCTGCTACGCCGATGACCTCTCCGCCGCTGTCTCTCTCACCGGCTGGGGCGAGCCGATCATAAAGCTGGTGCTGGGCAAGTGGGCGGTGGACCGCGTCGCCGCCGGAGCCTCGGCCCAGGAGGCGGCCTCGGCTGCCATCGACTACCTCCATGCCCGTCTGGGCGGCCACGGAGGGATCATCCTGCTGAGTCCCGGCGGCGGGATCGGCATCGCGCATAACACGCCGCGCATGGCCTGGGGTGTGGCCGGCGGCGAAGGCCTGCGGCTCGGCATCACCCGGAACTGACTCTGATCCTGTCCTCCTGAGCCGGCCAAACGCACGCCTCACAGGAAACAGACGAATGAT
>JAKAQS010000031.1 GCA_021819585.1 Acidobacteriota bacterium
CGGCGAGGTCAGGGATGCGATCGTTGCCCAGTTGCTTTTCGGTGACCGCGAGAATTCCGAAGATCCCGAGAGTCGCCAGAGCGTAAGTGGCCACGTAATAGAGAAGCGCTGCCAGGCTCTGCTCCGAATGGGCCACGTAGGCGAGCAACATGTAGCCTGCATGGGCTACTGCGGAGTAGGCGAGCAGGCGGCGGAGGCTGGTCTGGGTGATCGCAATCAGATTACCCAGAATCATGGACACGACGGAGACGGCCACCAGGACCGGCGCCCAACCGCTTTGAAAGTGTGCTGGGGATGCCACGCCTTCCGCACCCGCAAAGCCCAGAACCAGAAGTTGGAAGAAGATAAAGAAGCTGGCAACCTTTGAGCCGGAGGCGATAAAGGCCGCGCTGGGGATGGGTGCTGCCTGGTAGACATCCGGCGCCCAGAAGTGGAAGGGAGCGGCAGCGAGTTTGAAACCGAAGCCGATGACGGTGGTGACGATGGCCAGAATCAGGATGGGGCTGAAAGGATGTCCTTGAACGGCGCAGGCAATGTCCACGAAATTGGTCGAGTTGGCCAGGCCATAGAGCAGGCTGAAACCAAAGAGGAGGAACGCCGCGGACATGCCGCCGAAGAGGAAGTACTTGAGCGCTGCCTCGGAGGAGCGGGGGCGGAGTTTGTCAAATCCTGCAAGGACGTAGGCTGACAGGCTGAGCAGCTCCAGCGAGAGGAAGAGGACGAGAAGATCCTGAGCGGCTACCAGGAACATCATGCCTGTTGTAGCCAGAAGGATGAGAAGGACGAACTCTCCTACGTGATCGGTGAAGTCGGCGTCGACTGCCAAAAAGAGGGTTAGGATGGCGATGACCAGGAGAGCGATCTGGACCAGTTGGGTCAGCGGACTGGAGACAAAGATTTTATCGAGAAGGGCTCCTTGGGTTGAGGCATGGAGAAGCTCGTCGATCGCGATGACGCATCCGATGGAAGCGATTATGGCGGCGCTAAGGAAGCGAATGCGGAGGCGAGAGTACCGGAGCGCCAGCAGATCGACTGATAGGGCGAGAAGCGCAGCGAGGATAATGGTGATCTCAGGCCAAAGAAGCCGAAGAAGTTGTCCAAAGTCCATGACGTTCATTACCAGCCTCCCTTGCTCAGGCCGTCAAACATCGGCGAATTCAGGGCTGGATGGATGACATGGAGAAAGATCTGGGGAAAGATACCGACGATCACGCTTGAGGCGATGAGGATGACAGCGGCCACCCGCTCGGGAAGGGAGATGGGTGGAAGCGGATGATCGGGTGGGGCTGTCGCCAGGGGACCGCCGGCAAAGAACGCCAGTTGCATGGCGCGCCAGATATACGCCACGCCGGCGATCAGACCGACGCCCACGAAGAGGATGAGAGTTGGATAGGAGCGCCAGACGCCGATGAGAATCATGAGTTCGGCAGTAAAACCGCTGAATCCGGGCAGCCCCATGCTAGCCATGCCGGCGATGACGAAGGTGGCGGCGGCAAAGGGGATGACCTTGCTCAGGTGCATGGGGCCCAAGGCGGCCAGCTCGCGGGTATGGGTGCGAGAGTAGACCATGCGGCCTACCACGCCGAAGAGCAGTCCGGCGAGGATGCCGTGGGAGACCATCTGAACGACGGCGCCGGAGAGGCCAATCTGATTCAACGTCATCAAGCCAAGCAGAATGAAGCCCATGTGACTGATGCTGGAGTAGCCGATGACGAACTTGAAGTCCTTCTGGACCAGTGCGACCAGAGCACCGTAGATGATGCCGATGACGGCCAGTACGGCGAAGACGTCACGCCAGGATCCGAACCCGAGGACGTGAAAGCCCCAGGGACCGAGGCCAAGAGGGAAGAGCGTCATGGCGACTCGGAGGCATCCATAGGCTCCGAGCTTCATGATGACACCGGCCAGCAGCATGGATGCGGCGGTGGGCGCAGCGACGTGGCCGGTGGGAGCCCAGGTGTGGAAGGGCCACATGCCGGCTAGGACGGCGAAGCCGGTGAAGACCAGAGGGAAGGCCCACATCTGGAAGTGCGGCGAGAAGTGGTAGCCGGCCAGGTAGTCCAGGGAGAGGCTTTTGGAGCCGGAGACGACATAGGCGGCGATGAGGCCAACCAGCACCATGGCGCTGCCGACGAAGGAGTAAATCACCAGCTTCATGGCCCCGTACTCCCGCCGCGTTGAGCCCCAGATGGCGATCAGGAAGTACTTGGGGATGACCACAATCTCATAGAAGACGAAGAGCAGGAAGAGATCGAAGCTGAGGAAGACGCCGTAGACCGCGCCGATGAGGAGCAGATAGAAGGCGAAGAACTCCTTGACGCGAACGTCGATGTTCCAGGAGAGTAGAACGCCGCAGATTCCAATGACGCCGGTGAGGAGAAGCAGGGTCAGGCTGATGCCGTCGGCTTTGAGGGAGTATTGAATGCCGAGAGAGTGGATCCAGGGAACGCTGACGACGGTAAACATCTCGCCGGAGCGATGCTGGATGAATCCCCGCAGGGCGAGGGCAAAGGTGGTCAGACTGACCAGCAGCGCAAGGAACCGCGCCAATGCCGCGCTACGGCTTGGCAGCAGCAGGAGCGCCAGTGCCCCGAGAAAAGATATGTAGATCGTCCAAGCAAGCATAATCAGAAGGTCCGCAGATGGAGCGCCATCTGTATGGCGGTGTGGTTGACGACGCCGAGGATGAGCTGGGGATATAGACCCAAAACGAACATAAGTCCAATCGTAGGAAGGAGCGCAAGGCGCTCGCCGAGGGTAAGGTCAGGCAGATGCGCCCACCTCTCGTTGAGTGGGCCGGAGAAGACACGCTGCAGGATGCTGAGGATGAAGAGGGCGGTGATCAGCAGGCCGATGATTGACAGCGAGGCGGCCCACATGGTGAGGGGAAAGACGCCCTTGAAGATAAGAAACTCACCGACAAAGCCATTGAGGCCGGGCAGACCGAGGGAAGAGAAGAGCGTGATCCCCATCAGGCCGGTGAAGACCGGGACGGCTTTGCGTATCCCACCGAAGTCGTTGAGGCCGCGCAGTCCGCCGCTGCGCCGTTCCAACATGGCGACGAACCAGAAGAGGGTCGCAGCGGTCAATCCATGGTTGAACATCTGCAAAAAGGCGCCGTCAAGGGCGGCAAACTTCTGGCTGGTGAGCAGAGGATCGCCGCCGGTGAATCTAACTACCGCAAAGATCGCCAGCAGGCAGTAGCCCAGGTGGTTGATGGAGGAGTAAGCGAAGATACGCTTGAGATCCTTCTGGGCCATAGCAGTATAGGCGGACAGAACGATGGTGGCCACCGCAAGCCAGAGAAGAAGAGTCAGGGCGCTCCGCATCTCTGCGCTGAAGATGGGCAGCAGGATGCGAAGGAACCCGTAGAGGCCCATCTTTGACATGGCGCCGGTGAGCAGGATGGTGACGCCGGAGGGCGCCTCCGAGTAAGTGGAGGGCAACCATGTATGGAAGGGGAACAGCGGAACCTTGACGGCGAAGCCGAGCAGAGCTCCGCAGAAGATGATCATCGCCACATGGTCCGGGGTCAGAAGATGCCAGTTGAGCCGAGTTACCACGGCAGGCATTAGAGTGCCATTCTGCGCCATGGTGGCTAACTCGGTGAGGTCAAAGGTTCCGGTAGAGAGAAAGATGGCCAGGAAGGAGAGCAGCATGGCCACGCTGCCCACCATGGTGTAGACCAGGAACTGCATGGCGGCTTTAGCGCTGCCCGGGCCTCCCCAAAGCTTGACCAGGAAGAAGGCGGGAATCAGGCCCAGTTCCCAGAAGATGAACCAATGGAAGAAGTTCAGAGCGGTGAAGGTGCCGACGAGGCAAGCTTGCAAGGACAGGACCAAGGAGAAGTACAAGCCAACTTTCTGCTCGATATGCCAGGAGGCAAAGATGCTGATGGGAACCACGACCGCGGTGAGCAGCAGCATCAGCAGCCCCAGGCCGTCGATTCCTACGCGGTAGTCAACATTGAGCGAGGGGATCCATGTGTGGATCTCCTGAAACTGGAAACCATCGGCCGCGGAGTTGAAGTTGTGCCAGAGGATCAGCGTCAAGGCCAGTGAGAGGAGGCTGAAGGCCAGCGCTGTCCAGCGCGCCATGGCCTTGTTTCTGCCCAGAGCGAGCGACAGGAGCGCTCCCGCAAGGGGTAGCGCCGTCAGCGTCGTGATCCACGGAAAAGGGCTCGTAGCGGGGCTCATATGCTTGCCTTCCATAGCAGCAGGACGGTGAACACAACCAGCGCGCCTGCGATGATCTTGAGATACCCCTGAATGCGGCCTGCCTGGAGCAACGCCAGAAGCCGGCCGCCGCTGGAGAGGCCTTCGCACCCTTCGTCGAAGCCTGAGTTCACAACGTGTGTATCGATGAAGTTGTCCAAGTGAGCAAATCCAAAGACGGTTTGAGTCACAGTCTTGACGGCGCCGTTCCAGATCCAGCGGTCAAACCAATCCGAGATCTTGGAGAGCAGTGTATTGAAACGGATGAAGGTGGCTCCGTAGAGCGCGTCCACGAAGGCGGCGTGGCCCAGGAAGTTGAAAGCAGCGGGCGCCAGCCGCCCGAGGTTGTCGGGAGCTTCGGCGCCTTCAATGGGCCGGCGGCCGTAGAACCACCAGCCTAGCCCAAGGCCGAACAGGACAATCACTGAGGATGTCAGCATGACGGGGAGAATTCCGCCGTGGGTAAAGGCGCCAAAGTCCAGCTTGAGCGGAGCGTTTTCCAGGAAGGATTGGAACCACGGCCAAGCGGCCGTGCCGGCAAAGCCGAGCAGCCCGGCGAAGATCGACAACAGCACGAGGGGGACGGTCATCACAGCCGGGCTCTCATGTGGGGCTCCCGAACCATGGTGGTGAGCGTCTGCTTGGGCCGGAGCGTGACTGGCGCCGTGAGTGTCCTGGGGGGCTGCCGGAGCCAAGCGAAGGGTTCCGAAGAAGACGTAGATCACCTGGCGGGACATGTAGAAGGCCGTCAGTAGAGCTCCTGCCGCGCCCAGAAAATACGGCACGTGGGAGACGTTCCAGGTGCTGGCCGCATGGAGGATCTCATCCTTGCTCCAGAAGCCGGAGAAGAGCGGGAAGCCGCACAGGGCGAGCATGCCGACGGCATAGGCGGCAAAGGTCACCGGCATGTACTTGGCCAGGCCACCCATGCGGCGAATATCCTGTTCGTCCGAGCAGCCGTGGATGACCGAGCCGGCGCCGAGGAAGAGCAGCGATTTGAAGAAGGCGTGCGTAATAAGGTGAAAGATGCCTACCGCAACACCGCCGACGCCCAGGCCCATCATCATGTAGCCGAGCTGGGAGACGGTGGAGTAGGCCAGAATCCGCTTGATATCCCACTGTGCGACCGCAATGGTGGCGGCAAAGAAGGCCGTGATGGCGCCAACCCACGTAACGACCTGAAGGGCGGCTGAGGTGGTCAGCATGCCGTTGATGGAGTGCTGCGCACTCATCAGAGGGTAGACTCGAGCGACCAGAAAGACCCCGGCGGCGACCATGGTGGCGGCGTGGATCAGCGCGCTGACTGGCGTAGGGCCTTCCATGGCGTCGGGTAGCCAGACATGCAGCGGAACCTGTCCGCTCTTGCCCACGGCCCCGCAGAAGATGAGCAGGGCGATGGCGGTGGCAGCGCAGACTCCCAGGGGCGTGGCCTGGGAGAGCATGTGTGTGATGGCGGTTGGTTCCAGGCATCCGGCGCCGTTGTTGTAGAAGAGCAGCGTCCCGGTTTGGGAGTAGAGCCAGACCATGCCCAGGAAGAAGGGCAGATCGCCGATGCGTGTCGTGATGAATGCCTTCTTGCCGGCGGCTGCGGCGCTGGGCTTGTGATACCAGAAGCTGATCAGGAGGTAGGAGGTCAGTCCCACAATCTCCCAGGACATGAAGAGCAGGAGCAAACTGTTGGAGATGACCACGCCGAGCATGCCGCCGGCGAAGAGGGCAAGGAAGCAGAAGAACCGGGTAAAGTTCTCATCGTGCGCCATGTAGCCGACACTGAAGATGAAGATCAGCAGGCCCACGAAGGTGACCATCACCAGCATGACCGCGGTGAGGGGATTCAACACCCAGCCTAGCGACAGCCATTCGTTGCCAAACTGGAACCAGTGGAAGTTGAAGACCTGAGTGGTGAGTTCGCCGCTGCTGCGCAGGGCAAGCACGTGCGCAAATGCCCAGACCGAGAGAAGGAAGGAGATCCCCATCGAACCGATGGCGAGAGCAGCGCCGCGTGCGCGGCCCTTCCGCGGGGTAAGGGCAATGATCCCCGACGCAAGCAGGGGTAACGCAGGAATCAGCCAGAGATTTTGTACGATCCAGTTCATTGAGCGCCAGTCAAGAGTTGCAGGTGAGAGAGAAGACTAGGTTTTTTGTCGACAACGCAGGCGGTTGCGGGGTTGGAGAAGTTGCCAAGTCGTACGTTCATGATGTACCCCTTAACCCTTCAGGAAGTTGATCTTGTCCAGATCCGTCGTCCGGAAGTGCCGGTAGACGGCAACGATGATGCTGAGGCCGACGGCTGCTTCTGCCGCGGCGATGCCGATGGAGAAGATGACGAACATCACGCCGGTCAGCATCTCCGGGTGCGGACCGTAGCGCCAGAACGCGATGAAGTTGAGGTTGGCGGCGTTGAGCATGAGTTCGATGCCGATCAGAACCAGGATGGCATTGCGCCGAGTCAGGGCGCCGGAAAGGCCGATCGAGAACAGGAGGGCGGAGAGGAGCAGGTAGCCGGAGAGCGGGCTCATCGATCTCCTCCTTTTTCTTCGATGGCGAGTACCCCGGCGCCGATCAGTGCCGCGGTCAGGAGCACGCCGATGATCTCCAGGGGAAGGACAAAGCGCTGCATAAGCGCCACACCCACTTCCCGAACCGAGGCCTCTGGCTGTGCGCCGGAGAGCTGCTGCGGGGAGATTCCGGTGAAGATCGCCCAGGCCAGCACCGCGAAGACCAGCAGCGCGGTCAGCGCTCCCGAGATCCTGGAGGAGGCCGAGCCATGCGCGACAGTCTCGCCAGTTCTGCTGCGCGTCAGCATGATGGCGAAGACCGCCAAAATGGCTACCGCGCCAACGTAGACAAGGAGCTGTGTTAATCCGACAAACTGAGCCCCTAACTGGAGATAGAGAGCGGCCAGGCCGGCCATGCCCAGGGTGAGCGCGAGAACACAGTGAACCGCATTTTTAAGATTCATAGCCGCGGCGGCGCCGAGGATCGCGATGGCGGCAAGCAGCAAAAAGGAGAGAGTCATTTCAAGACGTTTCCAGTTCCGCGAAGTTGGTGAAGGTGGATGAACATGAGGAACCCGAAGTCCAAGTGAGGGAGAGCGCGGTTGATGATCATCGCTCGGCTAACTGGCGAAGCGATAGGTGCGTTCCTGAAACCATTTGTTGCGCCTCAGGCTTCGGCTCAACAAAAAACAGGAGAGCAGGAGCAGGAGGCTAATGACGGACCAGCGTGTAAAGCCGGAGGGAAGATAATGCCAGAGCCCAGCGCTGAGGATGTTGATCAGGGAGAGCGGCAGCATGAACTTCCATCCGAAGTTCATCAACTGATCCATGCGCAGGCGCGGAAGCGTGCCGCGAATCCAGATGAAGACCATGAGCATGAGGATCAGTTTGGCGAAGAACCAGAACCAGGAGGGGATCCAGGTGAGGAATGAGAAGGGCGCGGCCCAGCCTCCCAGAAAGAGAGTGATGGCCATGGCGCTGCTCGCCATCATGCCCAGGTACTCAGCCACAAAGAAGAGGGCAAACTTGAAGCCCGAGTACTCGATGAAGTAGCCGGCGATGATCTCCGACTCGCCTTCGGGCATATCGAATGGGCAACGGTTGGACTCGGCCGTGGCGGCAATCATGAAAAGGATGTAGCCGGTGATGCCCCAGGGAGTAAATAGATACCAATGCGGCCAGATGCCGGTGTAACCCGCCTGCATGTTCACGATCGTGACGGTGGAGAGCGAGCCTGCCGCCATAATCGCCACGACTCCGGAGAGAACCATGGGCATCTCATAGCTGATCATCTGAGCGATGGCGCGCATGGCTCCCAGCAAAGAATACTTGCTGCGGCTGGACCAGCCCGCCATGAAGACCGCCAGTTCCACCATGCTTCCGATGGCGAAGAAGAAGAGAACGCCCGCATTCAGATCGGCCACCACCATATTCCTGCCGACCGGCACCACCGAGTACACCAGGAATGAGGCGATGACGATGAGGATAGGCGCCATCAGGTGAACGAGTTGATCCGCGGAGCGAGGAACGACGTCTTCCTTGGTGAGCGACTTGACGCCATCGGCGACCGGCTGCAGGATGCCCCACGGACCGGCGCGGTTGGGACCGTAGCGGTTCTGCATCCTGCCCAGGCCTTTGCGCTCCAGGACGGTGGTGATGGCAAACAGGAGCGGAAACACGACCAGGACCGGGAGCACGGAGAGGATGGCGGAGCAGAGCGGCTGGAGACCGCTGGGCACATAGCCCATGATCCAGTGTTTCAGGAGCACAAAGATCTGATCGATCATCTCAGGCATAATTGGCTACCATCCGCCGCAAAATCTTGCTATCTCCAATAAGTGTCCAGAAGGTCATTTTGTCTCCTCTTTGGAGGATGCGTCTGTGTTGGTTTCCGCGGCCGGGGGTGGGTTCGCAGCCGCCGCCGCTTTGGCGGCCGCGGCAGCGGCTGCCGCCGCGGCGGCCTGCTTCTGCTTCTCTTTTTCTTTCTCCCGATCCTCAGCCAGGGCGGCATCGACGGCCGCGGCTTCCGTGGGATGAATCTTGTGATAGTACTCGTTGGACTTGGCCAGCTTGTCTTTGTGGTGGAGCAGGCCGCCGAAGCGATCGTCCGAACTCAACTCGAACTCAACGTCCATCTTGATGGCATCGAATGGGCAGACTTCTACGCAGATCTGGCAGCTCATGCAGACGGAGACGTCTATGTCGAATCTCACCGGGTAGAACTGGAGCTTGCCGACAGCGTCAGGCTTCTTGTCCTTGCTCTTTTCGATGAAGATGCACTTGGGCGGGCACTCTTTCTCGCAGATGTGGCAGGAGACGCAGCGCAGGCCCTTCTCCCAGTCGTCGCCATCGTAGACCAGAAAGGGGAAGTCGCGGGTTCCCTCAATCTGCGGAAGCCGCTCCTCGGGGAATTGAACCGTTGTCAAGCGCTCCTTGTCGACATAGCTTCCAAAGAAGTTGCGCGCCGTCTCGGCAAGGCCTTTGATGATTCCGTTCCCTAACACAGGCAGCCTCCCACACCCTTTGCAATGTTCTTCTGAAGTGACGGCTCGCCGGCCAAACCGCAGCGATCCAAGACTGCTTCGTTGCTTTGCATCTTGAAGTTCAACGGTCCACCTCACCCAAGACGATATCCACGCTGCCCAGAATGATGACGACGTCAGAGACGTTGTGACCCAGGCACATCTGTTCCAGCAGGGTGAGATTGATCAGGCTGGGCGGACGCACCCGGTAGCGGTAGGGATTGGGTCCTCCATCGCTGATGAGGTAGAAGCCCAGCTCGCCCTTGGGGGACTCGATCCGCCCGTAGGCCTCTCCCGCCTTGGGCCGGAAGTTACGGATCTTGGTGTTTGGATCCATGATCGGGCCGGAGGGCAGGTCGCGCATCGCTTGCTTGAGAATATCGAGGGATTCACGCATCTCCAGCAAGCGCATCATATAGCGGTCGTAGACGTCCCCATGCTCGCCGAGAGGAACCCGGAAGGAAAACCGATCATAGATGCCGTACTTGTCCACCTTGCGTAAATCGTAGTTGACCCCTGAAGCCCTGGCCATCGGGCCGCTGATTCCGGCGTTGATGGCCTGTTCGCGGGTGACGATGCCGACGCCCTGGGTGCGAGCCATCAGGATCTCGTTGGTCCGCAGCAGCCGTTCAAACTCGTCCAGGAAGCGCGGAAATCCATCCACGACCTTCTGAGCATGCTCCATCCAGCCGGAGGGAAGATCGCGGCGGCAGCCGCCGAAGCGCATGTAGTTGCACATCATGCGTGCGCCGGTGAGGGCTTCGAAGAGATCCAGAATCTTCTCCCGCTCGCGGAAGGCGTACATCAGGGGGGTACCGCTGGCCCCCATATCCTGCAACAGGAAGCCAATCAGGCCCGCATGGTTCTGTAGCCGAGTCAGCTCGCCTGTGATCACGCGCAGGTACTCGGCGCGCTCTGGCACTGGAATGCCCGCCAGTTTCTCCACGGCCAACGCATAGGCCCAGTTGTTGGTGATGGAGCAGATGTAATCCAGGCGGTCGGTGTAGGGCATGGAGCCCAGGTAGGTCTCGTGTTCAGCGATCTTCTCGTGATTGCGGTGCAGATAGCCAAAAACCGGCTTCAGCTTGACCACCCGTTCTCCGTCCAGCACGATGTTCATCCGGAAGACACCGTGGGTGGAGGGGTGATGGGGGCCCATGGAGATCTCCAGCAGATCGCCATGGAGGTGATCATTGGCCGGTTGGGAGATGGTGTCGATGGAGACTTCGGTCAGAACGCTCATCTAGCTTCCTCTGCTCCGGATGGTGTTTCCTGCGCCGCGTAATGCGCTTGGGTTCGCTTGAGAACCTCATCGTGGGCGGTTGGTTCGTACTCATAGTCATCCGGGTCGACGTAGTCTTTGCGCATCGGGTGGTCGGTGAACTCCTCCCACATCAGCAGCCGGCGCAGATCGGGGTGGCCGTCAAAGACGATGCCGAACAGATCATAGACCTCGCGCTCCTGAAACTCCGCGCTGCGCCATACGGGCGTTAGGGAAGGGAGGTGAACCCGCTCCGCGCGATCCCCGGTTCGCATGCGCAACACCAGAGGGCCCTGGCGGTCTTCCAACGAAAACAGATGGTAGACCACCTCGAGATAGTCGCCGGTAGAGGTCTTTACCGCCTCTTCGACCTCCTTCTCTACGCCGTCGACGATCTTCTTGGTCTTTTGCTTCGCGGTGGTCTCTTTGAGGGGCCAATCGACGCCGGTGACGTTGGAGCAGTAATCAAATCGTGGGCTGGCGCCATCTCGCAGAAAGCTGCCCACGGTCAGGGCATGCTCTGGGTCCACTAGCAGGGAGTGCTGGCCGGAAGGGCTCGCGTTCGGGATGATCTCCAGGGAGCAGCCGGGAACATTGGCTTCGATTTGGGATTTAATCTCTTCCAGATTCATTTGTGCCTGCATTTGAGATGTTGACCAGCGGAGCATGCCAGACGGCGTCGTTTCGTGTGGGGACGAGGTCGTGCTCGCTGTACTGCGGCACGCTAAACTCGCTCGGCTGCTCCGCCTGGAGATGGCGGGGGCGAGCGGGGCCGGTGAGCTGCTGCTCGTCGATCTTCCGCTGCAGCATCAAAAATGCATCCAGCAGCGCCTCGGGACGCGGAGGACAGCCGGGGATAAAGACATCGACGGGGATATATCGATCGATGCCCTTGAGCACGTTATAGCCCTGCTTGAAGGGCCCGCCGGAGATCGCGCAGGCGCCCATGGAGATGACGTACTTGGGTTCCGCCATCTGGTTGTAGAGACGCACGACCTGGGGAGCCATCTTCTTGGTGACGGTTCCGGCAACAATCATCAGGTCCGCCTGGCGTGGCGAGGGACGGAAGACCTCGGCTCCGAAGCGGGCCAGATCGTAACGCGCCATGGTCGTGGCGATCATCTCGATCGCGCAGCAGGCGAGACCGAAGTTGAGCGGCCAGATGGAGCTTTTGCGGCCCCAATTGTAAAGTTCCTGGAGAGAAGTGGCGACCACTCCCTGGCGTCTCAACTCACTTTTTAGCTGTTCATCCATGCCGTAGAACCCTTTGAGCGGATGTTTCAGTTGGTTTTGCAGGACCGAACCGACGCTGCTTCCGATTTCCTTTGATGCCGCGACTGCGGCGGCCCGATGGCTGGTGGATGCTTGAGGAATGCGAACGATGGATCAGGTCCAGGAGAGTACGTTCTTCTGCCAGGCCCAGACGAGTCCCTCTACCAAGAGAAGCAGAAATACAAGCATGGAGACAGACTCTGCCACAGTGAAGCCCTCGAAGGCGACGGCGAACGGCAGCAGGAAGACTGCTTCCACGTCAAAGATGAGAAAGATGATGGCGTAGAGGTAATAGCCTGGCTTGAACTTGATCCAGGCATCTCCGTTGGACTCCAAGCCACACTCGTAGATTGCATTCTTGGTGGGGCCTGTCTTTTGGGGAGAGAACTTCTTGGCCCATACCCATGCCAGAGCCAAGGGACCGATGGCGAAAGCCGCGCCTGCAATCAAGAGCACAAGAACCGGGAGGTACGTGTGATTCGTCATAGCTCACCTTTACTTTACCAGAGACGAAACAAATCAGTGTGACATTGATCACAACAAGGCGACTTCCAGCCGCTGAGAATGGTAGGGAAGGAATGGGGGGTTACATTGAATTCAGAACAGTTAGAGATTATTGATGGAAACCAGGCTGTGGCGGATGTGGCCTACCGGCTGGCGGAGGTGATCTCCATTTACCCGATCACTCCATCCTCCACGATGGCGGAGTGGGCCGACCAGTGGAGCGAGCAAGGCCGCCGGAATCTTTGGGGAACGGCGCCGCTGATCGCGGAGATGCAAAGCGAAGGAGGCGCCGCGGGCGCGATGCACGGAGCCCTGCAAGCGGGCTCTTTGAGTACGACCTTCACCGCCTCCCAGGGATTGTTGTTGATGATCCCCAATCTGTTCAAGATCGCCGGAGAGCTGACGTCGAACGTGATCCACGTCACCGCGCGATCGGTGGCAACTCATGCGCTTTCGATCTTTGGGGACCATTCGGACGTGATGGCCTGCCGATCGACCGGCTATGCGATGCTAGCCTCTGATTCGGTGCAAGAGGCCGGAGATCTTGCTCTGGTTGCGCATCTGTCGACGCTGGAGGCGAGGGTCCCGTTTCTGCACTTCTTCGATGGCTTTCGAACGTCGCATGAGATTAACAAGGTTGCCGGCATCTCCGACGAGACCATCCGCGCGCTGGTGGATGAAAAGCTGATCGAGGCTCACCGGAATCGGGCTTTGAGTCCGGACCGCCCGATTTTGCGCGGAACAGCACAGAATCCCGATGTCTTCTTCCAGGCTCGCGAAGCCTCGAATCCGTATTATCTGGCTTGTCCGTCGATCGTGCAGCGGGTGATGGACGACTTCGCCCGGCTGACCGGCCGCTCTTATCATCTGTTTGATTATGTAGGCGATCCCGAGGCGGATCGGGTGATCGTGATCATGGGTTCGGGAGCTGGGGCAGTCGAGGAGACTATCCTCCACTTGAATGCGCGCGGAGAGAAGCTCGGCCTGCTGAAGGTTCGGTTATACCGTCCGTTTGCCACTGATGCGTTCTTGAGATCTCTTCCCAGGTCGGTGCGGGCAATCGCCGTGCTGGATCGCACCAAGGAGCCGGGCGCCATTGGTGAACCGCTGTACCAGGATGTGGTGACGGCGATTGGCGAAAGCATGCAGGACGCGAGTCCACGGTTTGCCAGGCTTCCCAAGGTGATCGGCGGCCGTTACGGCCTGTCCTCCAAGGAGTTCACCCCGGCGATGGTGAAGGGCATCTTCGAGGAGTTATGGGATCCGCAGCCGAAGAATCACTTCACGATCGGCATCGAAGACGACGTCACGCACACCAGTTTGGAGTATGATCCAAACTTCCGCACCGAAGATCCCCGCACCTTCCGCGCCCTGTTCTACGGTCTTGGATCGGATGGGACGGTGGGCGCCAACAAGAACTCGATCAAGATCATCGGGCACGAGACGTCGAACTACGTCCAGGGCTACTTCGTTTATGACTCCAAGAAGTCGGGCTCGATGACCACCTCTCATCTTCGTTTCGGACCGGCGCCTATCCTTTCCACCTACCTGATTACGCAAGCCAATTTTGTGGCGTGCCACAGCTTCTCCTTTTTGGAGCGGATGGACATTCTCTCCGCCGCTGCCCCGGGCGCCGTGTTTCTATTGAATGCTCCCTATGGACCGGAGGAAGTGTGGGACCATCTGCCGCGCAAGGTGCAGGAGACGATTCTGGAACGGAAGCTGGAGTTCTATGTCATCGACGCCTATGGCGTGGCGCGCGAGACGGGGATGGGAAGCCGCATCAACACTGTCATGCAAGTCTGTTTCTTCGCCATCAGCGGCGTTTTGCCGCTGGCCGAGGCGGTTGAGCAGATCAAGAAGGCCATTCAGCAGACGTATGGAAGACGCGGCGATGTGGTGCAAAAAAACTATGCCGCGGTGGATGCGGCGCTGGCTCATCTCCATCGCGTGAAAGTGCCCGAGAAGGTCACAGCCCAGGTTGATCTTCTGCCGATCTTTTCGCCGTCGGCGCCCGAGTTTGTTACGAATGTTCTGGGCGAGATGGCTGCGGGCCGAGGCGACCTGCTGCCGGTAAGCGCACTGCCACCGGATGGAACCTTCCCCACTGGAACCACGCAGTGGGAGAAGCGGAACATCGCTCAGATGATTCCGGCATGGGATCAGGAGCTGTGCATTCAGTGCGGCAAGTGTGTTCTGGTGTGCCCGCACGCGGCGATCCGCGCCAAGGTCTTTGACGGCGCCTTGCTGGCCGAGGCGCCGCAAAGCTTCAAGACCGCCAAGCCGAAGTGGCGCAATATGGAAGAAAAGCTCTACGCTCTGCAAGTTGCGCCCGAAGACTGTACCGGGTGCCGGCTCTGCATGGAGACCTGCCCGGCGGTGAGCAAGACGGAGCCGGCGGCTGGCGCCAGGCGCAAGGCGCTGCGGATGGAGCCGCAGGAGCCGCTGCGTGCCGCGGAGGCGGAGAACTGGAAGTTCTTTTCCGGCCTTCCCCCGGTGAAACGAGCAAGTCTCTCGCACAACCAAGTGAAGGATATTCAACTGCTGGAACCTCTTTTCGAGTTCTCCGGCGCTTGTGCAGGCTGCGGAGAGACTCCCTACATCAAGCTGCTTACGCAGTTGTTCGGCGACCGTTTGTACATCGCCAACGCCACAGGCTGCTCTTCGATCTATGGCGGCAGCCTGCCCACGACGCCGTACACGGTGAACGGCGACAACCGCGGACCTACCTGGGCCAACTCGCTCTTCGAGGACAATGCGGAGTTTGGTTTGGGAATTCGCCTGGGTCTGGATCAACAGAAGGAGCAGGCGGAGTCTCTGCTGCGGCGACAGGCGGCGATCCTTGGAGAGGAGTTGGTAGAGGCGGCGCTCAGCGCCGATCAGTCGACAGAAGTTGGGATTGATCGGCAACGAGAGCGGGTAAAACTGATCCGCAGCCTACTAGACGGAGTGGAGACGCCGGAGGCGAAATTGTTGCTAAGCCTGGCTGACTCATTGGTGCGCAAGAGCGTATGGCTTGTGGGTGGCGATGGCTGGGCCTACGATATCGGCTTCGGGGGCGTGGACCATGTGCTGGGCTCGGGAAAGAATGTGAAAATTCTGGTGCTGGATACCGAAACTTATTCGAATACCGGCGGACAGATGTCGAAGTCGACGCCGCGAGGTGCGGTGGCCAAGTTTGCTTCAGGAGGCAAGCTGACGGGCAAGAAAGACCTTGCGATGGAGGCGGTCAGCTATGGTTCGGTTTACGTGGCCCGGGTGGCCATGGGCGGCAGCGATATCCAGACGGTAAAGGCGTTTCAGGAGGCGGAAGCCTATGACGGGCCGGCTCTGATCATCGCCTATAGCCAATGCATCGCCCACGGATATGATCTTGGCCTTGGGATGGAGCAGCAGAAGAACGCCGTGCTCTCCGGATACTGGCCGTTGATGCGTTATAACCCCATGCTGCAGGCACAAGGCAAGAATCCATTTCAGCTAGATTCCAAGCCACCCTCCATTCCTTTGAAAGATTACAGCTACAAGGAGGCGCGTTATACCATGCTCTCGCGCAGCCATCCCGAGGTTGCCCAGCACCTTTTGGAAGAGGCGGAGGAAGACGTGAAGAGGAAGTGGCGTTTGTATGAGGAATATGCTTCCGGGGACAGTTCCTTGCCCGGCAAGATAGCCTCGGCGGAGGGCGGCTCGATACCCACGGCGGCGCCTGTTGGCGCGCGAGGTTGATAATCGCACTGGAGACCGTCGCTTTCGATGGCAGCCATTGCAGTCCGTCAAGGTGCTCCGCAAACCATCGCAGAACTGGCGCGGAGCAAGCAAATTCGCTGGTTGAAAAAGTTGAAAGCATAAACCGAACGGCGCCGTTTCGTCGGCGGGACAACTTGTGAGGATTGGGCATTGCGAGGTGCGGCAAGCCTGGCTTGATAGCGAACTGTTGTGGGGAAGGAATACAATCCTTGGTGGTATATGAGGAGCCGGTTGCTGTGACGGCCGCGGGAGTGAAACGCGACTTTTCCTGCCTTCCCGACCATCCGCAGAACTCTATCGGCGCAACAAGATGGAAGGATTTATCAATGGCTACCACGAATCTCGAAGCTGAGAGTCTGTCCGCAGCAGACTCGATTGTTCACCCCAAGAAATTGGTGAACGATTTCACCATCCAGGTCGCAACGGTAAACGGATCCGGATCGCAATCCGCGAACAGCATTCTGCTCCGCGGCATCTTTCGAATGGGGGTTCCGGTTTCCGGCAAGAACCTGTTTCCATCCAACATTGCGGGGTTGCCCACGTGGTTTCTGATCCGCGCCAACCGGGATGGCTGGGTGGCGCGCAAGGGGCACGTGGATCTGCTGATCGCGCTGAATCCGGAGACTGTGCTGGACGATATTCGCAAACTGCCGGCGGGTGGGGCTGCAATCTATGACGAAAGCTTCTCCATCGGAGATCGCCGTGCCGATGTGGTGTATTATCCGGTTCCCTTCGATCAACTGGTGGCGGCGACCGGGGCGGAGATGAAGGTTCGCAAGCTGATCAAGAACATGGTCTACGTGGGCGTGGCGGCGCAGCTTCTGGCGATCGACATGAAGGGTTTGGAGAACATCGTTCGGCAGCAGTTTGCTCGAAAGGCCGCGGTGGCGGATCTGAACTGGAAGGCGGTTCAGCTTGGTTTTGATTATGCCGCAAGCTCGTTGACCAAGCAGGATGGGCTCGTGGTTGAGCCGATGAACGCTACCCAGGGCAAGATCATCATCGATGGAAATGCGGCCTGCGCCATGGGCGCGATGTTCGCCGGAGTGACGGTGGTGAGCTGGTATCCGATCACACCTTCGACCAGCGTGGTGGAAGACCTGATCAAGTACATGAAGAAGTACCGGGTGGAGAAGGACGGCAAGGCCACCTTTGCCATTGTGCAGGCCGAGGATGAGCTGGCCGCGATGGGGATGGTGCTGGGCGCGGGATGGGGCGGTGCTCGCTCCATGACAGCGACCTCAGGCCCTGGCATCTCGCTGATGGCGGAGTTTGCCGGGCTGGGATACTTTGCCGAGATTCCGGGTGTCGTCATTGACGTGCAACGAACCGGCCCTTCAACAGGGCTGCCCACCCGCACGCAGCAATGCGATATCGCCTTCATCTCCGGACTTTCCCATGGGGACACCAAGCACGTGATGCTGCTTCCGGGCTCGGTGAAGGAGTGCTTCGAGCTGGCTATCGAGGCGTTTGACGTTGCGGAGATGCTGCAGACTCCTGTTTTCATTCTGAGCGACCTGGATTTGGGGATGAACAACTGGATGTCCGAACCGTTCGAGTATCCAGAGAAGCCGATCAATCGGGGAAAGGTCTTGAACGCGAAGCAACTGGAAGAGTTGGGAGAGTTTGCCCGGTACAAGGACGTGGATGGCGACGGCATTCCTTACCGGACGCTACCCGGGACAAGCCATCCCAAGGCGGCCTACTTCACGCGCGGCACGGGCAAGAATGAGAGGGCGCTGTACTCGGAGAGGCCGGAGGACTATGCGCAGAACATGCAGCGGCTGGCGCGCAAGTTCGAAACCGCAAAAACCATGGTTCCCAAGCCGGTACTGAAGGGAACGGGCAAGGAGAAGATTGGCATCATCGCCTTTGGGAGCAGCGATCCCGCCGTGCTGGAGAGCCGGGATCAGTTACAGCGCGAAGCCAGGATCGCAACCGACTACCTGCGCCTTCGGGCCTATCCGTTTACGCAGGAGGTCAATGACTTTGTGGCTCGCCACGAGACCATCTTTGTGGTGGAGCAGAACCGCGATGGCCAGATGCGGAACCTGTTGAAGACGGACCTGGACGCAGCCGAGGCTGTCAAGCTGCACTCGATCACCTACTTTGCCGGCTTGCCGATAGAGGCAAGGGTTATTACCGAGGCCATCACCAAATTTGAAGGAGCAAGAAAGTAATCATGGCAACCTCACCCGTTCCATCCACGTCTGCGCGGACCAATCAGATCGGCCTTGAGATCCTGGATTACCGCGGCAGCAAGTCTACGCTCTGCGCCGGTTGCGGTCATAACGCGATCTCCGAGCGTTTGATCGAAGCATTTTACGAGATGGGTGTTCCGCCGGAAGAAGTGATGAAGATGAGCGGCATCGGCTGCTCCTCCAAGTCGCCGGCGTACTTCATGTCTCGTTCTTTCAGTTTCAACTCCGTCCATGGACGCATGCCTGCGGTGGCGACCGGAGCTCTGCTGGCCAACAAGACCATGCGGTCGATCGGCATCAGCGGAGACGGGGATACCGTCTCCATTGGGCTTGGGCAGTTCATGCACCTGCTTCGCCGTAATCTGCCCATTATCTACATCGTCGAGGACAATGGAGTGTATGGGCTTACCAAGGGACAGTTTTCCGCAACAGCCGATATCGGTTCAAAGCTCAAGACAGGCGTCGTTAACGACATGCCGCCGATCGATATCTGCGCGCTGGCGATCCAGGTGGGAGCGACTTTCGTAGGCCGGTCGTTCTCCGGTGACAAAAAGCAACTCTCCACGATGCTGAAGGCGGCCATTGCACACAAGGGAACCGTCCTGCTGGATATCATCTCTCCGTGTGTCACCTTCAACGATCATGAAGGCTCCACAAAGAGCTACAAGTACATGAAAGAGCACGATGAGGCAGTGAACGAAGCCGGCTTCATCGCTCCGTTTGAGGACATCGCCGTGGAGTACGATCACAATACGACTGTGGATGTGCAACTGCACGACGGCTCGCATCTGCGCCTGCGCAAGATCCACGAGGATTACGCTCCCACCAGCAAGACGGGCGCGATCAGCATGCTCACCGAAGCGCACGATTCAGGCGAGGTTCTCACAGGCGTCTTCTATGTGAACACGCAAGGGATGGACTTTGTGACCCGGCTGAATATGATTGACGAACCACTTTCGCTTGCTTCCGAGGCGCGGGTTCGTCCTGGTCCTGAGGTTCTGGCAGGACTCATGCAAGAGCTTGCTTAGACTGCGGCGAATCAAAGGCAACGGAAGGGCTCCGGCCAGAGATGGCCGGGGCCCTTTTCGTATGGGTCGGGACTGAAGTTGCTGTTTCTCTTTTGGCCTGCCTGATCGCCGTCAAGAGACAAGCCTGGACCAGGAAAGTGACCCCTGGTGAAGCGCTCCGGAGCCTGGCGCTGAACGCTCTTCTACCTGGATCTGAGTCGAGAGTTCCCGTTTCAACCGCTCGACTTATGGCCATCGCTCGTTTCATGGGAATGAATCTCCCGTTTCATTTCACTGCGAGCCGGAAGGCAATCAACGGCCGAACGGTTCTAATAGGCTTTGTATGCTTTGTTCAACTTTGGCCGCGGCATGCTGTGAATATAGGCAGAAACGTCGTAGGCCTGTTGTGGGGTGAGCGATCCGGGTTGATCCTGCGGCATGGTGTAAGCGACAAAGGCAGCCATCTTGGCCGGATTATTCATCCCCGCACCATTGTTATAGGAGTCGTTCCCCCACAGCGCCGGCAGGATCGGGGGAGCGCCTGCTCCGTCGATGCCGTGGCAAGCAGCGCATTGGGAGACATAGACGGCCTTTCCTCGTGTTGGATTGCCGATGAGGGTGGGAAGCTTGATAAGTCCACGCCCCGGATAGGGTTTGCCGTTGACCTGATCTTTGGACAGCGAATTAATGTAGGCGACCATGGCTGCCATCTGCGGGCCACTCGCGGGCAGCGGCTGGCCGGCCTCGCTGCGCACGAAGCACTCCTGAATTCTGTCCTGGAGAGAGATGATGTGCCCCGCTCGCTTGCTGAACTGGGGAAACGTTCCGGCAAGATCGGTCATCGGGGCGGCGTGCGCCGCAGTCCCGCTCTGGATATGACAGTCGCTGCAAGAAAGTTTGTTGCCCACATAATCCGGGGCCTCCTTTGGCGTCTGGTCAAAGAGCAGCTTGCCTTGATGAATCAGCCTTCTCTGTTGCGAGGGAGAGTTGCCGGCAGTCCCGCTTGCCGCGGCTGCCTGGACGGGCGGGTTGGACGAGTTCGAGCAAGCCAGCGCAAATAGGCTGAAACCCACGACCAAGAGTGGAATGATAGCCACTCGCATTCGATTCTGTTGCGTTAAGTGCATTGCATTCTCCTAGTGCGAGGACGCCGGCAGCGAGCGGAATCCGTACTGGTGATAGATGGTTTGGGCCTCCGGGCTCTTCAGAAAGGCAAGCCATTGCGCGGCGATGGCCGGGTGGGGAGCATTTCGCAACACGCCACCGGCGTAGACAGCGGTCACGTTCTGAGTGTCGGGAATCTTTATCCCCTGAATCGGATTCCCAATTCTCTCTTCAAAACGGACCTCGGAGGCCCAAGTCACGCCTGCGTCAGCCTGCTTGTTCATGATCCGCATGGGAGTCTGGCGGTGATGAATCTCGGTGAGGGCCGTTTCGCCGCTCTTGACCTTCGCCTGATAAACCGCTTGATACAGTGGTTCGCCTCCCGCCTTGCGCAAAGAAGCGGCGATCTGGTTCGCTACGCCCTCCCACGCTGGATTTGGCATGGAGAGACGGAGACCGGGCCGCGCCAGATCGTTCAGCGACTCGATGTGCTTCGGGTTCCCGGCAGGAATCATGATCTCCAGATTGTTGGTTGCATACTCCACCACGCCGCTCAGTTCGCCGTTGTGCTCCATCTGACGGACAGCGCGCTTCCCAGCCTCATAGATATCCGGCTTGACTTGAAGGGTGAGGTTGCCGAGCGTGAGTGCGCCGCCGGCCGCAATCTGCTTGCGCAGGATTCCGGGCGGAAGCGTCTCATAGTAAATGTGTCCGGCAACTTCAGGGTGCTGCTTTGAAAAAGCCGCAACCAGTTGAGGGAGAACGAAGAACTGATTGCCTCCGATGAGGATCACCAGCTTTGCGGTGCAGGGATTGCCATGCAGGTCGGGGATGTTGTCCACATCCTGCACGTGAAAGACGTACCCCTTTTGCGCCGCGGGGTCGTTGGCGCCCTTGCTCCAGGGAGGGTTTGCCTGGGAATGAGCCAGCGGCGCGCAGGAGAGCGCCAGAACAGCCGAAAGAAGCTTTGAAGATACTGACATCGCGATTGCCTTTCCTGGAAGCTAAACGGTGATGTAGGTGTAATGGCCTTCCGCCTGCAGCAGGGCGATGGCGGCTACCATGGAAGCAACCACCAGCGTGCCGGGAACGGTGTGCGCCAGCATGTCTTTCACAATCTCTTCCGGCGATTGGGAGAGTTTGAACGTATGCACCAGAGCACGCGCCTGTTCCTCGGTCGCGGTATGGCAGCTCAAAAACTGCACGCCTCTGGTCTGCAGAGTCTGCATGCTCTTCGCCTGGTAGATGGAGTGTTCATTGTCCGGGTCGGTGGAAGGGGTCTGGCCTGCCGGGAGGGTTGCCGCCGGGTAGTAGATGTTCCTCTCGGCCGGTTGGCTGGTTGCCGGATCCTTGACGTTGAGCCACTCGCCGATCGGGTACTTCTTCCATACGTAGTCGTCGAAGTTGAGCATGTTGGTGGGCCCATGCATGGCCACCGCGATTTTGATCTGTTCTTTGGGGACGGCGAAGCCAAACTGCAGACCGTTCAAGGAGTTTTTGACGTTGTTGAGGAACTTGCCATCCCCAATCTGCACCACGTCATAGACCTGTTTGATCCGGGCAGGGTTGTTGACCAGCCGATTGAACTCCGCGATCTTCCAGTCCGTGCTGGTCCAAACGAGTTGCGACTCCGCGGCGGGGGCGGAACCGCTCAGGAAGCCAATCGCAGTCATGCCGGCAGCGGCAGTGGAGACAAAGGATCTACGGGTTACGCTTTTCATGGTGATTCTCCTTGGAAGATGAGTCTTGTGATTCACTCTCGTCAGATGGTTGAAGGCCGAGGCTTTCGAGAAACCGGATCTTCGGGCGCTCGGCGCGTTCCCGAAAACTCCTGGAGGCTCTTCGCCAGACGATGAACAGGAGCAGAATGGCGGTAATGATGCTGACGACCCATGTAATCATTGACTGCCTCCGTTGGGGTGGGATGCCGCCTGCTCCTGTCGGGTGCGCTCGATGGAGCGCATGTAGTACGTAACGGCCTGAATCTCGCCGGGCGTCAGCAAAGGCCAGGCAGGCATGCCGCTGCCGGGCACGCCATGCCGGATCACGTATGCGGCTCCGTCATAAGAGACCAGCATTTGGCGAAAGTTTGCCGGCCGAGGTTGAAGTTGAGCAGCTTGCGGTCCGTCGCCTGCGCCGTCGTCGCCGTGGCAGCGCGTGCAGTGTGTGTTAAAGATGCGCTGTCCTGCGACCATGAGTGTCCGTCGAGGAGCCAACTGCCGGCTGGGAAGCAGCTTCGGCGTATTGCTCAGGGAGAGCACATAGGCGGCAACGTCCTGAAGCTGTGATGCCGGCAGACGATTCCAGGCAGGCATCGCCGTTCCCGGTACGCCGTCTTCCAGGGCGCCCAGTAGGAGATCCGGCGGCAGTTGGAAGTCAACCAGGTCAAAGGCAACGGGACGCAACGCGCTTCCTCCCGGGGACCGCCCTCGCCCGTCCTCACCGTGGCATCCCGAGCAGTTATGCAGGAAGACAGATCTTCCCGCTGCGATTTCGCCGGAATCCGGGGACGGCCAGGGAAGCTCCAGGTTTAGCACGGGCGGCGTGGCCTTCGGGATGCGCCCGGACTGAATGGCCGCCCGGCCCAGAGTATTCAGATAGGCGGCCAGATCGAGTGCATCCTGAGATGGCCGGCCGGGGCTGCCGTGAAACAGCCAGGCATAGTTTGGCATCACCGAATCGGGTACGATGTAGCGCGGATTGTAGAGATGCACCAACTGCCAATCGGCGGGGCGCCTGCCGGACTCGCGCGCAAGGTCCGGTCCGATCCGGCGCGTGCCCCACATCTGCGGGTACTCGTCTCCGGTCTCCCAAGCCCGCGTGGGAGGGCCAAAACGCCATTCATCGGCCGGCGTAAACCGGACTTGCTCCGTGTGGCAGTAAGCGCAGCCGTTCTGTGCATAGATCCGCTGTCCGCGTTTTTCCTCAGGCGTGAGGATGAGACGAACACCGGGCGGTGTAGTGGCCTGAATCTGGGCATGGAGATGAATCGCCGGAAAGACGCCCAGCAGCAGAAATGAGATGAAAAAGAAGACAACGCCGGCGCCGAATGTAGCGCCGTATGCGGTGCCGACCCACAGATCGGCTCTGCGCTCGCTGGGAGCGCGGCGGTCCGCAACCGCGCCCCTTAGCACCACTTCATCGGCGCTGTTTCGTGGGCCAATGAAGAAGCTCAGGCCAAAGGCCACAAAGCCGGCCAGCAGGACGCAGCCATCCAGCGTGCGAAATACCCAATAAGGGCGCGATGCGCGCACGGACTCCATCCAGGGAAGGTGCTGTTGCCATAGACTCGCCTGCACCAGTCCGGCGCTGGTCAGATCCAGCACCATCAACCCGAGCCCGATGATCATGAGCCAATAGGACCAGGCGAGCGCTTGCGGGCTGAAGCGCACTCCCGGCATCTTCCTCCACAGGTGCGCCAGTCCGCCCATGGCGGCGAAGGATGCGAATCCAATCATGGCCAGATGAGAGTGGCCAATCACCCAATCGGTAAAGTGGGTGAAGCTGTTGAAGCTCATCACCGCCTGTACCGATCCCTGGATGCTCACCACAAGGTACAGCACGGCGCTGGTCCAGATGAAGCGAAGCGGAACATCGCGGGCCACTGCTCCTTCCTTGTCCAGAGCGATTGAGAGCAGCAGGTTCATCACAACGATGATGACGTCCACTCCCTGGTAGATCGAAGCTACCTCGGAGGCGTGCTGTGCGCTCATCGGCAGCGAGGAGTACACGTAATGATGCATGCCGTTGAGGGGATACACCAGAAACAGCAGCCAGAAGCCGATCATGGAGTAAAAGTGGCTGTAAATCGGCTTTCTGGTGACAGCCGGAATGACAAAGTAGAGTACGGCCGTGGCCAGAGGCGTGACAAAGATTCCCACCGCATCGTGAATCCATAAGCCGCTGAAAGCAGCGCCCATCGCCCCAGGCAAGAGGTGCGGCAGAAGGTTACCAACCGGATACGCGAGGGCTGTAAAGGTCAGGCCGCCAAGCATATACCATCCGGCGACATACAACTCCGCTAGGCCGCACTTGAGAAATGGCAGGACAAACTGAACGATGAGCAGAAGAAGCGAAAGCTCAATGATCGCAGCGATGCCTAGAGGAAACTCGGCCCATTCCAGCGGCTGGCTTACACCGGCCAGCATCAGAGTCCACCCGGCCAGGACCGCCGCCACGTTGTAAATCCAGAACATGGCCCATCCCAGGCGCTCGCTGGTGATGCTCCTTCGGGTCAGGAACGGCACCGCGTAGTACAGGAATGCAATAAAGGCGTTTCCGAGCCACGCGTAGAGGATGCCTTGGGTGTGGTCGTAGCGTAACCTGCCCCAGGTATCCCATCCGTGACCGCTCAAGAACGCTGGTGCATGAAACTTGATGGAGATGATGAGTCCGAACAGGGCGGAGAGAACCAGCCCGACGAATGAGGCATAGGTGTGGGCTCGGACCAGCTTATAGGCGATGGAGGGAGGGCGGCCGGTTATCCTCATGCAGCCATTGTTCTCGCAGCCGTTATCCAATGCAATCCGGGAGTGGACAGGGTGCATGCGGAAGAGACGGCCGGATCCACGAATCGAACCACAAAGTAAGAAACAACCAGCGCGAACAGGAGCAAGAGCGCAACAAAGATTCGCTGCTTGACGGTCATTGAGGGAGTGGGAGAT
>JAKAQS010000250.1 GCA_021819585.1 Acidobacteriota bacterium
ATGGCAGGGAAATATGGTCAAGACCTCTATCCCCAACATAGCTGCAACGTGAAGCTTTTCCGCAGGCCGGCTGCCGGACTGACACTCCCGGGAGATTCGGCAATCGGTAAACTGTACTAGGTTTTGGAATTAGGAGTCGGAGTCTCGGATCCAACAGCGTCGAGCCGTTTCGGGAATTCAGCGGCCGAAGGCTGTACTGCAACCTCCCGGCCCGGAGTCCTGATGCGAAATTTCACCCCAGCCGCCCAACCGGTGGCTGTAACCCGTTCGGGACGGCGAAGTCTGCGGCTGCCGGCCGTTGTGGAGGCTTCGTCCCTACCGCAAAGCAAACTTCTTGCGCTGGAGAAGAAACTGATTTATCATTCCGCGACTGCAACATGAAGAATTCAAACCATATCGCCTCGCACCTCCTTCGTTCCCGTATCGGGAAACTGTGTGTAGCCATTATTGGGACATCTCCCAGCGAGATGATCGAGAAGGCCACGGAAGTACTGAGAGACTCCAATTTCCTCGAGTTTCGGCTTGATTACCTGGCCAAGCCGGCCGCCGCAATTCCGCCGCTAAAGCACTTCCTGGCCAGTCAGGGAGCGGCGACGGCCGTCGCCACCTGCCGGAGAAAGGAGACTGGCGGGCGGTTCGACGGTTCGAGGACCGCCGAGCTGGAGATTTTGTTGAAGGCCGCCGAAGCCGGTTTCCATTTGGTGGACTTGGAGCTGGAGACGATCGAAAAGCTCCCCAAAAACACTGTGAGCCGGCTTCGCGAGGCCGGTGCGGCGGTGATCATCAGCTACCATGACTTCCACGCGACCAAGGATCTGGATGCCGTCTATGCGCGGATGCGTCCCTTCGCTCCGGATTTCATGAAGATCGTGCCTACGGCGAAGACGCTCTCCGACAACCTGACGCTGATGCAGTTCCTGGAGCGCGCGGAGGATGAGACCAACTCCAGCGTGGTCGGCCTGTGCATGGGCGAGCCTGGAATCATCTCCCGCGTGCTGGGACTCAGGGCAGGATCCGCGTTTACCTTCGCCGCTGCCAGCCAGGGGGAAGAGACCGCCCCCGGACAGATCGCGGCGCGGACCCTCCTGGAGACCTATCGCATCGACCAGGTGGATGCCGCCACCAAGATCTACGGCGTCGCCGGCCATCCCATCGGAAGCTCCCTCTCGCCGCTGATGATGAATACCGCCTTCCGCCGCGAGACCGTCAACGCGGTTTACCTTGGTCTTCAGACTTCCAAAGTCGATGACCTCTTCCATCTGGCGCGCGAGATTCCGATTCAGGGGATGAGCATCACCATGCCGCTGAAGCAGGACGTTCTCCCTATGCTGGAGCGGACCGATGCGCTCTCCACCAGGATCGGCGCCGTCAACACCATCCTGCGCGCGCAGGATGGAAAGTTCTATGGCTTCAACACCGATGTAGCCGGTATCGTCACTCCTCTGGAGAGACGGCTCTCTCTGCGCGAGGCCAGGGTGCTGGTGCTGGGCGCGGGTGGAGCGGCCCGAGCGGCCGTCTTCGGCTGTTGCGACAAGGGCGCGGAGGTCTTCATCCTCAACCGCACGGCGGAGACAGCCCAGAAGCTGGCCCGGCAGGCAGGAGCCAAAGCCATCAAGCGCGAAGCCTTGTCGAAGACTCAGTTCGACGTCATCATCCATGCCACCCCGGTGGGAATGTCCGCAGGCGCCAGGCAGGCTTCGGCCTCCAGGAGCGGACCGGCTTCTCCGCTGGAGGAGAGCGAGATCAACGCCCGCTTCGTCTTTGATCTGGTGTATAACCCCATCGACACGCCTCTGCTGAAGCTGGCGCGGCAGAGGGGTATCTCCGTGATCTCCGGCGTGGAGATGTTTGTGCAGCAGGGTGCGCGGCAGTTCGAAATCTGGACCGGAAAGCCCGCGCCGGAGGAGGAGATGTTGCGGGTGGTGCTGCACGCCCTGCGCCAGAGCGCGGAGCGCTCCGCGGAGTTATCGGCCGCAACCGCAGCTCCCCATGCAAATTCTCCCAGCGCGGCCTCGGCCAGAGAAGAGCCGGCGCCGAAGGCGAGGTCCGAATCCAAGTCAGCTCCGAAGGCTCCCGCCCGCAAGGCGGCGCCGGCCAAGGCCTCGCGCCCCAAGCCGATGGTGAAGACGGAAGCAAAGGCCAAGGCGAAGACCGGCTCCAGATAAGAAGACGGACAGAACCCTGAAGAAGGCAATGCCCTGCGATCTCCCAGTCTGCGCAGATCAGGAGATCGCAGGACGCAAGGGGACCGCTCCCGCCGGCCTGTCTTCGCCTGGCGGGCTCTGCCAGGGCGACCGGCGCGCAGACCTTTCGCCCATTCGCGGGAGGGTTTTCACCCTCCCTCTCCGGATCTTCCACTGCGGCCGGTTCTGTACGAGGCAGAGCGCTCCGCTTCGCCACTTCAACTCGCGTCAAACTCTCGCGCGATCCAGCTCTTCAACGCGGACATGCTCGCCTCCCGGCCGAGAAAGGCCCGGACCAGCTCGCGCGCCGGTTTGGAGCCGCCCGGCTCCAGAACCTCGCGGCGGTAGCGCAGCGGGGTGGGGCTCTCGCTCAGGAGCTTCAGGTCGAATTCGGAGAAGAACTCCAGCGCGATCACCTTGTCATAGAGATAGGTGTAGTAGTTGGAGGTGTAGCCCACCAGGTGAGTAAAGGCGGCGTACATGCGGTTGCCTTCCACAAACTGATAGTAGGAGAAGCGGTCGTATCCGGCGCGGAGAAGACCGTCAAGATCCAGCGTGGCCGCCGGCTGGTCATGCGTCTCCAGCGAGTAGGTGGCATACATCACCTGGGTAAGCGTGGCCAGAGCGCGCCCATGCGCGCCGGCCCGAACCATGCGCGCAAAGACATCCTGCGGTATGGGCTCGCCGGTCTGGTAGTGCCGGGCAAAGCCGCGCACCAGCTCCGGATCCGCAAAGAACTCCTCCAGCATCTGCGAGGGAACCTCGACAAAGTCGCCCTCGGTGGAGATGCCCGACTGCCCGGCCCAGCGTTGCCGCCCGCCCAGCACCTCGTGCATCAGATGGCCGAACTCGTGGAAGCACGTCACCACATCGGAGTACAGCATCAGGCCTGGATCGCTCCCGTTCGGCTGCGGGAAGTTGCAGACCAGAGAGGCTTCTGGAAGCTGCCGGCCAAGCACGCCGCTCACCAGCGAGCACTCGCTGAACCACTTGCTCTTGCCCTCCCGCGGGTGCATGTCCAGATAGATCCGGCCGATGGTCTGGCCAAGGACGGCGGAGCCGGGCGCATCGTCGATGACATCGAAGACCTTCACCCCAGGGGCCCAGACGACAGCATCCTCCACCGGCGCAAACTTCACCCCAAAGAGCCTGCCGGCGGTAGCCAGAATTCCCGCCTCAACCTGGGCATAGGGGAAATACGGGCGAACCGATTGGGAGTCGAAGTCCAGGCGCGAGCGGCGGAACTGTTCCTCCCAGAAGCGCGCGTCGCTGAGCGTCAGCGGAAGGGCGCCTGGATCGCGCTCGCGAACAAACTCCTCCAACTCGGCGAACTCGCGCTGCGCCGTCTCCCGCGCAGTCGACTCCACCTGATCGAGAAAGCTGCGCAGATGCGCCGCCGAACCCATCATCTGGTCCACCGTCGCCAGATCCGCCCAGCTACGAAAGCCCAGCAGCGTGGCCATCTCCTCGCGCGCCGCCAACAGGTCCAGCAGCACCTGCCGGTTGGCCGGGTAGCCGCGATCGTTGTAGGCCTGATACATGCGCCGGCGCAACTGCGGGCTCGTGGCGTAGCTCATCACCGGCGTCATCTCCGGCGGATCCGTGGTGAGCGTCACCGGAGCGGCGGCCACCAGATGCTGCGCCAGTGAATCGCTCGACTCATCCGCCGGACTGGAGGTGGATCCCTGGACACGGTGAACGCCATGGCGCGCCAGGTAATCCTCGGGCAGTCCCAGCAGCTCATTGGGATCCGCGACGGTGATCTTGCGAACATCATCCTGCACCGTGCGGCTGAAGGACATGCCAAGGGCGGTCATGCGGTCGGCCAGGGAGCGGATGCGTTGCCGCGTCGCCTCGTCCTTGTCCACGCCGGAGAGCCGGTAGCTGAGCAGCGTGCGGTCCAGATAGTAGAGCGTGGCCGGGCCGGCAGCCGATGAACCCTCCGTCAGCGAGGCATGCAGGGCCGCCAGCGCCTGATAGACCTCGCGATTCAAGCTCAGGGCGACGCTCTCCGCGCCGATCACCTGGGAGAGACGCTGCGCCGCGTCGCGCACCTCCGCGAGCGGATGGACCATGAACATCACCCCGCTCTGGCTGCCCGCCATACCCAGATGCCAGCGAGCGCGATCATAGGGAACCAATGTGTTTTCCACGCTGGGCGGCTCCGTAACGGCCAGCAGCCCGGCGATCGCCGAGCGCGCAGCGGCAAGGTGATCTTCCACCCAGGCCTCGGCCTCTGCCGCGCCTGCCAGACCCGGCCAGATGTGGAGGGGATCTGCGACGGGGGAGGCTGTGATCCTGGGCTGTTGGTCAACGGCCTGCATGATGCGATTCTCCTTAAGACACAAAATCAGGGAAGACACAAACCAAGGCGCCGAAGGCCGCGCCCACTATCCAATGTACGTGAACCGAGCTTGCTCACGGCTGCCGTCCTCCCCGGCTCCCGCGGCCACCACGGAGAGCCCTGCGTCGCGATCGCCTCCACAACCCTCCACCCTGCTATAGCCCTCCGAGGGTCGATAATCAGAGCCCGCTGCGGCAACAGGCTTCGATCTCTTTGGCGCTCATCCGCCGGCTTCTCTTACAATGAAATCACTATGCGTTACCTGATCGCATTGCTTGCCCTGGCCGGCATCTTCGACTCCTATCTTGCTCTCAGAATCCACCTTCAGGATCCCTCGCAGGCTCCGCCCTGTTCCGTCTCGGCGAAGTTCGACTGCGGCGAGGTGAACCACGGCCGCTACGCCGTCTTTCCGCCCCTCAGCTTTGAGGAGGCCCCCAACGCGAGCATCCATATACCCGTGGCGGCGATTGGGATTGCCGGCTATGCGCTGATTGCGCTGCTGGCGCTGAGCCAAAGGTACTGGCTGACGCTGCAAGCCGCCGAGATCGGATTCTTCTTTGCCGGATTTCTCTCCTATCTGGAGGCCTACGTCATCGAGAAGTGGTGCATCTACTGCCTGTGCTCCATGGGCATCATTACCGCCATCCTGTTGTTGACCATCGCCAAGCTGGCCGCCGACGGTCTGCGCCGCCGAAGATCGGGGTTCCCGGCGGACGGCTCCATCTCCGCGGGGTAACGGATCCAGAGGATGCGCAGCAGCCAATGTCGCTGGATCCATCCAAACAGTTCCTACCCGTCTTCTTGCCCCACTATGCCGCACCCGCAAGAGCGTTCGTCACCCCGATCCATGGCTCGTCTTCCGCGCCATCCGCGCAACGCGATCGCAGCCCATCCGCGTGGTTCCACGCTGATCCTGCTCGCGTGTCTGCTGGCGCTGCTGGTCACCGATGTGGCCGTGGGATGGCCCTACGTCCT
>JAKAQS010000251.1 GCA_021819585.1 Acidobacteriota bacterium
CACGACGTATACAACCAGTTGCTCTGGAACCAGTTCTAGAACCAGCCCCAAAATCGGGCCAGAAACGGACCCAGAGTCAGGCATGGCAAAGGGCGCATCGGGAGTAACTCCGATGCGCCCTTTTTTCTTGAACCCTTTTCACCGCCCGGTGAGCGGATTTTCCCTTGCTTCCGTGCGCGCTGCGTTTGCAGCGCGCGCCGCTTGACTCGGTCGGAAACGTGCTCTCCGATCGATAGCTCTTTCCGGGCCGACAGGTCACCCGAAGGGGGCTTGCCGGCGCGTTTTCATTTCACCCCCGGCAGGCAGGCTTGCCCGGGAGCCGGCGCCTGGGAAAGACGCCGAGGAAGGCGAGCCGGCGGGCTACAACTTCACGGAGAGCGCTCTAGCCGCGGTTGATGGTGACGCTCTCCAGCACCACCGGAGTCTTGGGCCGGTCCATGGCTCCGCGTGGAACCTTGCTGATCTTCTCCACCACATCGTAACCCTCGATGACCTCGCCGAAGATGGTGTGCTTTCCGGTCAGCCAGCTCGTATCCGTGACCGTGATGAAAAACTGGCTGCCGTTGGTGTTGGGACCTGCGTTGGCCATGGCCAACTTGCCTGGCTTCTTGAAGTCGTGGGGACTGCCCTTGGTCTCATCGGCAAACTTGTATCCCGGGCCACCCATGCCCGTGCCCTCCGGATCTCCGCCCTGGATCATGAACTCGGGAATGACGCGGTGGAAGATGGTTCCGTCATAGAGCTTTGGATCCTTTTTAGCGCGGGAACTCCACTCCTTGGAGCCTTCGGCCAGAGCAATGAAGTTCGCCACGGTCTGGGGCGCCTCGGCTTCGAAGAGTTTACATACGATCGTACCTTCGGAGGTCTTGAAGGTTGCGGTAGTCGGCATTGCATCTCCTTTTTCGTGACTGCTTCGTTCTGTTGGATGCCCGTCGAGAAAAGAAAGGAGCCTCGGCGGGAAGGAAAGGAATCTCCGGGAAGGCCCCGGGAATATCTCCGGAAAAGGCCGCAATAGGGCCGGTGAAAAGCTAATGCTGGCGCGGGATTAACTGCGGCTCCTGCGATCCATGGTTGGCTCCCGCGGAGGTCGGTGTCGTCGTGCCGGGAGCCGGCGGCGGCAGCGGTGGAAGAGGATCTCCGGGCGAGACAATGGTGACCTTGTTCAGCGCCACCGGGGTAAGAGGCTTGTCCTGTTCGTCGCGATCCACGCGCGCAATCTTCTTCACCACCTCAACGGAGGCCGCGTCACACTGCCCAAAGATGGTGTAATTACCATCCAGCTCGGGATGGGCTGCTTCGGTGATGAAGAACTGGCTTCCGTCAGTCCCTGACCCGGAGTTGGCCATGGCCAGCCGTCCCGGCAAGTCAAAGCGCAAGGCAGGGGTGATCTCGTCCGGGACATAATAGCCGGCATCGCCCGCGCCAGTGCCCAGGCGATCGCCGCCCTGAATCATGAACCCGGGAATGACGCGGTGAAAGGTGGTCCCGTCGTAAAAGGGCACACCGGTTACCTGCAACGACGTCACCGGATCGGTCCAGGTCTTGCTCCCGGTGGCCAGCCCAATGAAGTTGGCCACCGTCAGGGGAGCCTGCTTGTCAAAGAGCTTGCAGGTCATCCGCCCCATCGAGGAGTCCAGCACGGCCGTTGGTCCGGTTGGAACCGCCGGAGGCAGGTCGTGCGCGACGGTGGAGGGCGCGTCAGGCAGAGCGTCCTGTGCCTGGGCCGCGGGCGCCTCGGGCAGAGCGTCCGGGGCTTGCGCCGCAGGCGCCGCCGCCGGGGCGGCGGGTGCGTCCGGGGCGTTGCTGGACTGCCCAAAGGCAGACGAAACGCCGAAGACGGCAAACCCGAAAAGTGCTGGAAGGAGAACGGCTGGGAGAAGCGTGCCTGCCATGGTCCCCAGCCTGGCGTGGAGCGAGAGAAGCTGCGTTTTCATCCACTCTCAAGGCTACTCTAAGGCAGAAAAACGGCCAAGGGGCAGAAAAACGGCCGAGAGATCGAGCCTCGTCCAGCCCAAATCTATCCACCTTCAGACTCCGCCTCCGGTATACCGACCGAACCCCGCGCCCCACACGCGCCTGCTCCCAAGATCATCCCGCCATCCTGTACCCCAATCTCAGACAGCCTCTGCTAACCTTCTGCCATGAGGACCCTCCGCACGGCTCCAGTGCCCCTCTTGTCTGCTCACTTCCTGCTTCTTGTCCTCGCCGTCGCTCTCCCCGCATGGGCGACTGGGCCCAAGATCCACTCGGTCACACTCGGGCCGGCCCGCATCGTCTCTTATACCCCTCCTCAGGCCATCCCTGCCCAAACCGCCCCACAGGCCCAGATCGGTTCGGAGACCCAGAGCATCCCGGAGACGCAAGCCAGTCTCTCCGCCGGCACGCTGCGCATCCGTCCCCTGAACGTCGACGGCCTGCGCCGGGAGTGGACCATGGGCGAGGTACACGACGTCACCGACCGCACCTTCGTCATTCGCCGCGCCCTGCGCATCAATGACTCGCTTCCCTCCGAGCCGGTGCATTGGACCTGGCAGCCCGGCCCATGGCTGATGGTGGACCGCCTCACCGGGCACATCACCGCCCTGCATCTTCCCGACTTCGACCCCCTCCTCTCCGATGTCCGCTGGTTCCGTGACGACGCAGCCTACTGCGGCATGAGCACAACCGGGAAAAAGGGAGTGGTAGCCATCGTCGCTCAGCTTGGCGCGCGCCGGCCCATCGTCGCCAGGCTGCTCGCCCCCTGGCCGCAGCCTTCCCCAGCCCATCCCGTCTCTCAACCTGTCTGTGCTCCGGTCATCTGGCAACGCAGCCCCATGCGCGCGACCCTGCAGCTCAACGGAGGCCGGCCGGTCACCTACGATGTGGTCGGCACCGTCTCGCTCATCGAGGAGAACGACAACTCCGAACCATAACCGTCCCGAATGGCCTGCCCGCGATCTGCGCTCCGCATTGCGCCGCCCAATGGCCTTCACCAAAGCATTCTCCAGCGAAACGGCGCTCCAGAGCGAACCTCGCTGTGATGCGAATTCGGGGCAACTTGCTCCCGCTTGTTGCTTCGCCAACCTGACCATCGCCGGAAGATCTCGCTACCGCCAGGCCACTCTCTCCGCTCTCACCCGCTGACAGAGTCCACGCTGAGGGGGTACCTCCCAAGGCGCAGCCTCTGCAAACTTCACCGATACCCACCGGGAGCAAAGTAGTATCTTGAACTCAACGCGGGAGCCAACGCGAACACACCCGCCTGAATCTTAGTACGCATCGGCGCAACTACAGCAACTATCCTGCGACCAACTCTCCTCCCCGGAAAGGAACACAAGATCCCCATGTGGAAACCCAACCAGACTGCCGCGACTCCCCCGGCTCCCGAGCCGGCTCGTCCTACCCCTCCCGCCGCGACGCCCGCCTTTGACACCCGCTCCACCACCGCCGCCGGCGCCATTCCCAACAGCGAGCAAGCCACCATTGGCAAGAGCCTTGTCGTCAAGGGCGAGGTCACTGGCTCCGAATCGCTTTACGTGGACGGCAAGGTGGAGGGCTCCATCAACCTACCCGGCAACCGCGTCACCATTGGACGCAACGGCCAGGTGGCGGCCAATATCAACGCCCGCGAGATTGTGGTTCTGGGCAAAGTTCGCGGCAACTGCCAAGCCTCTGACCGCGTGGATATCCGCAGTGAAGGCTCCCTGACTGGAGATGTCATCGCAGCCCGCATCTCCATCGAGGACGGCGCCTTCTTCAAGGGCGGCATCGACATCCGCAAACCCGGAGCCGAGCCCAAGCCAGGCGCCCCAGCCGCGGCCGAAACGGACAAGAAAGAGGGCTGATCCTCACCCCGCCATCCTTCAGGAAACCCCTCAGCAAAAGACCCGGTCTTCCCGGGTCTTTTTTCTGATCGACAGCTCTCCCGCCGATCGCCGGACCCGCCGTTTGGCTTCTGGTCACCGGCGCTCTCCACGTCGCCTCTGCAATGGTGGGAGGCCCCGATCTTGCGCTTTGAAATTGGGGTGGGTGGCCCACATCTCGCTCTTTGAGATGTGGGTTCGCAGGATACTCGGGTGAATTCACGCTCTTTGAAGCTCCTCGACGGTCAAAGGGGTGTTCAGGCAGGCCGTGAACTCAACATCCTGCTTTCAACATCCGCCCGGTAGCGTGGCAGGCTGCCGGGATGATTCTTCTGCAAAAAGTCCACCAGCTTCTCCCGCACGTAGCAGCGCAGATCCCATGCCTCGCTCGAATTCCGCGCGTCCATCAGCGCGCGCAGTTGCAGCACGCTTTGATCCGCATCGGTAACCTGCAACACGCACACTTTCTTGTTCCACAACGGCGTCGAGTCGCAAACCCTGCGCAGCTCGGCGCGCAGCTCGTCCACGGGAACCGTGTAATCGGTGTAGAGAAAGCAGTGGGCCAGCAGATCGGCGCTGTTGCGCGTCCAGTTCTGAAAAGCGTTGTCCAGAAAGTACGACAGCGGAATCACCAGCCGGCGCAGATCCCAGATGCGCACCACCACATACATCATTCCAATCTCTTCAATCCATCCCCACTCGCCTTCGATCACCACCGCGTCCTCCACGCGGAAGGGCTGCGCAAAGGCGATCTGCACCCCGGCGATCAGGTTGGCCAGTGTCCCCTTCATCGCCATGCCCACCACCAGGCTGGCCAGCCCCGCCGAAGCCAGAATGCTCATGCCAATGTGCTTGATGGAGGGAAAGGTCATCAGCCCGATGGACAGAGCCACCACCGCCACCAGGGTGACGGCGAGACGGCGGAGCATCTGGTACTGGGTTCGTATCCTGCGCGCCACTAAATTGTCGGCCACGTCGATGCGGTAGTGGCCGAGAATCACGTCGGACATGACCTCAATGAACAGAATCGCCAGCCATGCGCAGGCGGCAACCAGACCGAGCCCTGCCATATGCTCCATCACCGTCATCAAGGTGTTCGGCAACGGAAAGACGGGCAGGACGGCCAGAACGGTGAGCGTCGGAAAGATCCAGCGTGACGGTCTTCGGCAGTGCCGCACCAGAGACTCTCCCAGCACCGAGCCTTTGCGGCGCATCAACTTGTCCAACAACTGGAAGACGAGCGCACGAACGATCAGAGATACGGCGATAGCCGAGGCGAGTATTCCGCCCGACCATGCAAGCTGGCGCGTATGCAGTTCAATGAGTGGAAGAATAGGCTGTCCCTCCGTTTACCACTCTGCTTGGGATGCGCGACCGGCGCGCTTTCGTTTTCTCCATCCCCGGGAGTGTCCGTCAAAGAACCATCGCCATCGACCCTGCCCAACGCCAACTGCCTGATTTCACTTGCCTGGGCGCGGATATTTACCCGCGCCCATCAATGCCCCTGCAACCGTGTTCTGGGCGCATCCTCGGCTCCTCGGGCTCGGGCGGGAAGATCCAGATTTCCATTTTTAGACTGTTTCCATTTTTAGACGCGCGCCGGCCCCCACATTCCTCTACACTCTGCTCTATGGCCTACTCCATCGACTCTCTGAGA
>JAKAQS010000032.1 GCA_021819585.1 Acidobacteriota bacterium
AAACCATCGCCGCGCGGCGAGCTGGAGATCACCGACCTCAATCGCCGCTACCTCGAAGCAGGCAAGCTCAACGTGCAGATCATGGGCCGTGGCATGGCCTGGCTGGACACCGGCACCCACGACTCGCTCTTCGAGGCCGGGCTCTTCATCCAGACCGTCGAGCGCCGCCAGGGCCTCAAAATCGCCTGCCCGGAGGAGGTCGCCTACCGCCTGGGCCACATCAGCGCCGCGCAGTTGGAGCAGCTCGCGCAGCCCATCCGCAAGAGCGGCTACGGCCAGTACCTGCTGAACCTGCTCAACGAGCCCTACTTCCCCGCAGACCTCTCCTGAATATGAAGATTTCGGAAACCTCCCTCCCCGGCGTTCTCCTGCTCACCCCCACCATCTACCGCGACGACCGCGGAGCCTTTCTTGAAACCTGGAACCAGCGCCAGATGGCCGCCTCCGGCCTGCCCTCCAACTTCGTCCAGGACAACTTCTCCATCTCCCGCAAGAACGTCCTGCGCGGCATCCACTACCAGGTCATCCAGCCCCAGGGCAAGCTGGTGCGCGTCACCCGCGGAGCGGCGCTGGATGTGGCCGTGGATCTGCGCCGCAGCTCACCCAGCTTCGGCCGCCATGTCTCCGTCGAGCTCAGTGAGGAGAACGCCCAGATGCTCTGGATCCCGGAGGGCTTCGGCCACGGCTTCCTTGCCCTCACCGAGTCAGTCGGCTTTGCCTACAAGGTCACCGACTACTACTCCGCCGCCGGTGAGCGCACCATCCTGTGGAACGATCCCGATCTCGCCATCCCCTGGCCAGTCGAGCCCGCCGCGCTCATCGTCTCCGCCAAGGACCGCCAGGGAGCGCTCCTCCGCGATGCGGAGATCTTCGCATGAACCCCCAGGCCCCAGAGCCCGGCCGCCCGGCTCCCGCACCCGGCTCGCCGGAGCAGCCCCGTGTGCTCATCCTGGGTGCCGCCGGGCAGCTCGGCGTGGAGCTGCAGCGGAGCTTCGCCGGACGCGCGGAGGTGACGGCTCTCAGCCGTCACGGTCTGGACCTCTCTGCCGAGCAACAGATTCGCGAAGCCGTGCGCCACACCGCGCCGCAGGTCATCCTCAACGCCGCAGCCTATACCGCCGTCGATCGCGCCGAGTCCGAACCCGAGCCAGCCATGGCCATCAACGCCCACGCTCCCCGAATCCTGGCCGAGGAGGCGCTGCGCCTGAACGCGCTGCTGGTGCACTACTCCACCGATTACGTCTTCGACGGCGGCAAATCCAGTCCCTGGACAGAAGCCGACACGCCCCACCCGCTCAACGTCTACGGAGCCACCAAGCTGGCCGGCGAAGAGGCCATCCGTGCCGTCGGAGGCCGGTATCTCATCTTCCGCACCAGTTGGGTCTACGCCCCGCACGGAAAGAACTTTCTACTCACCATGCTGCGTCTGGGCCGCGAGCGCGACCGGCTCTCCATCGTGGACGATCAGTTGGGAGCCCCCACTACCGCCAGCGAGCTGGCGCAGGCCACGCACTCGATCGTCTCCGGCATTCTGGCCGGCCAGTTCGGACCGCCGGAAGACTGGGCCGGGCTCTACCACATGACCTGCTCCGGCTCCACAACCTGGTACGGCTTCGCCCAGGCGATCTTTCAGCGCGCCGCGCAGCTTCTGCAGCAGCGCAGCCCGGAGCTCCTACCCATCCCCTCCAGCCAGTACCCCACGCCGGCCAGACGCCCGCAGAACTCGGTGCTCTCAAACGCTCTGCTGGAGGCGCGCTTCGGCCTCCGCCTGGCCCCCTGGCCCGCGGCGCTGGACGCGACGTTGGCCGAACTCTCCCAAAAAGCGGCGGGATAGCACGACCCCGGCTGCCTCTGATCTCGGTCTTATGGAGATGTGGGCTGAGCAAACGGCCTCTCATCTCGACCGTTTCGAGATGTGGGTTGACACAAACTCTCGTCGACCCATCCACACAGAAGAATCTTCATGCGCTGGCCAACAAGATCTCCCGTTCGTCGGAGCGCCAGGCGGCATAGCGCAGCGCCTGCAAGATGTCCTCGCGCTCCAGATAGGGATACTCGGCGAGCAGATCGTCAATGGCGACGCCGGAGCCGATCTGGCCGACGATCATACCGACCGTGACCCGGATGCCGCGGATACACGGACGTCCGCCCATCCTCTCGGGGTTTTGGGTAATGCGATCCAGCTCTGGCATAAGCGCTCCCTGCTACAAACTGACTCCCAGGATAGCGGCTCGTAGCATCCTGGCGCATCGGGTGCCGCCCATCTCAGTCCCTTCCAGATGTGGGATGGCAGGCAGACCCTCAGCCATGCCGAGCCCAGAACTCAGCCGGCGTGACAATCGGATGCCGCTTGTCCAGCGCCGGCAGATCCTTATCCCCCGTAATCAGATAACGTGCTCCCGAAGCTCTCAAGGTGGCCAGAACCTGTTGATCCGCGGCATCCCGCAGGCTGGGCTCTTTTTCGAAGCTGGGTTCGACGATGTCCGCCAGAAACAGGAAGCTGTCCACCAGATCCTGAATCTCGCTCGCGTTGAGTTGGACACGCGAGAGCCGCGGCAGCACGCTGGCCGTCTCGTCGAGGATGTAGCGCGACAACACGACATCCAGCGCGCCCTGGCGCCAGAGACCCACAATTCTGCCGGGAATGCTCTCCGGATACGCCAACCCGGATACCAGGACGTTTGTATCCAGCACGACCCGCAAACCCGCCATCAGCGCGCGCGTTCCTGGGCCACCGCCGCCTCGATGTCGGCCTGCCCCTCTTCCGCGGGCACGTTCGCATAGGCCCCCGCCAGGCGGCGGCTCAGCGCGTCGAAGCGGTCCCGCATGCGCCGGATGCGGATAAACAGCTCAGCATCCACCAGCGCGGCCACCGGCTTGCCGTCCTTTTGAATCAGGATGCTGTCCTTGCGATATTGAACCTGATTGAGCATCTCGCCCAGATTCTGCCGGAAGCTGACAGCATTCACCTCGTTCACCATAACGTCTCCAATCATTATGACCGATAGGATCATAATGATAGCACCCCCCCCCGCCTCTCGGCCCTTCCTATCGCTCATCCCGACGCCGCCTCTCATCTGCAGGGATGGTCAGGCGCCCCAGGAGATGGCTCGTGGTGGAGCGGACGCATCTCCCTGCGCATCCAGGCGGCGAAGTCAGCCTCCGAGAGGCTTCCCTCCGCCAAAGCTGTCATGGCCGTAACCGCTTGACGCCGCACGGGTTCGAGAAGATGGCCGTTCTTCTGAAGGAAGGCGGGGGCCACGGCTGGCATGTCTGCGGTTGGCGACAGGCCGCGCCGCGCCGAACGGTTTCGCGGGGGACCCGCCCGCCGCGCGGCAACGACTCTACCGGGCGCCGGCAGCGCCAGGTTCGGCAGACAGAATGGCAATGCGCAGGCCGAGCGCATGGGCTATCCTGGCCACCGTTGCAAAGCTCGGGTTGCCCTCGCCGGAGAGCGCCTTGTAGATGCCTTCTCTGCTCATGCCCGTGTCCCGCGCCAGTTGGCTGATGTTGCGCGCGCGCGCGACAACGCCCAGGGCTCGGGTGAGATAGGCGGGGTCGGTGGGAGCCTCTGCCAGTACCGCATTCAGGTACTCGGCAATCTCCGTCTCCGTCTCCAGATAATCGGCGCTATCGTAGCTTGAAAAGTTGACTTTGGACATAATTCAGTTTCTCCACTCTTCCGCGATCTTTTTCGCCCGCTGGATGTCCTTGTCTTGCGTTGATTTATCGCCGCCGCAGAGCAGAACAACGACGATGAGACCGCGCTGCATAAGGTAAACGCGATAGCCGGGCCCATAGTCGATGCGAAGTTCCGACAGACCACCCCCAAGGGCCTTCACGTCACCGGGGTTGCCAACCGCCAGCCGATCAAGCCGAGCGGCGATCCGGGCCACGGCGCGGCGGTCGCGCAATTGCCGGAGCCATTGGTCGAACTCGCCGGATCTTATCAACTCCATCACCTGTCAACTCTAGATGACAGATCTCATTGTGTCAACTATGGTGGGCAATCGGCGGACGGCTGGATAGAGCCACACGAAGGAACATGGCGAGGGCCCCCATGGACCATCGTCCGCCGCGCTGGTGCTCCCTTACCACCCCCTGGAAGAGCGTTTCAGCCTCCGCGTGGCCGCAGCCGAGGATTTGCGCGCCTCCCATCTCGGCCTCTTCGCGATGTGGGATGGCACAACCCACCTCCACCGTGGTTTGGCACATCGTAGACCCTCAGGCGCCCCCACCCACCCGGGCATTCAAGGCGTCGCGCTTTTTGTCGCGCAGCCATCCCCATTTGTTGAAGTACCTCCAGGCGGAGGCCATATGCAGCTTGAGATGATGGACGTTCCGGTAGGAGGCGTTGCCATACTCATGCACGATGGAGGCATACGGATAGAAGACCGTCTCCCATTGCTCCCCAATACGCCGGCACAGGTCAACGTCTTCCATGTACAGAAAGAACCGCTCATCGAACAGTCCCACCCGCTGCAGCGCCTCCATGCGGACGAACATGAAGCAGCCGGAGAGGTTGGGGATGAAGCGCGGAGCGCTCAGATCCACACCCTCCAGCAGGTAGCCGGCCATTCTTTGGGCCAGGAGCCGGCGGCCCATCCTGCCGACGAAGCGCCTCAGAAACAGATCGAAGGGGGTGGGCAGCAACTTGCAGAGCCTCTGTTCCGACCCGTCGGGGTACAGAATCCTCGGCATGGCCAGGCCGACGCCGGGATTCTCCTGCATAAAGCCGCAGAGAGCCGGAATCGTCTCTGGCCCGAAGGTCACGTCCGGATTCAGGATCAGGTGATAGGCAGAGCGGCCAACGTATCGGCGGATGGCGATATTATGCGCCGCACCGAATCCAACGTTCCTCCCGTTGAAGAGATACTCCGCTCCCGCGGCCTCCACGACGGGTCGGAGAACATCCTCAGGTGAGTTGTCCACCACGGTCACGGCGACCGCAATCGGGCTGCAATGGAGGCTGCGTAGTACCGCATTCACCTGCGCCGGATCATTCCGATACAAGACGATGGAGACGCTGACGAAGAGCGGCGTTGAGTCAATCATGGCCTGTTTCGTTTCGGGTCACCCGGGAAACGATGTACGAACGCTAAACCCAGAAACTTCCACATGCAACGAAGACCCTGCGGCAATTGTAAACTTGGGCGCCACTGCCACGCTCTTAAACAGATGATAGAAATGAGAGATGCGCTCCGTGAACGAACCCTGGCCGCAGCGGCTCAAGCAGCTCGCTGCGCTTGCCCTTATCCTTGCCCCGATCGGCGCTTTCTACCTCATCCTGTGGCGCGACGCTGTACGCATCCCTATCCTCGACGACTACGAAATCGTCCTTGACTTGGCTAGCTGGCTCAGCCAGCACCACTCCCCATCAGCCAGGCTCCTGCTCATGCTGACGCGGGAGCACAACGGATACAAGCTGATGTTCGACAACGCCGTGATCTTTGGCCAATACCTCCTGGAAGGTCAGGTGCATTTTCTGCCGCTGGTGATGCTCGGCAATCTCCTGGCGTTATGCATCTTTCTGGTCGTCGTCCGAATGGCGCGCTTCTCCCCTTCCAACACCACTGACAGGTGGACCCTCCTTGCCCCGGTTGCGTGGCTGGTCATGCAGCTCCAATACGCATCTGCCCTCGACTTCTCCTCTTGCTCTCTGCAAAACCTTGGGGTTGTCCTCTTCGCGCTCTTGTCCATCTATTGGCTGGACAGGGAACCCTATCCATGGTTTGCGGCCTCGTGCGCTGCCCTGGTTCTCGCCATCGCCTCTTCGCCCAGCGGTTTCTTCGCAGCTCCTGTGGGCTTTCTGATGCTCTTCCAATCAAGGCGTTGGAAGCGCATGGCCCTTTGGACGTTGGCCGCCACGCTGATGTTCCTGCTCTACCTCTTCCGCTATATCCCCCCATCAGCGGGAGCACGCGTAGCGGGCGGAAGCCCCAGTGGATTAGCGCATCTCAACCTGCTGTATGCAATCTCCTTCATGGGATCCTCCGCGGCGCGGTTCTCCTCCATCGCACCGGCGGTCCTCCTTGGAGTTCTTCTATGTAGCGTCTTTCTCTTCTCCATCAAGCTAAAGTACTTTCGCACTAACCCTCCGGTCTTCTACTCGATGCTCTTCATCCTGATCACCGCGCTTGCCGTCTCGGGCCTGCGCTCGGATCTTGGACTGGCGCAGAGCCTTGCCTCGCGCTATCGCATCTACTCGAACCTGTTTCTGGCCTTCACCTACATCTTCGCCGTTGAGACGCTGCTCCCGCTCGTTGGGCGGAGGGATCTCCGCCGCGCTGCCGTCGGTCTGGCGCTGGCGATCGCCATAGCCTTCGGTTCTCTAAGCGACATGGCGGGGGCTCGCTTCCTCCATGGCAAAAAGGAGGCGCTCGTCATCAACTATAGAACGCAGTGGCAGGGTCGCGCAGCAGAACAGGATAGCGATGCCATTCAAGCGTTAGCGAATCCGGTACTCCGCCGTCAGATCAAGGACGGGGTGTATGACATCAACACCCAGTCCATCCGCGAGGCCGTCCGCAACGGTGTTTATAGTCCTCCGCAAAATCCTTGAGGGGATAAGGCCAAAAGGGCAAGGAAGTAGACACGCCATTCGGCTGAAGCCATGTTGCTTAGGCGCAACATGGCTTGAAGGAAACGGAAAGCGGTAAGGTTAGCCCAGGCCACGCTGGCCCCGGGGATAAGAGGAGATTGATGGCACGGGTAGTCGTGATCGGGGCGGGAGCGATGGGGCTGGCGGCAGCGTACCGCGCTGCCAAGGATGGGCATAGCGTGGATCTCGTCGAGGCGGCTCCGGATGCCGGCGGAATGGCCGGCCACTTCGATTTTAGCGGCCTCTCGACAGAGCGGTTTTACCACTTCGTCTGCACCTCGGACGTACCAACCTTTGAACTGATGAGGGAGTTGGGCATTGCGGACAAGATGGTGTGGCGCAAAACATCCATGGGGTACTTCGACGGCGAATTGCACTCTTGGGGAGACCCAGTCTCGCTGCTGCGCTACCCTGGGCTGACGCTGCTGCAGAAGGCACGCTATGGGCTGTTTGCCTTTGTGTGCGTGCGCAAAAACCGTTGGCCGTTGATTGAGAAGGAGTCGGCCAAGACCTGGATCACGCGCTGGTGTGGGCGAAAGATTTACGAGCGCTTCTGGAAGCCCCTCTTCGACCACAAGTTTTACGAATACGCTGACAACATCTCGGCCGCCTGGATCTGGACGCGCATTCGACGTGTCGGGCGGTCCCGCTTCAATATGATGGACGAGAAGCTGGGTTACATCGAGGGCGGCTCCATCACGCTGGTCAATGCCCTGGTAGACGGAATCAAAGCGCACGGAGGCCGGATACACCTGTCTACCCCGGCCGTGCGCGTGTTGGCCTCCGCGGGCCGCGTCACGGGCGTACAGACAGCCAAAGGCGTATTTGCCGCCGACGCCGTCATCTGTACGGTGCCGACGCCATTGGTCAACGAGTTGGTACCAGACCTGCCGGGAGACTGGAAGCAGCGTTACGCTGCCATTCATAACATCGGCGTAATCTGCGTCATCTTCAAGCTGGCGCGCTCTGTCACCCTGCACTTCTGGGTAAATATCTCCGTCCCCGGCATCGAGATCCCGGGGGTCATCGAGTTCTCCAATCTAAGGAAGGAAGGACCCGACTCGATCATCTATGTCCCTTATTACATGCCGACGACTCACGAAAAGTTCTCGTGGCGAGATCAGCAGCTCCTCGCTGAGGCCTTTGCCTGCCTGCAGCGGATCAACCCAGAGCTGAAGCAGGAAGACGTCCGAGACACCAAGGTGGCGCGCCTCCGATACGGGCAGCCCATCTGCGAACCCGGATTCGCAGCCAAGATTCCCCCGGTGAGGACACCCATCGCGGGTTTGCAGATCGCCGACACCTGCTACTACTACCCGGAAGATCGCGGCATTGCGGAGAGCGTACGCTTAGGGGCAGAGATGGCCCAGTCGATCCCCTGGTAAAGAAGGAAAAATCGAGCTGCCCCTTACGCCAGAGATCTTGCCAAGCGGGTGTGACCCGCAGATCGAGCCTTTTGGGCACCCTCCCCCAGTGCCGGAGCTGCCCGGCGGGCTTGTCCGCAGGGCGGAATGAACACGCAACAGAAAGCCCGCCCCAGGAAGCCCGTCCGCAGGGGAGAGGCTACAAGCAAGGACAGAAGGACCGGCCGGAAGAATCTCCCGCCGCGTCGAAGTCAGGCTCTACGAGAATGGTAATCGAGCGCCCTTTGGATCCCGGCCCGAAACGGAATCTTCGCTTCGAAGCCCAGCGATCTCTGCTTCGCGGTATCCCCCCCGCGCGCATGAACCCCCTCCGGCTTGTCTGACATCCCCCTGACTTCAGGGTGGTAGCCGGCAATCTCTGCTGCCATCGCCGCAAACTCAAGGAAGCTGGTAAGAATCCCGGTCGAAAGATTGACCGCTTCACCGTCGTCAATCGCGTCGACAGTCGCCATGATTCCGTCGATACAATCATCAATATGGATGAAGTCGCGCATCTGCTTCCCGCTGCCCCATACGCTCAGAAATCCCGCCCCGCGTTCCGCTAAAACCCGCTTGCAGATCCCCGGGAACGGGTAGGCGTCGTCCTGGTCGTCGCCGTAGCCAGAGAAAGGGCGATAACAGATCGATTTTAGGCCATGTTTTTGAAAGGCAAGCTGCGCTAAATACTCACATGTCAGCTTCGCCCATCCGTAGCTCATATCGGGCATCCCGATATCGTCGCCGAGGGAGATCATGTCTTCGCGGAGAAGAACATAGCTGTCGGCCCGCTGCAGCTTGATCGGATACGCAGCGCTTGAGCTGAAGCAGGCCGTCTTGCCTGGCCTGCACTGCTTTGCCCAGCCCCAGTAGGCTGAGTCGATCGAGAGATCCTCCGCCACAGCCAGGGGATTGTTCTCGATCATGAGGCGCCCGCCAACCATCGCCGCCAAGTGGAATGCATAGTCGAAATCAGTATCTTGGACGCGTGCGAACCACGACCGGCAGTCTTCCTTGTAGAAATGGAAGTTGCGGAACTCTCTCGGGTCGAAGATTGGCCATCCAGCCGCCGGATCGATGCCCCCCGTGAATGGAGCCAGACTGTCCACCGCATGCACCTCGTCCCCCATCTCCAGAAGCCGCCTAACGAGGTGCCGTCCGACGAATCCGGCGCCGCCTGTCACAAGTACCTTACGCATGTAGAAATTCCTCCGTGGGTCTCTAAATATTCAACGACAGGCTCCAAGAGCCGCGCCGGCTGCGCTGCTCCGAGCCTCTTGGTTGGCGAAATCGGGCTCGGAACATGCGGCTCTCCGGCGTCCGCCCTACGCAAGAACACGTTCGCCTCATCCTTCCCTTAGCAGCCCGGAAAGCGCCTTCTGCATATTGGACTTCATGTCGTATCGCTCCCGGACAAACGCCTGGGCATTGCCCACCAGCGACTCCGCCAGCCCGGGTTCTGTGAGCACTCTTCGCACGCAATCGGCGAAGGAGCTTGGCGAGTCCCCCACAAGCACGTGAACCCTATCGAGAAAGCCGGTGCCCTCAATCCCCATAGAAGTGCTCACTACAGGGACGCCGGCCTGGATGGCCTGAACGACCTTGATCTTGACCCCGGCACCGCGAATCACGGGATTCACGAAGACCGCAGCCTCACGATAAAGCCCATCCAGAGTCTCGGGGTTCTCCTCCAGCGCCGCGCCCGCCGTCCTCTGGACCAGGTTCCTCAGCCCCGCAACCGAGCCCCCGGCGGTGCGCCCGGCGATTTGGAAAGCATAGTCCGGCACATCGTTCAGGCGGGGGTGGACATTTGCGATGTACCACTCCACGGAGTCTGTGTTGTGCGAGATCGTAAGAGATCCTATAAACAGCGCCTTCTTGCCCGCTCCGGAAAACGGATGCAGATCCGAGGGATTTACATGGGTGGGGAGGAAAAAAGACTTCCGAGCATCCTGCGGGAACCGCCGCACATGATCTTCGCGCTCGCTGTCGGAGATGAACCAGAGAAGATCGCACCTTTGGGCAATCTTTCGCGTAAATGGGCGAAACTTGAGCGACTCGGAGAGATAGTAAAGCTTCTTTAGCCAGCTGGCCGCGCCATCCGCGAGATCCCGAAAATAGCCAACCTGCTCATTGTGGACTCGGAGTATAAGTTTTGCGCCCTTTGCTGCTGGGTTGTCGAGAAACGGGGCCACATACTCGGCCTCAAGCAAGACGGCGTCATATGGCTGCGCGATTTCCACTTCTCTAAGGCCGCTCCGGCTCCGCACCTGGAAAGGTTGGACAGACAACAGGGAACGCAACCCAGCTCGGCGGGGAGTCGTCCAGAGAGTTCCTACCCGCTCCCTCACCGCATCGACGGCGTCATTGACAGGCGCTTCCCTCACGGTGGCCAGAAGGTCGACCTGGAATCCCATCTCGCGCAGGATCAGAATGCGGTTCCACATGTCAACCGCGGCACCGTGCGTTGGAGGATAGGGGAAGTCATTTGCAACAACCAGAAGTCTCTTCATGAATCGCTCGTGCCTCGAGGTAGGTTAATCAATTAGATCAGAGGAAGCCCTTGCGTATCTGAAAAGCCGCAAGAGAAAGCAGAAGATGGGCTCGAAGACGCAGCCTTCGTCCAAAGCCCAGCCGGCCCTTCCCGGTCGCCGTCGCTCCATGCCGCCTATTCAAAACGAGCGGCTCCGGGATGTACAGGGCACGGCGACCGGATAAGGAGTTCCTGACGCCAATCCAGATGTCGTGCAAAACATCGTAGCCGTGGGGCAGAGGAAGAACCTCGCTCAAAATCTCGGCTCGAAATGCCATGGTGCAGCCCCCATAGCGGTTACGGATGAGATTTGCCCAAAGTCCTTGCCGAAACGGCCCCCGATTTTCAAAGTAGGACTTGGAGATCAGAGCGCCATTGGAATCGATCAGGGCATTATCGGTCGCCACGAGTGAAACATACGGGTTGGTCCGGAACGCCTCCAGAACGGTCTCCACCTTGCGCGGATCCCACAGGTCGTCCTGATCGCTCAGAAACAGAATCCTTCCGGACGCGGCGCGTAAAGCGTCTTCAAAGGTTCGCAGTACGCCACAGTTTCTCTCGTGCCGGAGCAGCCGTATCCTCGTGTCGCCCACGCCCAGTATCTTCTCTGCGGTTTGGTCGCTGGAGGCGTCATCGACAACGACGACTTCGTCATCGGAGCCAAGCTGCACCAGGATCGACTCCAGTTGTTGCGCGATATACAGGCTGCCGTTAAAGGCCGCCATGCAAACGGAGATGCGCGGCCTCTCCCCGTTGTTCCTCCCTTCCCAGGCTTCCTCCGCTCCGGGCATCCGCTCGCCCAGATCTCTCCGCCACTCCTCAACCCGCGCCCTCCTCGACCTGAGCAGGCGGCGCAGCAGACCTGCCCAAGCCAACTTCCGGATCTCTGGGCCACGCTTCTTTGCCAGCAGCTGACAGAACCGCCAGAGAGTCTTCCCCGTAAGCACAAGGCCGGCAAGAGATCCCCGGCTCATATCGTAGTAGGCGGACTCGGCCAGCAGATAATTTTGAAAGCGCGCTGGTCCCATCGGCTGATCCGAGATCAGGGAGAGTTGGTGCTCCAACCTGAGCCTATCCGCAATGTAGACTCGTTTTCCGCACTGATAAAGCCTTCGAAACACGGAGGCGTCCTGGTAATCGAGCCAGAAGCGGTCATCAAATCCTCCAATCTGCTCCAAGGCGCTGCGCCGAAACAGGGAGCCCGAGTTGAAGGCGTGGACCTCGCCAACCCCAAAGCCGGCGCTGGGGGGCGGGAGATAGCGCACTCCCCATGGGCGAATGCGGATCGGCGACAGGACCCTCCCCTCTTGGCAAAGATGGGGCACAATCGCTCCGACATCCGTCACACCCTCCAGCCTGTCCACAATCGAAAGCAGGCATCGCAGATAATCGTGCGGAACCTGCGTGTCCTGGTCAAGGGTAAGGATCCAGTCGAACCCGTTCTGTTTCGCGAAGTTCAGCGCGTAGTTATAGGCCCCGGCTACTCCCTCGTTACGAAGGGCCCTTTGGTAGAGAGCGCCCTGCGGCGTGTCCTCTGCAACGGCGTTGCTCAGCGTATTGTCGTAGAATAGAACCCAAGCCGGGTTTACGTTCTCCCCAACGCTGTGCGCGGCCGCCGTCAGCGTTTGGAACGCCGCGGACTCAGATGGCTTCGTCTCGTAAAGTGCAACCACCACCAGGATGCCACCGCGTCCAGGTTCAATCTCAGGCATAGTCGCTACTCCTAGGAGGCGGGCTCAAATTAGCGACCCCGACTGCAGAAATTTCCAGGACGACGAGGCTTGCAAACACAGGACCACCTAAGCAATTTAGGAGAATGATTGCGTCAAGCGCCAGGCGCTTCCGGTCTGTCACCGCTTCCGCCTCGCGTGCCATTTCGTGAAGCCTGCCGGAATCTCGCCTCCCAAGCATTCCGCCGAGGGCAACCTGCCAGCGAGGCGAGCCCCCTTCCCCGGCCTCTTGCCCAGTATCACCTCATCTGCTGTGCGTGGGGTGGACTCGCTGACGGTGTCGCTGCGGCGCGCGGCCGCCAGCGGGGCCTGGGATTCGAGGGGCAAGCGGAAAGTTTGCTGCGAGGTTCGCGGATCCCGACTTGTTGAGCCTACATGTTGGCTCCTTGCGTACTTAGGCGCAGTCAAGGATACCACGACTCCGCTGCTGTGTCGCTCGCATAGTGGAGCGCATAGTGGAGCGGCAAGCTTCGGGGCTGGGCAGAAGCATCGTGCTTGCGCAGCCCCTCGAAGAACCGCCTCCCCAACCTTCTCCGTCACCTCGTCGGGGCCCGGCGCCAAGGCGCTTTGGGAGTTGCGGTTGGGACGCCAGGAGGAACGCGCATTTCCGTTCTGCTACACTTTGTTAACAGCCCGCCCTGCACTAGCGGCAGGACATTCGCACACAAGGAGTTCTCGCCCATTGGAACTTTGAAGGTCGCCCCTCCCTGCCCCTTGCGGCATTATTTCGCGCGGAGCTATGCACCGAACCTGTTCGCGGCCACCCTAACCCGTTGGAAGGGGGCCTGCTGGCTCTTCTCGCGCTCCGGAAGGTCAGCTTCGGCGCCCGCGAAAAGAACGAGATTGCTGGGTCGGCAACCCGACTGACCCAGCGGCTACGATTTTCGAGGCTGAGGCAGGCCGTTACAATATGGCACCTCACGCACCGCATCCACTGAGCCCACTCTCATATGACTGTTACGGCCGCAGCCATGATACTCACGCTTCTGACAGTGGCGAATTATCGCATCGGGCATCGACGAGTACTGTACCCTCCGTTTGTCTACTCACTAATCTGGTGTTTAGACACCTACCTATATGGCCTATCTTGGATGGATATCGATAGGATCCAGCCTATTACCTGGTGGGCAGTGGTCCTCGGCGCGCTGTGCTTCAGCATTGGCTCGTGGGCCGCGGCACTGGTGCCCGAACGCTTAGTCAGACTAAGGCTCGCGGAGTTAGAACACCCGACGCGTTCAAGCCTCGGGATGAAGTTACTTATCCTGATTTGCATTTTGGCGTTGCCGTTCATGCTTCATGAGATCCTGTCTCTTGCCGCCAGCGGCAGCGGAGGGTTGTTGGCAAATACTAGACAAGCCACTACAGATATGGCCAATTCGGGAGAGACGCTACGCGCCTATCCCGCAAGCACCTATCTTCCAGAATTCTCCGTTTGGATAGCCATCCTCCTCTTTGTTGAAAGGGCAGGTAAGCATTTTAAGGCGGCGGCGGCCATTGCCCTCACCTGTTGCCTCTTATCAACCGGCAGGACCTTCTTTCTGATGCTCTTCTCGGGATTAACATATGTACAAATATTTAGGCAAAAAGGGGTTTCCATTCGAGCGGCAGCGAGAATTGCTGTCATCCCTGTCTTTCTGTTTGTCTGCATATTCCTGGGGGTCATTTTCATCGACAAAAATCCGAGCAATTCCACGGTTGGCTTAGTAAGTCTTCTCTCGTTTTTTACGCTAGGCTACACCTTAGGACCGCTCGCTGCACTCAATTACGTGCTCACACACCCTACGATGTACCTATCCGAGCCCAACCGAACGTTTGAATTCTTCTTAAAGGTGCTTTCCTTCGTTTCAGGGATCCCAGTCGCCTCACCCCCACTCCTCGACAAATTTGTTTTTGTCCCATTTCCTGCCAATGTCTATACACTTTATAAGCCTCTGTTCACAGATTTTGGCTTCTTCGGGATGTTGTGCGCAGTCGGCGTCTTCGGATCTGTACAGACTCTGATTTACCGAAAGGCGCTGGGGGGCGGAAAGATCGCGCTATTTCTGAGCGCACTCCTAATGTTTTCGACTTTCATGTCTATATTTGACGACGCGTACACCAATTTCCAACAACTTTTTCTCATGTCGCTGTTGTTGCTCCTATACTACGGGTTCTTGAATCGATTAGGCGTGGGGCTAAAGGTGAAATCACACATTCGCTTTGAGGTTGGGTTACCGCGCTTTCGCCTCAGGTGGCCGGAAGGGGCCTTGTGTGCCGCATACCCCGGGGACACCTGTCAAAAATCGGGCTCGATTTCGGAGTCCAGACTAAAATTAGGTGTAGGTGGGGGGGGCGACCGCGGTACGCTGAGCCGCCCACCCCTCGAGCAACGGAGCGGCCCATTGGAAGAAGCGCAGCGGCGGGAGGCCGACGCAAGTTGCCAGCGAGGAGGCCAGCAGGATCGTTCTGATCCGAACACGAGTTGTCGCGATCTTCGCCAGATCTAGCCTAGCCATGGAAGCAACTTCCGGCCTTGCCCCCGCCGTTATCAACGGTGTACCTAGGCAAAAGCTTGGCGATCTCGCCTCTTTCGGGTTGGCCGAAATTGAATTTCCAGAGCGCCGCGAAGGCCAGCATCTCCCCGAAGCAAACCAGTCCACCCAGTGCAAGGCGGCTGGGCGCGTGGCGGGCCAGAAACAAGACTACGAGGAGGGCCGGGAGGCAACAGCCTACTGGCCGCAGAATACCGTCGACCGCAAGCCGTCCGCGTGCGAATTTCATCTCGTCCGTACGCGGCATACTGACGATGAAATGGAGCAAAACCCCGACACAGGCTCCCACGAGAGTTCCCAAGGCCACCCCTAGCGCCCCGAGATACCGCACCCCGGCCAGACTACAGGCCAGATTTACAACCCCTTCTCCGAGTGGCGAATAAAGCATCCTCTGTTGCTGTCCCGCCGCAAAGCCGATCGCAGCATAGGGCAGCAAGGTAAGACGAATAAACTGTGCCAAAACGAGGACGGCGGCCATCGGCAGCGCATGCCGTGCATAGTCGGAGCCCACCCAGAGACGGAGGAAGGGGCTCATCCCCAAGAGGAGGGGGAGCACGACCAAGCAGAGCAGCGCCGTGGAATATCGAGTCGTCTTGACGACGAACGCCCCCAGGCGATCCGGGTTGGAGGTGGCACAAATGCCCGAAGCAATCGGGATCAGCGTGTTTACCACAGCGGACTGCGGGACCGTGAGCATGGTGCTCACCGTCGCTGCGACAGCATAGTAGGCCGCGGAGCGAAAGTCGAAGGCGGCTACGATGGGCATATCCAGCCCGGTAATTAACACGCCGCCTAACTGTGTCGCTAGGGACGCAGAACAGAAACGCACGAACTCCTGCGTAGCCCTGCGCGTCACGTTCACCCGCCGAATTAGGCCGTGCAGGTTGAGCCGTTTCCAGGCGGCCTCGTACATACCGGCCTGCAGCACGTAACCGAATGCCATCCAAAGAGACATCACGGTTAAGGAATGGTGCCGGTACGCTGCATACGCCGCGCCAGTCGCTCCCAGCACCCGGCCCACGCTGCCCGCAAGGGCGTTCACCTGATTCATTTGCAATCCAAGGAACGCTCCCGCTAGCGTGGAAAATGGGAGGGTAAAGGCCAGCGACAGGCCGAAGATCAGCAGCGCACGAGCTGCGTCCAATCGGATCGGAGGGGGTATGCTCGGGAAAAGATGATGCAGTTGCCAAGCACAGAGGATTGCCAACGCCGCTGTCGTCAGCGCCGCAATAAGCATGATCATCCCTGCGCTGCTCAGCATCGTCCCCATGTAACGGTCGTCGTTCATGCCGCGCGACCGGCCGACGAACCGGCTGATTGCCGACTGCATGCTCCCGTCGAAGAGCGCGACGTATGTCCCGATCTGGAGAATAAGGACCCAGGTCGCGTAAGACGGCTTGTCCAGGACGCGGACCAGAATCGGCGGGAGGACGAATACCGTAACGGAGAGCGCGGCCATCTTCGTCAGATTCGCGGCCGAGTTCTTCGCCACCACGGAAAGTACGCTTGTGTAGCCGCGTGACGACTCTTCGCCCTTGAGTTGGCTCAACACCCTAGCGTGAACTCCCCTTCCGGGAGATCGAGGAACAGCAGTTCAGGCCGGAAAGCTCCCCGTCTCCTTGCGAGCCTGCGCTCTCCGGTCCGCGATGCGCTTCGACTCAAACGCCGCCCCTCGCTATTCCTAATAAACTCCCAGAAGCCAGAATACTTGATCCGGCGGGTGACTCCCATCGAAACCCGCTCCCTCGATCGGGCCAGGGCCTGGCCCAGCGTCGAGCGGCGGGCTCGCAGAATGCTGGGTTTGTGTCCCGCTTCTTGAGCCACGCCCCGACAGGCTCTCGCCGGCTAGCCTCTTGCCCGGGGGCCGGGGGCTTGGGGCCGCTGCAGCCGGGGGGAGCCAAGGGCGACAACACCTGCCTGATTCTGCTACCGGGGCGCGGGCAGGGCCTGCGCCCACATCTTGAGCTCCTTCGGGGTGCTGATCCGCTGCGCCAGGATGGCGTCAAAGAGCTTGCGCGTGTTCACTGTGCTGTAGGGGCTGTCTACTCGCGCCGCCGCGGTCTGGCCGGGGAGCTTCACCATGTACACAGGCCGGGGATCGTACTCTCCGCCGTGGCTGGCAAGTTGATCTTCCTCGGTCCATCCATCTTCGATCCGCGGCTGATACCAGATCTGCTTTGTGCGCCAGCTATGGTCCCCCATCACCACCACGGTGGAGGACTCCCACTGACCGCTTTCCTCCAGGGTGCGGCGGATTCCCGCCAGGCATCGGTCCGCCAGGGCAAGGTTGTTGATGTAGGAAGAGCCGGCCGTGGTGAGCCGGCCCGTTCGGCGGTCGTAGATGCCATTCGGATGCGGAATGGGAAGGTGCAGCAGGACAAAGCCGTAGGACCGGTCCCGAAGCAGCCCGAGGGCGCGCGCGTCCAGATCCTGGTAGTCCTCGATATGGCCCTGCGCCGCCTGCACGCTGCCATCCGGGATCCTCAGGAGGCGCATCAGGGAGGCGCGCCAGCCGGCAGGCGAGGCCCTCAGCCCCACCCGCAGGAGTCCCTCGGCGGGCGCCGCCATATTTTCCAAAACCGTGTTGGATGGAGACATGCCGCCGAGCTCCGGATGAAAGGTCCAGTAGCAGCTATCCAGAACCTCCGGAAGGATGCGGCAGTAGGGGTTGTACCAGCCGGAGACCGCCGTGCTGTAACCGTCGTTGAGGGCGTCCTGAAAGACGGTGTCGTGCTGGTTGAAGATCTCCCATCCGCCGGTAAGCTGGTTGCGCAGCCAGAGCTTGGCGGCGGGGCTGGCCCTCATCTGGTCATAAGGTTCGCCGGTGAACAGCCCGGGGAGCACCTCCTTGGTCATGATGGCGAAGGGCACGGCGTCGGTAAAGGTGGTGGAAGTGGCGGCCAGGGCATCGAAGGCGGGCAGGTCAAGGCCTGGGTAGCGCCGATCAAAGGTCTGCTGATAGGAGAGCTCGTCGAAGACGATCCAGATGATCCGATGCGGCTTGGCGGTGGCCGTCTTCTCCGCGTAGAGCGGAGGATCGCTCACGAAGCCGCGCGCCTGCCAGCCACGATACGCAAGCTGCGCCAGCAGGAAGACGCCAAACAGACCGGCGAAGCTCAGAATCGACCCCGAGGCGCCGATGAGGGGCTCCATGCGCGCGGCAAGAGCGGGCCGCCAGGCGGCGGCCAGGACCGCGGTGGCCAGAACGCCGCCGAGCAAGAGGGCATGAGCCGGCCCGGGTGGGAGCGGCCTGAGAGAAAAGACCTGCAGTGTCTGGCCGAGAAACCAGGGCGTGAGGAACAGCAGGCCACCCCAGATCACCGCACGCCGCCGCCCCGCCTTGCGCGCTGCGAACAAGAGAAGCGCCAGCAGCAGCCAGACGTCCAGAAAATCGAGCGCGATCGGCAGCAAGAAGGTCCAGGGCGGCCCGGCCCAGTGGTAGATTGCGCTCTGCTCGGAGTCTATGGCCGGCGCGACGATGCGCAGGAGAAAGATGGCGTCGAAGCCCAAGGCGGCCATCACCGTCCGCACGAGCACCTTCGAACGCAAGCTCGCTTTCACTCCGTGAGTCTCCCGGACCGCCGCCGCACGTCATCCCTCACGGTTCGGGCCGGTCGGCTGTGGTTCCACTGGCTTGTCCCTTCGGAACAGCGCTCGGATGCGCTTGCGAACGGCGTAGAGAAAGCCCGTAAAGACCGCTCCAAGAGCTTGCAGCATCAGCAGGCCGGAGCCCGGATCGATGTAGGCATAGGCCCTGCGCTCCAGGCTCAGGCAAAGGCATAAACCCATGGCGACAGTGACAAGGAATTCGGCGACTCGCAGCCGCATCCGCATTCGAACCTCCCCCGCAACATCTCAAGGAGCCTGATCTTCGCAGCCCACAAAGCTCCACAGGATTCGCGCGGAAGGGGGAACGAGATAAAGCGCAGCCCGCAGGCTGCGCGCTCTTCAGAGTTACGGTTGATTCTGCATACGGATTCTACAACCGGCGCGCTCAAAAAAGTTTCGCGCCAGCCTGTTTGGGCCGCTTATCGCCTGGTGAACCTCCTGAGGTAATAGCGAAATCTCCAAGACAGCAGGCGGCAGAGGGGTTCCGCGCACCCACATCTCCAAAAACCGAGATGGGGGGCACGCAATATAAAGGGCGCCCCGCACCCGGCACCCGGCTCTCTCCCAGCGAGAACCCTCAGGCGCCGCCCAGCGCCTGTACGATCTCCGCCGTGCCCGGGATTTTTCCCGCTCACAGGCCGGGGGGCCGTGTTGACCTACCGATCGGAAGCTCGAGATGGGGGGCGCCGGAGATCAGTGCAGGCGCCGGCTGAGCAACTGTTCAAAGGCCGGGTAGCCGCGCAGGACGGCGAGTTGCTGATCCTGTTCGATCCACTGCAGATTCCTGAAGCCCTCTGCAAAGGCCTTGCGAATATAGACGATGGCTTCGGCCTTCATGCCGGCGCGGGCATAGATCTGAGCAAAGGTGAGATACATCCGAGCCAGTTCCTGGGGCGATTCGTTCTGGCGCACGCCGTTCAACTCCAGGTCCTGGAAGATCTCGGGGTTGAGCCTGAAGGCGCGCTGGTAGGCCTCGGCACAGTCGCTGTACTGCTTCTGTTCGAGGTAGACCATGGCCAGATTGCCCCAGAAGGCTGCTTCGCGGGCGTCGAGCCGGATGGACCTCTTATAAAGCCGTTTGGCCTGCCGGTCCTTGTTTTCGTGGAAGAAGATGGTTCCCAGGTTGTTGTAGGCCGCAGCCAGCCGGTGATCGCGGGCCAGGGCCTGCTCGTAATAGGCGATGGCATCCTGATCCCTGGACAGGCGCTGATAGGCTACGCCAATCTTGTTGTCGATCGCCGCCGTGCGGGGCCGGATCTTCAAATAGGCAGCGATGGCATCCTCATACCTTCCGCGGGCGGCCAAGGTGTCGGCGCGCAGCTCAGGGGTGACTACGAAGATCGGCGCGGCAGGCTGCTGCGGCTCATCGGCGGAAGCTGCGTGGAGGCGCAGAGATGCCACGTCGCCGCCTCCTCTGGCGTCAGGTCCGGGAAGGGAGGGCGCGGGGTTGACCTCAGCCAAGGTGAAACTTTGGGCCATCGCTGTGCCCGGGGCCAGAAGGGCGCAGGCGGAGAGCACGCCGGCTACCGACACCCCGCGAAGAAGACGAATGGCAAGATGGGAACTCGAAGTTGACTGCATGAACACCTCCCGCCCGTGATGGAGCCTGCCTGGCGACCGGAGCCCAAGGAAGCGCTGCTCCCGAGTCAGGACCGGCTGGGAGGCGCCGCTGCCACTGGTCTGCGAACCCGCCGGGGCTGGACCCAGAGGGTATTCGCGTTTAGGATCATCCCAATTGGCCGGGTTGAAAAGGCCCACTTAGCCGCGTTTCACCAGACCACTTCCATCCGGCCCAGCCTAAAGCAGGCCAGGGGGCCGGCAGACGAGGACAGGCGCCGGCAGGCGGAACCTCCCATAGCCAGGAGCTGCAGATGGCGCGACGGTCCTCCAGCTTCGAATGGATTCTTCCGCCCCGGCCGGAGGGTGTGTCCGCCTTCCGCTGGCTGCGCAATGTGCTGCGCGAGGAGATCCTGAACGGACGCATCCTTCCGGGCTCGCGTCTGCCCTCCAGCCGGGAGCTGGCGCGCCAGTACCGTCTCTCGCGGGCGACGATTCTGGCCGCTCTCGACGAGTTGCAGGCCGAAGGCTATCTGGAGGGCCGGCGCGGCTCAGGCACCTACGTCTCGGAGCATCTTCTTCCGATCTCGGCCCTGCCCCAGGCCGGCTCTCCGCTCACCCGCGGCGAGGCGAACGCAGCGGCGCCGCAGCGGCCACGCATGTCATCGCTGGCGCAACGGGTTCAGCCGCTGGTGATGGCGGTCAAACCGGAGAATCGGGCCTTTCGCACCAACCTTCCAGCCCTGGATCTGTTTCCCACCACGTTATGGGCGCAGGTGGCCGCGCGGCGGATGCGCTCGGCCACAGCGGCGGATCTGCTGGGCTGCGACTCGGCCGGATACATGCCCTTGCGCCAGGCGATCGCCGCTTACAGCCACCGCTCGCGCGGCATCCGCTGCACCGCCGAGCAGATTGTCATCGTCTCCGGCGTACAGGAGGGTCTGGACCTGAGCGCCCGCCTGTTGGTGGAGGCTGGGGACAAGGTGCTGATGGAAGATCCGGGATATCAGGGCGCCGCCACGCTGTTCCAGGCCATGGGGGCGCGTATCGTCTGCATGCCGCTGGACGCTGAAGGCGCCGCGCCGCAGGAGGCGGGCCTGCGCGGCTGCCGGCTGATCTACGTCACGCCCGGCCACCAGTATCCGGCCGGGATGACCATGAGCCTGCCACGCCGCCTGCAATTGCTGGCCTGGGCCGGCAAGTACAACGTGCCCATCTTCGAGGACGACTACGACAGCGAGTTCCGCTTCTCCGGCCGTCCCATCCCGGCGATGCAGGGATTGGACACCTCCGGGAGGGTGATCTTTTGCGGCAGCTTCAACAAGACGATGTTCCCCTCCCTGCGCCTGGGCTATCTGGTGTTGCCGGAGGATCTGCTGGAGTTCTTTCTGCGGGCCAAGGCGATGACCACGCGCCACCATTCGATTTTGCTGCAGGCGCCGCTGTGCGACTTTATAGAACAGGGACACTTTGGCCGACATCTGCGGCGGATGCGCAACATCTATGCCGAACGGCTCGCGCTGCTGTGCGAGTGCGCCGGCGAGAGCCTGGGCGAGTCTCTGGAGGTCGCCCGAATCGATGCGGGACTGCAGACCATCGCCCACCTGCGCAGCCACCTGACCGCGCTGGGGGTGACGGCGGAGAGCCTGGCGCGCCGCGCGGCCCAGTACGGAATTGACGTGGTTCCGCTGAGCTTTTACTGCCGCCAGGTAAAGGCGCCGGAGGCCGTGCAGATGGGGTTTGCGGCGGTGGAAGAGCGCGAGATCCGGATTGGGGTGCGGAAACTGGCGCGAGTGTTGGAGAGCCTGCAAGCCCAGGCCCGTGCCGGCGCTTCGGGCCAGGGGTGAAGAGGGCTGCGGAGTGGAGGTGATGCCGTCCCACATCTCGAAAAGCTGAGATGTGGGCACCCGGCCGGAGGTGTGAACCTTGAGACTAAGGCCCTGGGTCATGGTCACGGTTGGATTCGAGCGCATGGGCCAGACCGGCCCGGCGCAGCAGATCGACCACCTCCGCATCTTCTACCGGTGCGAAGTTCTGATAAAAGTTGCCCACGGCCTGAAAGGGGTGGGGCAGATCCAGAGCGACGAACTCGTCGACCTCTGTCCGCAACCAGGCCCACGTGGAGGGCGGAGCCACGGGAACGGCCAGCACCAGCCTGGCGGGCTGCATTGGGCGCAGCGCCTGGATGGCGGCAATGGCGCTGGAGCCGGTGGCGATGCCGTCATCGACCAGGATGACGGTGCGGCCCGCGAGCTGGAGCGGGGGGCGGTCTGCGCGATACGCCAGGGCCCGGCGGTTCAGCTCCTGGAGGACTTCGGCCGCGATGCGCTCCACCGTGTCGGCGTCGATGCCGGCGGCCTGGATCGTCTCCTGATCCAGAAAGCGGCCGCCTCCGGCTGAGACCGCGCCGAAGGCCAGCTCGCGGTTGCCGGGCACGCCCAGCTTGCGGGAGAGAAGCACATCCAGCGGAGCGTGCAAGGCGCGGGCGACCTCATAGGCCACAGTGACGCCTCCGCGGGGCACGCCCAGGACCACGAGGCTCGGTGTCCCGGCAAAGGACTCCAAGCGTCTGCCAAGCCGCCGTCCCGCGTCGGAGCGGTCTGCGAAGATCATGGAGGAAAACTCCCCGAGAATGCTCTTTTCTACACCTTGCGCGCCTGCCTTCGCGTGATGCAAGTCACCGGGCGCCGTCCCGCCGCACCAACCCTTTATCCTCCACTCCGTCCGGGCACCCTACATCCATCCTCTTTTCTCCTCCAACCCGGGCGCCCCACATCTCGTTTTCTTGAGATGTGGGTTCGCAGGATATCCGTGACCTTGGGGGAGTCTTCCCGGAAGAAGCTGTCCCCACACCTGCCTCGGAACGCCGATCCGCACTGAAAGGTGTGTCAGAAGCATCCAATCCGCGGTGGCCTCCATCGCGAGGGAGGCCCAACCGAGGATCGAGGTTGTTTATGTCTGTGATTCGCATCTGTGCTGCCTGCCGGCAGAAGAACCGTGTGTCTGTTCAGCATCTCAGCGACACGGGCCGTTGCGGAGCCTGCAAGGCGCCGCTGCCGCCGCTGGCCGAGCCGCTGGCCGCCGACGCGGCGCTGTTTGACGATGTGGTGCAAAACGCCGGTGTGCCGGTGCTGGTGGACTTTTGGGCGGCCTGGTGTGGCCCCTGCCGCGCCGCCGCTCCCGAGGTGGCTCGCACCGCGGCAGAGATGGCGGGCCAGGCTCTGGTGCTGAAGGTGGACACGGAGGCGAATCCGGATCTGGCGGCACGCTTCCAGATACGCAGCATTCCCACCTTCATGGTCTTCTCCGGCGGCCGCGCGGCCGTCCAGCAGCCGGGTCTGGTGGATCATCGGCAGATGGAGCAGTGGCTTCGTTCTGCCGGGTGAGTGGGTTGAGGCCGCAAGGCCTGGCCGGCGCCGCGGCGGCGTGGGCGACGATAGAAGCCGGGCTCGCAGGAGAAAGAAGCATGGAAGCCCAGAGCCGGGCTGGAGCGGTACAGTGGGAAGTAGGAGCAGCGGAGGGCGGCATGAGCCCAAACCCGATTCCAAAGGCGCAGCTTACGCGCTTTCGTGTCGCCCTTGTTCTGGCCATGGCGGCCGACGCGCTACAGTTCCTCTTTCTTCCCTTCCTGGTGGAGGGGGCCGACTCGCCCGCGGATGATGTGGTCGACGTGGTTACCGGGGGGCTACTGATCTACCTTCTGGGTTTTCACTGGGAGTTTTTGCCGTCCTTCGCCGCCAAGCTGTTGCCGGGGGTGGATCTGGCTCCGCTGTGGACGCTCTCGGTGGCCAACGTCTACCGCAAGACCAAGCGCCTGGCTGCGGGGCAGGCGCAGGAGAGCGGCCCGATGGCGCGGTGAGGATCGGCTGGCCGGGCGTCTTGCCACAAGAGGAGCACGGTGGGGTCACCTGGGCGAACTTGATCTTTCGAGCGGCCGCTCCTTTGGACCGAGCCGGAGAAGCTGATTTAATGAAGTCATGAGCGAACTGAAGCTTGATCCCAGCACCACGGCCATCGTCGCGATCGATCTGCAAAAGGGCATTGTGGCGATGCCCGGCAGCAGTCCCTATACGCCGCAGGAGGTTCTGGCCCGAGCGGCGCAGTTGCTGGATGCGGGGCGCGCCGCGGGAGCGCAGGTGGTGCTGGTGCGGGTTGGCCGCTCGGCGGACGGGCGCGACGCCCTGCGGGCGCCTGTGGATGAGGGTTGGCGCCCCAGCGCTCCACCCTCGCCGGACTGGAGCGAGCTGCATCCGGACCTGAAGCCGCAGGAGGGCGATGTGCTGATTCTCAAGCGCCAGTGGGGAGCCTTCTATGGAACCGATCTGGACCTGCAACTGCGCCGGCGAGGAATCAAGACCGTGGTTCTGTGCGGCATCGCCACCGAGTTTGGGGTGGAGAGCACAGCGCGAGCCGCCCACGAGCACGGCTATGCGGTGGTGCTGGCCGAGGACGCCATGACCGGCCGCAACGGGCACCAGAACTCGGTGAAGAACATCTTTCCGCGCCTGGGCCGGGTGCGCAGCACGGCGGAGATCATCCAGGCGCTGGGCGGCGCTTAAGGCGCCGCGCCAGAGGGTTCGCGCTGGAAGAGAGCCGGGCGCCTGGCGCGGGTCCCACATCTGGCTTGTTTGAGAGGTGGGTTCGCAGGACGTCTCGGCCGCCTGTGATCTTTGCCGTTCACCGGACGTCCACGTCGACGCGATCTCGGCCACGCCTGTTTCTCCGCATGCCCGGCGCCAATAGCTCCACCCGATCCACTCTTTCGGGTGCGACCAGGTTACGGGTAAACGGATTGCGATGGACGCATCGCCGCGTTTCGGCGCGCTTCCCGCCGGTAGACGTTGAGGCCGTAGAACCGATGCTGCCAGAAGGGGCGTAGCCGCATCCTGCGCGCTGCCGAGA
>JAKAQS010000252.1 GCA_021819585.1 Acidobacteriota bacterium
GAGCAGGCCCACGTCCGGCAGCCTCACAATCGGCATGAACTTCTTTGGGATGCACTACGCGCAGAATCAGTACGACTTCACCTACGGGCAGGGTGGGTACTTCAGCCCGCAGGCCTTCGCCATTGCAGGAGTTCCGGTCAACTTGACCGGCCGATCCCGGCGGCATTGGCGCTACAAGCTCAGCGGTAGCCTGGGCGTGCAGGGATACTATCAGGCAACGACGCCCTACTTCCCGCTGGATCCGGCTCTCCAGATCTCACAGGGCAATCCCTACTACCCGGCGTCGACGACCATCGGCGCCAACTACAACTTTGACGGCGAACTCTCCTATGCCGCTCACCATCACTGGTTCCTGGGAACCTACGCCGCCTTCAACAATACGCGCGAATATGCTGAATCGAAGGCTGGCTTCTTCCTGCGTTATGTCTTCGCTGCGCAGGACGCTACTTCACAAGCCGCGCCTACGGGGTTGTTTCCCGCCACCGGTTACCGGCCGCTGCGTGTTCCGTAAGGGCTGATTTCCTTGAGCTGGTTCCTTGACATGGTCAAAGACAACCCTGTAAAAGGCCCATATTGCGGTGGTAGCGGCATAACCAGGCGCTACGGCACTTACCTCGAACGCCGAGAGGTCAGGCTGCGAACGCCCATCGTGCGGACAGGAGATTTCATGGGTGGTATCAGGTCACTTTTGACGGCGTCCAAGGCCGTTCCGTCTTTCGTCTTCGGCATTCCAGAATCGTCGCCGTTTCCCAGGCGATCTTCGGCTTTGCGCGCAGACGGGGATGAGATAGGCCGCCCTTTCGCGCTCTGGCTTGTGGCGTTGCTGCTCCCCGTCTTTTTCACTTCAGCGTGTGCCGCCCAAAGACAGCCGGGCCTCGCTCCGCTTCCGCCCATGGGGTGGAATGACTGGGCTCACTACCAGTGCAACTTTACGGCGCAGACCATTCTGGACAATGCCCGGGCGCTGGTGCGCACCGGTCTGGCGGCTCGCGGCTATCGCACGGTCACCATCGACGACTGCTGGATGTTGAAGTCGCGCGACAGCCACGGCAATCTTCAGCCTGATCCGCAGCGCTTCCCGCACGGCATGAAGGCCGTGGCCAAGGCGGTTCATGCGCTTGGGCTGAAGTTTGGGATCTACGAGGATGCCGGCTCGCAGACCTGCGGCGGCTTTGCCGGCAGCGGCGTCCCGCAGGGTGGAGGACAAGATCACTTCCTGCAGGATGCGAAACTGTTTGCCTCCTGGGGCGTCGATTATCTCAAGCTGGATGGATGCAACGTCTATGCCGCTCCGGGTGACAGCCAGAACACAGCCTACCGCGCTGCGTATCGCGCCGAGAGCGCGGCTCTGTTTGAGACTGAGCGGCCGGTCATCTTCTCCGAATCCGCTCCCGCATACTTTCAGGGCACGGCGGACTGGTATGACGTTCTAAGCTGGGTCCGGTTCTACGGACAGTTGTGGCGCGAGGGCTCGGATATTGCCACCTTTGACTCCAAGGCCCCGGATGCGCCGCGCTTCCATAGCGTGCTATGGAACTATGCCTACAACCTGCCGCTGGGCCGTTTTCAATCGCCCGGCAACTGGAACGATGCGGACTTCATCATCGGCGGCGATGGCGGCATGACGCCGGCGGAGACTCGCAGCCAGTTGGCGCTCTGGTCCATGATGTCCGCGCCTCTGATCCTGAGTTCGAATCTGAATGCGCTCAGCCCGGCGGCCATCTCCGTGCTGGGAAACCGAGAGGTGTTGAGCGTCGATCAGGATCCTTTGGGAAGGATGGCGACGCTGCTGCGTCGTACATCCTCTTCCGATCTTCTGCTGAAAGAGCTTGCGGCAGGCCGCTACGCGGTGGCTGTGCTCAACTGGGGCGACCGGCCGATGCACGTCAAACTCCACGCCGCCGATTTGGGCTTCGCGCGGACAGACTGCCAATTCTCCTCCATTGATCTCTGGAGCGGCGCCCGGGAGCCAAGCGCATTAACCTTGCAGGCCGATATCGCAGCGCATGATACGGCGATCTGGAGGATCCGGCCGGCGTCGGCCTGTGGTGCGCCTGCCCGCATGGGCGTGGTGACGCGCCTGGCCTCTGGGCGCCACCGTGATCCAGAGAGCTATGTGCTCTGCATGGCTGCGTCAGGGAAGGTGGAGGCCTGCTCCGATTCGCAGGGGCAGCGCTGGACGGTGACTCCTGCCGGTTCTCTCGAATCTTCGGGAAGGTGCCTTGCGGCAGCAAACGGCAAGGTTCTGATGCAGCGCTGCATCTCTGCTGACACGCAGCGCTGGAAGTATACGTTGGCGGGCAATCTAATCAACCGCGGCGATCGCCTGTGCCTTACGGGCCGCTCGGCCCAGGGGCTGACGCTGGAGATGTGCGGTCATCCTCTTCTTGATCGTCAGATCTGGTCTCTGCCGAACGGTCCCGCCTTTTGATGTGGCTCCGCTCTAAAAATCCTTCATTGTACCGTCGACCTCCGGCAGGACATCATGGCCGCCGGCAATCCACACGTAGAGGGTTGGCAGAAGGAAGATGCTCATCAACAGGTTGGTCGTCAGCCCGCCTACGATCACGATGGCGAACGGCCGCTGCGAATCCGAGCCGATGGCATGGGAGAGAGCGGCAGGCAGCAAGCCGAGCGTGGCCACCAGCATGGTCATCATGATGGGGCGCAGGCGCATCACCGCGCCCTCCACCGCGGCGGTCTCAATCGTGGTTCCGCGCGCGCGCAACTGGTTGATGTACTCCAGCATGATCACGCCCGTCTGCACGGAGACGCCAAAGAGCGCAAGGAAGCCGACCTCCGAGGAGACGCTGAAGTCGGTGTGGGTGATCAGCAGCACGAGCAGTCCGCCCAGGCTGGCCATCGCCACGGTGGCCAGGATCAGCAGCGCCCACTTGAGGGACTTGTACATGGTGTAGAGGATGATGAAGATCAGCAGCACCGTGATGGGCACGATGATGGCCATCCGGGCCTCGGCGCGCAACTCGCTCTGGTACTCGCCCTCCCAGCCCAGGTGATAGCCGCGCGGCAGTTTCACCTGTTCATTGACTCTTTGAATCGCCTCGCGAACGGCGTCGCCCAGCGCGCGGTTGCGCACGCTGTACTTGATGGCCACGTAACGCTCATTGTTTTCGCGATAGATCTCCGAGCCTTCATCGGCCTCGTGGATATCGCAGAGCTGGGCCAGCGAAACGCGCTCGCCGGTGGGCGCGAGCAGGCGGATGTCTTGAATCGCCTCGTGTGTGTTGCGGTAGGGGCGAAGATAGCGAAGCACCAGATTGTAGCTCTGCTCGCCCCGCAGCACCTGGGTGAGCGCGGTTCCTCCTACCGCGGTTTGAATCGCATCCTGCACGTCGGCTACGTTGATGCCCCAGCGCGCGGCCTTCCGGCGGTCGACCACGAAGTTGAGATCGGGTTGGCCTGTCACCTGAAAGACGCCGATGTCTGTAATGCCCCGTACCTGGCTCATCACAGCCTCAATCTGGTTTGCGTAATCTTCCAGGGTGTGCAGGTCGCTGCCGTAGACCTTGGTCGCCAACTCGCCTTTGACGCCGGATACAGCCTCTTCCATGTTGTCTTCAATGGGTTGAGAAAAGCCCCAGATCACGCCTGGGAACTGCTTTTCAAGCTGCGCCTGCATGGATGCGATCAGGTTGTCCTCGTTGCGATGGAAGATGGGACGCCACAGCGTCCTGTCCTTCAGATCGACGAAGTACTCGGTGTTGAAGAAGCCGGTATGATCGGTACCGTCATCGGGGCGTCCCACCTGGCTCCAGCACTGCTTTACCTCAGGATAAGAGCAGAGCAGGATCCTTGCCTGGTCTGCGACCCGCGTGGCGTCGGTGGGGCCTACGCTTTGCTCCAGCGAGCCGCGTACCCATAGCGCGCCTTCATCCAGATGAGGCAGAAACTCCGAGCCGATGACGCCGCCCAGCCCAAGATACAGGGCAAAAGCCAGGCCGAGCAGCGCCATCCCAAGGGTGAAGCGGCGGTGATGGATGGCCCAGGTGACGCCCTTGCGGTAACGGTCCGTCAGAAGGTTCATAACCGGGTTGGACCACTCCGTGGCGCCCTTCTGAAAGACGAAGCTGGAGAGCACCGGTGCGATCACTATGGAAAAGATGAGCGCTCCCAGCAGAGCGGCCGCCACGGTCCAGGCCATGGGCCGGAAGAGGCGTCCTTCGACGGATTGGAGCGTAAAGATGGGCAGATAGGCGGTGATGATGATGGCGATGGCATAAAAGACCGGGCGCTGCACCTCATGAGCGGCCTCGCGGATCTTCTCCCTGGGCGTCCGTTGCCGGTGGTTGCCGTGGGAGAGATGGCGGACGATGTTCTCCACCATCACGACCGCTCCATCCACCACCATGCCGAAGTCCAGCGCGCCCAGCGAAAGCAGGTTGGCTGGAATGTGCTTCAAGTCAAGGCAGATGGCCGCAAACAGCAGGGCGAAGGGGATGGTGAGGGCGACGACGAAAGCCCCGCGCAGGTTGCCAAGGAAGAGGAACAGAATGATTGAGACCAGGATCATGCCGTCGGTAAGGTTGCGCAGCACCGTGTGGGTTGTGTAGTGAACCAGATCGCTGCGGTCCAGAAAGGGGCGAATGGTCACTCCCTTGGGCAGAATGGACCGGTTCAGTTCCTGAACCATCCTGTGAATTCCGTCCAGGGTCGGCTCGGCGTCCGCTCCCTTTTGCAGCAGAGCGATGTCGGAGACGACGTCCGGGTTATCGATCAGCGAGCCGTTCGGATTCTTCAGCGTCAGGCCGGTCTGTCCCAGGCGGATCATGGGCCCTTGCTCGACTACGCCGAGGTCTTTGATTCGGACCGGAGTTCCCCCCTTGTAGATGACGACGGTGTTCTCAATATCCTGGACGTTTCTATCCAGGCCGACCTCGCGAACATTGATCTCCTGCTGGCCCTCCTGGATGAAACTGCCGCCTCCGTTCACGTTGTTGTTGGTGAGCTGCTGCTCCACCTGGGCCAGGCTCAGGCCATAGTCGACGAGCTGGTCGGGATCCAGACGAACCTGATACTCGCGGGTGGGCCCGCCGAACGGGCTGACGTCGACCACACCGGGGACGGATTTCATGTACTTGTCCACGGTCCAGTCCTCAAGCGCCTTCAGGTTCATCGCATCGTACTCGGGGTTGGTGCTCTGCAGCGTCCACCAGTAGATCTGGCCAACCGGGCTCCAGTCCGTTCCCATCTGCGGCACGACGCCGGCGGGGAGCGTTACCTGGGAGAGCCGCTCCAGGACCCGTTCACGGTTCTCAAAGTCGGTGGTGTCGTCGCTGAAGACCATCTCGACCGTCGAGAGGCCGAAGATGGACCAGGAGCGGACGTGGGCCACGCCGGGGATGCCGTTCATGACGATCTCCAGCGGTATGGTCACCTGCTGTTCCACCTGTTCGGCGGAGATGCCGGGCCACTGCGCGATGACATCCACGTAGTTGTTGGCCACATCCG
>JAKAQS010000253.1 GCA_021819585.1 Acidobacteriota bacterium
TCCATCCCAAAGCACCACGGCAGCGACAACCACCACGCTTGTGTCGTCGCCGAATCCGGCGACCGCAGGAAGCAGTATCTTGTTTACGGCAACGGTGGCAGGGCCCTCGGGCAATACAACCGTACCCACAGGAACCGTGAGCTTCCTGAACGGAACGACGACTTTGGGCAGCGGTCCGCTCAATGCATCCGCTGCAGCCGGCTTCAGCACCTCTACGCTACCCGCCGGCACATACTCAATCACCGCTCTGTATAGCGGGGACTCAAACTTCAGCGGGTCAACATCGAACGTCGTCACCCAAGTAGTGAATGCAGCCGCCAAGGCCTCGACAACGATCGTTGTGTCCTCTTCCGCAAATCCGTCAACGGTTGGACAGTCCGTCACCTTTACGGCAACGGTTGCCGGGGCTTCCGGCAGCTCCGGTGCGCCTACGGGGTCGGTGACCTTCATGGATGGCGGAACAACGCTCGGCAGCGGAGCCCTGAATGCATCCGGAGTGGCTACATACACCACATCCTCGCTCAGTGCCGGGTCGCAATCGATTACCGCGGTGTACAGCGGCGACTCGAATTTCAACGGATCGACCTCAGGGGCACTGACCCAGATGGTGAACGCCGCTGCCCTGCTATCTACGACCACGGCGGTTACCTCTTCGGTGAATCCTTCTGCGCAGGGAGAATCGGTGACGTTTACTGCGGCTGTTACCGGGCCATCGGGCAATACGGTCACTCCGACTGGCTCGATTACCTTCATGGACGGCGCCACCACGTTGGGAACCGGCCCGCTCAACAGCAGTGCGCAGGCCAGTTACACAACTGCGTCTCTCACCGTAGGCAGTCACTCCATTACTGCGGTCTACGGAGGTGACACCACGTTTGCTGGATCGACATCCGCAGTGCTGACACAAACCGTGAACGGGCCGGGCTTCTCCCTCAGCCTGAACCCGACAACGGTCACCCTCAACGCCGGCCAATCCGGAAGCACAATCATTACGGTGACGCCTGAGAGCGGCTTTGATCAGGCAGTCAGCTTTACCTGCTCCGGGCTTCCGTTGGCGAGCACTTGTAGCTTCTCGCCTTCCACCGTGACACCGAACGGAAGCTCCGTCACTTCAACTTTGACCATCGCGACCAACGTGGCAATGATCCAGCTTCACAGACCTTCTACCTTCGGTGGCCATGGAAGAGCTGCGCAAGGCATCCTGTTGGCTTGCATGCTGTTCGGCCTTGGCGGCATCTTTCGGGCACGGCGCAAGTGGAAGAGCTTCTTCACTGCACTTGCCCTCTCTGCCGCATTGGGCCTGGCCGCCTCCGGCTGCGGCGGCAGCAGCAGCAGCAGCGGAACCGGCAACAGCACGACCACTCCTGCGGGCAGCAGCACGGTGACGGTGACGGGAACGGCCGGCAGCCTGAGCAAGAGTGCTACGTTCACTCTCGTCGTTCAATAGGCAAGAGAGCAGAACTTGAAGGCCATATCGAAAGTGCAGAACCCTGGGGCTGCTTTGGCCTGGTCTGGGGCTGAACAGGTGACGATCTGCGTCATTGGACGTCTTGCGTGCAAGAGACACACGTCGTTTGACGAATGAGCCGGAAGCGTTGGCCTCTTCTGCTCGAACATTGCAAGGTAAGGGTCGACCTCCCTTTTGCAAGCCTCGGTCCGCAGAGGGAAGTCACTGCTGCAGGCCCGCCTCTGTCTGGAGCCTTCGATGCGCTCCACTGTGCCGGAGGTAGAACGTCCGGTCGAGCCAGGTTCTCTCGTCAGGACGGCATGTCCTTTACTTTTTGCCGCAGTGGAGGGAATGTTCAATACGGCAAGTGAGATCGGCTGTCGCTCACGGGAAAGATCCAGGACGCCCTGCTTCCCACAGTCTTCGACCTTGCGCGCTGCATCGACAGAAGGCCGGCAATAAGAGGACTGCCCGGGCTGGGATGATCCCCCGTGGGCGGATGGATCCCATCACCTGCGCTGGAACCATCCTCATATCCTCCCTGGGTCGACTAATGCGAGACTCTTCCGGTATCCTTGTGTTCAATACCATCGAGACCGGTCGCAAAGCAAGCGCCCGGAGCTTTCGGTCTGCGCTGACCAACCAGGCGAGCTGGAGACGAAGCAACTCAAGGAGAACTGCTATGCGTAGTCTCAGATATCTTTTACTGGCCGCGCTGTTCGGATTCATCACGGCCTCTGCCGGCGCGCAGATTTCATTCGGTGTTGACATCGGGGGCGTTCCTGCCGGTCCGCCTGTATGCCAATGGGGGTACTACTCCTACCCGCCGTACTCCTGCGCCCCTTATGGCTATTATGGCCCGCAGTGGTTTAATGGCGGTTTGTTCATCGGTGCCGGCCCCTGGTACCACCTTGGCTGGGGTGGTGGTTGGGGCGGATGGCACGGCGGTGGCTGGGGTGGCGGCTGGGGCGGATGGCACGGTGGCGGCTGGGGCGGATGGCACGGCGGCGGCTGGGGCGGATGGCACGGTGGCGGATGGCACGGCGGATGGCACGGCGGCGGCTTTCATGGTGTGGGCGGTGGCGGCTTTCATGGCGGCGGTGGCTTCCACGGCGGCGGTGGTGGCTTCCACGGCGGCGGTGGTGGCTTCCACGGCGGCGGTGGGGGCTTCCATGGCGGCGGTGGGGGACGCCGCTGATCCACGAGCTAGTAGCATCTTGAGGAACGGTTGCCCCTCTGGGTAGCCGTTCTTCTTTGCCCGTTGGATCTTCGGAATGTGCGGATCGCAATCTTGCAGAGTCACCAAGCGTCAGTTGCTCGCGTTCTCCGAAGTGAACTGCTCAGATACAACGCGAAGCCGATTAAGCCACCGTACGGTCTCTTCTTCAATATGAACGGGCTCCCGAGCGGGCCAGATTCCGTCCCCAGAACAATTTCTGACGGATCCCGCGCTTGCGCACCTGCTCCCCCGCCGGTCGCCCCACTCCCGGATCCATCAAAGTTCCGCGAATCTGCTCTGTTGGACACCGCCTGCTCCTCCTCGGATGTCCTTTTCCTTGGCGAACCCTCTATCGAAGCGCCTCGCTTCGATTGGGGAACAGGAGGAAAGCATCTTCCATCTCTCGCATGCTCCATGGACTACAGAAAAAGCCGCCCTCGAACTTTGAAGGGAGTTCGGGGCGGCTCGCTCTTGCTCTTCGCTCTTTAGTTACTTGGCGCCGACGTCTTGGCTGGAGCCGCCGTAAGCGGCTTCTTGACCGGAGCCGAGGTCGGCGGCTTCGGATGCCAGAAGCTCATATCGTTCTGCGTCCAGCTATCCGGAAGGCGGCTCATACTGGGAGTAAATACGAAGAGATTGCTCTCGACGCTATCATAGTCCGAGCTCACAATTCCCAGGATATGCTTATGCACTACCTCGCCCATGTTTTTGAGATATTCCTGCGCGAGGGACTGGTGCCGGTCGATATCGGACAGCGCCTTGACCGGGATCAGGATCAAGAAAGAGTTGTCCTTCCCATCGCCGAAGATCTGCTGATAGATCATATAGTGAAAGTTCGGATCAGTCTGAACCCAAACATCGCCGGTCTTCCGCATGACATCGGAGAACTCCGTGTCATGCCCGAGCTTGACGTGAATCTGGACCACGTCCATGAAGCGCATACTGCCGAGACTCTCCGGCTGTGGATTGCTCAGGTCCGGACGTAGCCGCCAGATCGACGTCTCGGTCTTTTCAAGAGTCGCGCTGTGTTCCGCTTCGAGGGTGTCCAGCTTGTCCCCGATAATCGTGTCGTCGTTGTCATGCACGTCCGCCATCTCCTCCAGCGAGGCATAGCCGGAGAGAAACATGAGGTCTTCCGATCCGGAGATCTCTCCCATGCCCAGGTAATATTCTTTCGCTTTGACCGAGTCGAGCGCCGCTCCAATCTCGGCTTCCAACTTGGCATGGGTGAATTCCTCGCCGGGCTTTGGCGTCTCCCGAACGGTTACGAGGATCGGCGCAGGTCCGCTCGGCAACGGTGCGTGTTCCTGGGCGCGAGCCGCGATCGCCGTCAGGCCAACGGCTGCTACCCCAATCCATTCAAAGCACTTCCGAACTCGGACCTGGTTCATATTCCTCGCTTCTCCTTTAGTGAGCGAAATCAAGACCAAAGATATTGTACGCGGCGGAGCACAAATAGACCACGCAAAGAAGAAGAACGAAGATGCCCGCAGGCACGGCTGGGAAAGCATTCCGCCCGGGAGGGATGCCTGCAGCGACGCCGGCGTAATCCTGGGGCGACCTGATGGAGAAACGGCTACCAGCCTCCGCCCAGCGCATTGTAGAGCTGTACCAGAGCGAGGGCCTCCTGCTGCTCGGCGCCGTTTAGGGTCAGCTCCGCGTTGTAAAGATTCGTGTCTGTGGTCAACACCTCCAGATAGCTGGTGGCGCCCCCCTGATAGCGGATGCGCGCCAGACGCAGCGCATCGGCGGCGGCGGCGACCTGCTTCTCTTCGAGATCACGGTACTCGCGGCTCTTGTGGTAAGCCACCAGGGCGTTGGAGACATCGCGCAGCGCCTCGGCGATCGTCTGCTGGTAGGTATCCAGCAACTCCTTGTGCGCGGAGAGAGCCAGGTGGTAGTTGTCCCGGATCTTTCCTGCATTGAAAATAGGCTGGGTGAGACCGCCGACAGCATAGTAGTAACCGTTGGCAGGATTCAGAAGTTCGTCAAACTGGCTGCTGCCAAGGCCGCCCTCCGCCGTGATCGAGAGCTGCGGAAAGTATGCGGCGCGGGCAACGCCGATGTTGGCGTTGGCTTGGACCAGAAGCTCTTCGGCGCGGCGAATGTCCGGCCGGCGCTCCAGAAGATCGGAAGGGAGCCCAACCGGAACGTCTACCGGGTGCGGGGCATCAGCGACGGCGCCACCGCGAACGATGGGTCCTGGAGCCTCCCCAAGCAGCAGACGGAGGTCGTTCTCCTGGCCGGCAATTTGACTCTGAAGGGCGGGAATCTGCGCTTGGGCGGTGAAGCAGAGTTCTTCGGCCTGGCGCACATCGGCCAGCGATTCCGCTCCGCCACGCTCCAGGGTTCGGGTGAGATCCAGCGATTGTTGGCGCGCCAGGAGCGTCTTGCGAGTGAGGTCGAGTTGGGCATCCAGGGAGCGCAACTGATAGTAGTCGGTTGCGACGTCTTCGATCAGGTTGCTGTAGGTGGTTTGCCGGGCCCACTCGGTTGCCCGCAGGTAGGCCCGCTGAGCCTCCGTTTGGCGGCGATAGTAACCCCAGAAGTCCAGATTCCAGGCTACAGATCCGGTCAGCCCACCGAAGAAGTAGGTGGACTGTGAGCTGTTGGAGTTGCCGAGCAGCCCTCCGGGCAACCCCAAGGCTACATAAGACGCGCCCACGTCGACGCTGGGATATTCGGCCGCCTTGGTCATGCCGAGCCGGGCCTGTTCTTCCAGAACCCGGTCGGCGGCAATCTTTACGTCGTAGTTGTTCTGGAGCGCTTGG
>JAKAQS010000254.1 GCA_021819585.1 Acidobacteriota bacterium
GATCCCCCCGCGCCGGCCCTTGCTCCGTTCGCCTTCCAGGCTCCTTCCGCCAAGGCCAACATGGCAAGACAATCACATGCCTTCCATTCGGTGGTGGCCGATGCGTCCTTTTCCGTGGTTTTTGAGGGCCGATGATTCCCTCGAAATCCATGAACATGCTGGAGACTTCGGCTCTGCAAATGAATGTTCCGCTGCTTTGCCGCCATGTGTCACTCCTTTGCGAAAGGCCCTCCCCGACTTGTAATCCGCACGGCCGTACTTTCTGTGGCCGATCTCTATCATCTCGCCGTGATTCATGCAGCGGGAGTGGCGGCGAAAGAGCGGCAGCGGGATCAGGCTGCCGTGCAGCACCAAGCTGAGCGCGGCCACCACCACGATGCCCACGGGCTGGTTCGGAGCTATCGCGCACCGTCGCCGGCATCGCCTGGATCCACCCATCCTGAGCGCAGTCGAAGCTCCAGGGATCCGCTCATCCTGAGCGGATCTTGACGCGTCTCCATGAGGGATGAGGGAGAACGGGTATTCTGTTCTGAGGGAAGACGGCCGGGCTTTGGGGAGCCGGTCCGGGAGAACTGGTTTCGAGGAGCCGGTTACGGCGAGGGAGGACTGATTTGGACGCTCAGCCCCTCTGGCGATGGAGAACCGCTGCATTGACCCACCGTGTTCGCATTCTGATGCTCTCTGCCTGGGCCGCGGCCCTGTTGGCCGGCGCATGGCTCGCCGTCGCCCGAGCGCAGGACGCGGCAAAGCCAGCGCCGGAGTTCACGATTCTGCTGCGGCGAATGGATGTGGATGTGGATGGGGCTCCCAACGCCTACGGACCTCCGGGCTCGCATACGCTGGACAAGCTGCATGATGCCCGCTACCGGGGACTTCCTTTTGGCAAGATTGTGGGCTACCTTACCGACGACGACCATCCGAACGTGCCGATCATTCAAGGGCCGAAGGATCCCTGCCCGGGACTGTACATCTCGCAAACCGCTTACACCGACCCGGCGATCACCACTCCCAGCAACCCGCGCCGCTACGTCAATGCCGCTGAAATCAACTATGTGGTGCTGGGCAAAAAGGAGCGCAAGCTGGGCGCGCGCCTGGGGGATTTTGTGACCGTGACCAGCCTGCGCACCCACCGCACCGTCTTTGCCATCGTCGGCGACGATGGCAATCCCTCCGGCAACGAGGGCTCGCTGCACCTGCTGCAGGACCTGGGCTATCCGTTTCACGACGGGATCAACGGCTCCGTGACCCACCGGGAGATCGAGGTCCACTTCTATCCGGGCTCCAACCCGCGGCATCTGTTCTTCCGCACCCAGGCCGCGCTGGACGCCGCCGCCCGGACGCAGATTGCAAGGGCAAAGGGAGCGGAGTAGGACAAGGCGAGCGGCGGAGGTCCGGCCCGGAGGCGGGCTCTGCTTGCGAGTGCCTCAGCTGAGCGCCGGGCGGGTGTTTTCCGGTGGCGGCAGGAACTTCGTCATCGTGAACCCGGCCGGCGGCATCCAATGGTTGCAAGCCGCGGAGTTCCGGCATCCGACGAGTGCTACGCTTGATCTCTGCGCTTGGAGATTTGCTCCTGGTGTTCTGATCTTGGTTTTCTGATCTTGAAGTTCTGCGCTTGCACTTCTGTTCTTGGAGATGCATATGAACTATCGCTCTCTCGGCCGCTCCGGCCTGAAGGTTCCGGAGCTCTGCTTTGGCACTGGAACCTTTGGCGGGGACGACGAGTTTTTCAAGTCCTGGGGCCACGTTCAGGACAAGGAAGCTGCTCATCTGATTGACATCTGCATGGAGGCCGGTTGTAACTTCTTCGATACGGCCGACATATACTCCAACGGCCAAAGCGAGACGGTGCTGGGCCGGGCGATCGCGCACCTGCGGCGCGAAGAGGTGCTGATCTCGACCAAGGCGACCTTCCGCGGCGCCAGCCTGGGCCCCAACGGCGTGGGCAGCTCCCGGTATCACCTGATCGAGGCTCTGGAAGGGTCGCTGCGGCGGCTGAAGACGGAGTACATCGACGTCTATCACATGCACGCGTTCGATGCGACCACGCCGGTGGAGGAGACGTTGAGCACGCTGGACAAGATGGTGCGGGACGGCAAGGTGCGCTACATCGCCTGCTCGAACTTCTCCGGCTGGCACCTGATCAAGTCGCTCTCCGTCTCTGAGCGCTATGGATGGGCGCGCTACGTGGGCCACCAGGTGTACTACTCGCTGGTGGGCCGGGACTACGAGTGGGAGCTGATGCCGTTGGCCCAGGACCAGGGAGTGGGCGCACTGGTCTGGAGCCCGCTGGGCTGGGGCCGTTTGACCGGCAAGATCCGGCGCGGGCAGAAGCTGCCGGCCGGCTCACGGCTGCAAAGCAAGATGGTGCTGGATGCCGGTCCTCTACCTAGTTGGGAGCTCGTGTACAAGGTGGTGGATGTGCTGGATGAGCTGGCGAAGGAAACGGGCAAGACCGTTCCCCAACTCGCGCTGAACTGGCTGCTGCAGCGCCCGACGGTGAGCACCTTGGTGATTGGAGCGCGCAATGAAGAACAGTTGCGCGCCAACCTGGGCGCTACAGGGTGGAACCTGAGCGCGGAACAGGTTACCCGCCTGGATGCGGCCAGCGCCGTACCGTTGGCCTACCCTTACTGGCACCAGATCCAGTTCGAGGAGCGCAATCCCTTCCCTGTCCCGCAGGGACGAGGCGAAGTGTAAGACTCACGGCGGCGAGCGAGCGCGGGTGAGGTTGCCTGCCTCACCACCTGTCCTTGCGCAAGAAAGGCTTCGGGAAGCGATCGGTGGCGGTTTTGGGCGCTCACGCGAAGGCTAGCGCTCGGCCTGGCGTTGGGTGGGACGCGCCATCGGGATTGGCGCTACTCCCACATCTCAAAAAAACGAGATGCGGGGCACGCATGTGGAAGGTGGATGCAGGCACGCAGCGTAGTTGGAAGAGAGCGCCGGGTGTCGCCGGAAGGATCTCAACGGAATCCGACAGAGCTCCTTCAGCGTCCCTGGTGAGCCGCTAAATGATGGAAGAGACGAAAGCGCCGCTGTGGTCTTGAAGTGCTTTATCGTCGCGGGTGATAAACCGTCTGACCGGACCTGAGATCTCAACCGCAGTGCCTTTTTAGCGCCTGTACTTTACGTATCGCTCACAATCCTGGCCGTGGCCTCGCTCGGCTCATTCATCGAAGCCGGCAAGGCTCTGGGACGGCCGCCCAAGAGCCTGTTGCGGATGTTGAGCCAGAACCGGAGTTCCCATGTCCGCAATCTGCTGGAACCGGCTGCATACTTCCGGAAAGCATGTGGCGCCGCGGTTGAGGTTCGCTTCGGCGATGAAGTCACCGCCTGGCCCAGCTTCCGCAGTTGCAGCGCAAAGGCTGATGCGAGATATGAGCCGTAGCAAACCTCCCAGGTCGAATGAGGTCCTATCTCCTCGCAGCCGGAGACCGCGCTGTTGCCAGGTAGTGCTGATCCAGCGCTTGCCGAACCAAAGTCTTGATGACCGCCTGACGACTGATGTTCAGATCCTTGGCCGCATTGTCCAACTCTTCGAGCATGGGCGATGCGAAATCCACGTTGACCCGCTGGATCGGGCCCATCATGCGGCCTGCATTGGTAAAAAAACGTGAAACATTTCTTCCCTCATCCGCCAGACGGGCAATCGCCTCCGCTGCCGCCGGCTTCTTCTGTTTACGAATGCTCTTCATAAAGTTGCTGCTCCTGGCTGGTTGCTTTTCATAAGGTGACCAGATGGTAATGCTCTCCTTCCGCATCCTCCCGAATCTCAAAAATCACGGCATACAGCCGTTCTCCCACCCATCCGATTGCACGGTACTGTTCAGGAAGATCCGAACGCTGATCCAGATAGTAGGGTTGCGAGAAAATCTCCTGCGCTTCCTCGAACCGGATTCCCCGTCTTGGGTTTTTCCGTAATCGTTGGCTGTTTCGCGCGTCGAAGTGGAATCTCATCTAAGTATAACTGTTATACCACAGACTCAAATACACATGCGAGCATTCGGCACGCCACTACCTCACTCCACGGATGCCTGTCAGCACCTTGCTCTCCGGCCGGTTGGAGCTGGCCGAGTCAAGTCCGGAGTCTTCCGTATGTCGTCATGGTGTTCAGATTTAGACGGGAGAACACAGGCGCCGGCAATAGAAACGCCAGCCCAATACGGCCATGGAGCAGACCGGTCGCGCCTGTGAAGCCGGGCTACGCATGGTTCAGGTAACTGCTCGACTCGTTCTCTTTCCAAAGTTCAGTGCAACCGGCGTACGTGCGGCTGGCGGGCAAAGGCTTTATCGAAGGTGAGAATCTCTCGCACGCCCTCGGCGAACGCAACCTCGGCAATCAGGCGGTCCGCGAAGCCTGCTCCGCCCGCTCGGGAATCCTTCAAGGCACGTTCGGCTAACGCATGTGACTCAATCGTCACGCCATCGGTGCTGAAGATGCGTTCCAGCGTGTCGACGACTCGGTCTTTATCCCAGACGCCCCCCAGCACCCAGCAAAGTTCTGCGAGGATGAGGAGCGGAATGAAGATGCCCTCCCCTTTGCAAGCCGTCGCAATGACTCCGCGAGCCAGTTGGGCTTGCCTGGCATCATCGTTGAGGTAGGCGCGCGCCCAGATATTGGTATCAGCGGTCAGCACGGCGAGCACCTCGCGCCTTGGCTTCGTTCATCTCCTCGAAGCTCATGATGCCTTCAGCTTTCGGCCCGGAGTCTGCTATGCGCCATAAGTCTTCAATGGTGTAGCGCACGGGTTCAATCTGCACAGGGCCGCTGGCTGGGATGCTGAACCGAATGCGGCTGCCTTTTTCAAGGCCCAGCCGCTTCCGTAGCTCGCTGGGAAGCGTGATCTGACCTTTGGAGGTAACGGTGGCTTCGATGGTCGTGACCGAGTTCCGGGCGCTGGAAGGCATCTTGGGCTCCTCCTTACATAATAGCCATTGACGCCTTACCGAGGGAAGGTTCCCGGATGGCGATTCAGGCTGGGTCAGTCCCCAGAAGTTCTTGCAGGAGTGACTTTGCCTGGCGCAACTCGGCGTTGATCTCTACCTTACGGTTGAATTGGACTTCCTTACGCATTCGGGCTGCCAGCTTGTCGCAGACCAGCCGTTGAGAGCGAATGCGGATGCCGCGCTCGGCGGCGGCTTCGAGCGACTCTCCGCTGCGCGGTTCCAGCCCGGCGGCCTTCATGTGGGGGTGCAGCATCTGCCGGTGAAGGCTGTCCATATGGACGGCGGCCGGCTGGGCCTGCGGGGGCACTGGATGATACGTTGCCACTGCGCCCACATCTCAAAAAACGAGATGTAGGGCACCCGCACCCGAAGGAGTGGTGGATGCGTTGCATCCAAAACATCTGAAGGGAATGAGATGTGGGCGCCCAGATCGAGGAAGATGGGACTCAATGCTGGGATCCAGAC
>JAKAQS010000255.1 GCA_021819585.1 Acidobacteriota bacterium
GAGAATCCTGCGATGCAGCGGCTCCAGGCTGGTGACGATCTGCTTCAGGTAATCGATGTAGACGGCGCCCATGCCCTGCGCGTCGACCTGGGCGCGGGTGCGTCCGATGCCCAGGTCGTAGGTCTCATCGCCGCCGATGTGCAGGAAGGGGCCGGGGTAGAGCTGGGCGAGTTCCTGAAAGATCTGATCGATGAGTGGAATGGACCCGGGCTGGCCGGGGGCGAGGACGGCTCCATGGGGCGTCTCGGCGACATCGGCGTAGGTCTCCCAGAGGAGCAGGTTGTTGAGGTGGCCGATGGCCTCCTGCTCAGGGATGACGGTGATGTGGTACTGCTGCGCGTAGGCCACAAGCTGGCGGGCGTCGGCGGCGGAGATGCTGCCCTGCGGGGGCGCGGGCAGGGGGTTGGAGGCGTACTGCTGCGTGTCTTCAAAGTACGGCGAGTAGACGTTGATCTTGTAGGCTGCCAGCGTGCGGATCAACTTCATCTGAAACGCCAGCGTATCCACAGGGCCGCGGGAGAGGTCGTCGTGCAGGCCACGGTAGCGCATGGCCGGCCAGTCGTGGATCTCCGCGGCGTGCAGCACCAGGCCGGAGGGTAAGTGCTCGATCATCTGCTTGGCGGTCTGGGCTGCATAGAACAGGCCGGCGCTGGTGGCGCCGGTCAAGGTGAGGGTGCGGTGCGCGTAGCGGATGGTGTAGCCTTCGGCGCGCATCTGGGGAGTGAAGCTGGGATCGGGATAGTGTGCGAGTCGATGGAGGACGATGCGCAGGCTGCGGCCGGTGGGGACGCCGCGGTCTTTGAGGGTCTGGGTAAGGTCGCCGGCGGTGAAGGCGTCCGCGGAGGAGCAGGCGGGGCAGAGGATGGTGACCGAGGTGAGCGGGATCGCCTGGACGTTGGAGATCTGGCGCGGCATCGGGATGAGATGCAGTGTGGTCTGGGCGGAGGCCAGGGAAGCCAGGGGAGTCAGGAGAAGCGCTGCGCAGAGTGCGGCTACGGCTGGGGCGCAAGATTGCATAAAGTTACGGTACATCACCGCGCTGGGCGTCAGGATGGCGCCGGAGGCTGGTTGGGCAGCCCGTCGCCACGCCACTCTCGACGGGCAAGAAGAAGGAGCCGGCAAGGCAAGGCGAAGGCGGGTGCGGGAAGAACTTGTGGTTCTGCGGTAGACTCCAGGCAGAGACAGTGTTCGGGAGGGTTCTGAACCATGGCGAACGGGCAGGATGGGGAAGCGGGCCGGGCTGGTTTGACGATCGATGCTCATCATCATCTCTGGCGCTACCGAGCGCCGGAGTATGGCTGGATCAATGACGCCATGGCGGCTCTGCGGCGGGATTTTCTTCCTGCCGAACTGGAGCGGGAGATCAGAGAAGCGGGGGTCCAGGGAACGGTTGCCGTGCAGGCGCGAGAGACGGTGGAGGAGACGAACTGGCTGCTGGAGTGTGCGCGGTCTTCGCCTGCGATCCGCGGAGTGGTGGGGTGGGCGCCGCTGGCGGCCGACAATCTTGCGGCGGTGCTGGACGGCTGGAGCGAGGAGCGGCGGCTGGTCGGGTTCCGGGAGATCGCTCAGGGCAAGCCGGCCGGGTTTCTGGACGATGAGCGGTTCAACCGCGGCGTGGGGCAGCTTGCGGAGCGGAACCTGACCTACGACGTTCTGATCTATGAGAACCAGTTGCAGGAGGCCATCCGGTTTGTGGATGCGCATCCCCGGCAGAGATTTGTGCTGGACCACGCGGCCAAGCCGCGAATCGCCGCCGCCGAGCTGGAACCACGGAGAACTCATCTGCGCGATTTGGCCAGGCGCGAGAATGTGGTCTGCAAGGTCTCCGGCTTCGTGACGGAGGCCGACTGGGAGCGCTGGACGCCGGAGGATCTGCGCCCCTATCTGGATGTCTGTGTGGAGGCCTTCGGGGTGGAACGGCTCTTGGCAGGATCGGACTGGCCGGTGTGTCTGACGGCTGCGAGCTACTCTCGGTGGTGGGCGGTGCTGCGGCAGTACTTTGCGGCATTTCGTCCGGAGGAGAAGCAGAGGATCTTTGGCGGCAATGCCATGGAGTTCTACGCGCTGCCATGAATCAGATTTGGTTCAGTTATCCACTGAATTCATGAAATCCACATGGAAAAGCCTTGATAGAAGCAGGATCGCGACGGATACTCGCCGTAGGGCATGCCACAACCTGTGGTAGCTATTGACGCCGAGTACTTGAGATGAGCGCCGTGAGCCAATACTGCCGTAAAGATGTACTGCGTATTCTCAGAGTTCCTGCCCGCAAGCTTGCCTCATGGGAGAGGGCAGGGTTGATTGCCTCCACGGAGAACTACTCCTTTGATGAACTGGTGCAACTGAGAAAGCTGCGCGATCTGGCCGCGACGCGGATCTCGGTGCGCAGCATCCGGCAGTCGGTGGATGCCATGCAGAAGGTTTCGGGCATGAGGAATCCGCTGCTGGAGTCGGTGGCGGTGCTGCACGGTTCGCGGGTGGCGTTCCGTCAATGGGGCGCTTTGGTGGATCCGATGACCCGGCAGATGGCGTTTGATTTCGAACTGGCCCCGCGCAGCGGCATGGTTGTGGTGCGCAGGAGTACAGGGGAGCAAGGCCCGTTCGACGCCGATCTGCAGGAGATGTTTCTGCGCGCGGTCCGTCTGGAGGAGATTCCATGCCGGTTGGATGAGGCGAAGAACGTCTATGAGACGATCCTCGAGATCCAGCCGGACCACGCCGCCTCTGCGATCAACCTTGGAACCATCCTCTACAACGAAAGGGAGTTTGCCGAAGCGGAGCGGAGGTATCGTCAGGCGGTGCAGGCGGATCCCGAGTATGCCTTGGCGCACTTTGACTTGGGCAATGTGCTGGATGAGCAGCAGCGCATGGCCGAGGCGATCGAGGCCTATCAGCGCGCTTTGGCCCTGGTTCCGCAGTATGCGGATGCGCACTATAACCTGGCGCTTGCCTATGAGCGCATCCAGGAGCCACGCAAGGCGCTGAAGCACTGGACAGCGTACTCGCGGTTGGATCCCGTGGGGCCATGGTCGAGCCATGCGCGCAGCCAGGTAAGACGGATTCTGGGTGAGGAGCGCCTGGCGATCGTGGCGCGGCATGGTAGGACCATGCGGATCGCCGGGTAGAGCTTTTTCGTGCGGGCGCATTCCGATTCCTCGATCTTTATAGCACTCTCAGTGTTGATGGGGTTCCCAGCAGGCTTGCCTGCCGGGGTGGAATGAAAACGCCGCAGCAAGCCCGCTTCGAGGGCCCGTCAACACAGAAAAGCGTATCGAGCAAGGCCCCGGGGGTGTACGGGATGAGAGCCACCCTGGAAGAGCAATAAGAATTGAGTGAGATAGGCTGGTTATCCATTTGATTCAGAAGCACCGGCCTTACGCATCATCTCTCGATTTATTTCTCCGCTCCGGCAACCGCTGTCCAGGTTATTCGAAGAAGAGCGAGGCTCTCCCGAGGCAGTGTTACCCGGGTCTGGAGTACTCCCTGATGGGGCGTCATCCACTGCGGAGAGCCGAGCAAGGCAAGCTGTCCCGCGGCCTGCAGTTCAGCGTACTGCCGCGGTGTCGGCCTTTGCGGCGATCCCATCCGCAGCCACGCAGTGTATGCGTTGCTATGCTCGTCATCGATCCGGTATTGTTCCACCAGAACGCGCTGCGCCGTCTTTGGAAATCCCCGGATGGCGACGCGCAGGTCTGCCGCAGCACCGGCGGCGTCCTGGTCCTCATAGTTCCATAGCATCACCGCCGCGGCGCCGGGAGCGGCGGTGGCCAGCGCATCCACATCCGGCTGCCCGCCAACACCGGAGGCCAGGATCTGATTCGCATCGGTCGCGCCGCCGCTCTCGGCTTCCACCCGCTCGCCTCCCAGCATCCCGGCCATGCGAAAGAAATTCAGCTCCGGCTTATCCACGCCGTTGGTGGCCAGGGAGCGAAATCCTGCAAAGTAGGGCTGCCCCTCAAACTCGAAGGCCCAGGTGAGCATGCCGATCAGATTCACGTGTTCCCGCCCGGAGATATCGAGCAGAGACTTCATCGCTGCCGCCGTATAGGCCGGATACATCAATCCGTTGCGGTATCCGTTTTGCGGATACTTTGTGGAGACGCAGGCGGCGCAGCCCTCTGGATCGGCTTCGCTCAGAATAATGGGAAGGCGCTGAAATTCGGGAGAGCCGCGCACGATGGCGAAGCCGTGCTCCGCACCTGCCAACTCCCGCTGCAGATCCATCCGCACGTGGCCGTCCGCTAGGCTGGTAGTTCCCTTCACATGGAAGGAGATGAAATCCAGGGGGATCGCGCCCCCGGTCGCCGCGCTCGTATCCTTCGCGCAGTGGGATAGAAACTGCTTCAAAAACTCAGCGGCCTTGCCGTTGCTTGGGCCCGTGGTGGCGGGGCCGCCGATGCGCGCCTGGGGAATGGCTTGGCGCACGCCCGCCGCGGCGTAGTCGTACAGCCGCTCGTACTCCCGCTCCGTTCCATGCCAGTAGCCGATATTGGGTTCGTTCCACACCTCCCAGTACCAGGTGGAGACCGTCCGCATTCCATACCGTTCGGCCATGTGTTCGGCGACCCTGAACGTCAGTTCCCGCCAGCGGCTGTAGTCCCGGGGAGGGAACGACCATCCTTCGGCCACTCCCGGCTTAGCCGGCCACGGAACATGATAGGGCTCCGGATGACTGGAAAGCGCTTCGGGCATGAAGCCAAGTTCCACCATGGGACGCACGTGCGCCGCCGCATAGGCGTCAAAGATGCCGTCCAGGATCTTCCAGTGATATTGAGGCTGTCCCTGGGCGTCTTCCGTGTAGACGTTGGAGGAACTCCACTTCAACTCTGGCTTTCCATTGCCGCTGGTGAGCAGAAAATGCGCACGGATATAGACGGGAACCGGGCTGAGGCCGTGCAACTCTTTCAGCAGCTTCTGGCCATGCGGCGTGGTTGTGTAGTTTGATTCGTCGTATCCGAACCAATCATCGATGGGAGTGAAGGCGCCCAGGCTCCGATTCAGATCCACGCTGACGGTTACTTCGGACGTATCAATCCTGGACGGAAGGATCCCGGACGGACGGTTTCCAGACTGGCCGGAACCACGCATGACGGCAAAGATCGGGCAGAAGATCAGGCAGAAAACAAGAAAGCTTCTTTTCATCGTTCCAATCCGGAGGAGTTTGGCCAAAGGCTGAATGCTAGTAGCATGGCTTCGGCCTGTCAACATGAGGAGATTCGTAGTGAGACTCGTAGCTGCACCATGGGACATTCTTTTGATCGTCCGTTCGCTCACCAGACGGAAGTTCCTCTTTGCAAAGAGCGGAGGCCGGCGTGCAAGTCATTGGCTTGCTGTTGGATACAGCGAATAATGGTCTTGGAGCCGTTTGCCTACATTCTGGGTAGGCTGACCTGGAGCGCTTGCAGGATG
>JAKAQS010000256.1 GCA_021819585.1 Acidobacteriota bacterium
GCCCTTAGGATAGGGGATCCAGGCTCTGTAAGATAGAGAGTGGACGAGTGGCGATCATTCCTGGAGGTTTCGGAGACTTTGACAGAGCTTTGGTTGATGCGGCACGGAGAGACAACTTGGAGCGCCGATGGGCGGCATACCGGTACGAGCGATATTCCACTCACCGACCGCGGGCGCGAAAGGGCAAAGCGCCTGCCCGGCTTGCTTGCGGGTACAAAGTTTGGAGCGGTCTTTACCAGCCCCCGGCAACGGGCTCGAGAGACCTGTCAGATTGCGGGCTATGGCGATGTAGCCGTGGTGGAGGCTGACCTGCAGGAGTGGAATTACGGAGAGGCCGAAGGCAAGACGACGCAGGAGATGCGAGCGATCTACGGTCCTGACTGGAGCGTTTGGAACAGCCCTCTGGTGAATGGAGAGTCGCTGGAGCATGTTGGAGAGCGGGCCGACGCTGTGATTGCGCGGTCGCTGGCCGCTGTGCCCGGCGAGGCAGCCGTAGCTCTGTTCGCGCATGCGCACTTCCTCCGGATCCTTTCGGCGCGCTGGATTGGCCTTCCGCCCTCCGGTGGCGCGCTGCTGGCCCTGGATACCGGGAGCGTGAGCGTGCTCGGTTTCGAGCGCGAGACTCGCGTGATCCACAGATGGAATCTGTGATTTCCGGATTGCTCTCGGGTGGACGCGAAAATCGATAAGTGACTGAGAATCAGGCGAGATTGGAAGAGACAGGAACCGGATGAAGGCTGGCGGCCAGATTGCGAGTGCGGAACCGGAAGCGATCGTGGATCTGCAGCACGTCTTTGTTGCGCGTGGAGAGAGGGTGGTGCTGCATGACGTTTCCCTCCGCATTGAGGCGGGCGAGCATCTGGCGATCCTTGGACCCAACGGATGCGGAAAATCCACGCTGCTGAAGACGATCACCTGCGAGGTCTATCCGTTGGTCAACCCGGCGAGCCAAGTTCGCATCATGGGCAGAGAGCGCTGGGATTTGACGCAACTGAAGCGCCGCATGGGAGTGGTGGCATCCGAGATTCCGGGTGGAAGCACGTTGGCCATTAGCGGAAGGGAAGCCGTTTTGACCGGGTTCTTCTCCAGTTCCAGAATATGGCCGAATTTGACCGTAACTGCGAGGATGCAGGAACGCGCCGAAGAGATTCTCCAGTTGGTGCATGCCGAAGATCTGGCGGAGGCTCCAGTGGGAGAGATGTCGGCGGGGCAGCAGAGGAGGGTGATGATTGGTCGCGCCCTGGCAGGGACTTCTCTGGATGCGGAACAGGGCAGTGTCCAGATGCTGTTGCTCGATGAGCCCTCGAACGCATTGGATCTGGCTGCGCAACAGGATCTGCGCGAGATGCTGCGCGAGTTGGCGCAGAAGGGAACGGCCATTTTGTTGATCACCCACCACATTGCCGACATCCTGCCGGAGATGAACCGCATAGTGATGATGCGCGAAGGGCGTATTGTGGCCGACGGAGCCAAGACAACCTTGCTGACAGAGACACACCTCCAGAGGCTGTTTGGGCGGGAGATTGCCCTGACCGGGCGAGACGGCTACTGGAACGCATGGTAAGGCGGCATCCTGCCGAAGATACAGGAACCTCGCCTGAAGGACGGAGGAGTGCGCGAGGCTCTTGACCTGGTTGTTTGGTGAATGAGAAGCTGCCACGTGCCAAAGCGGTCGACGACTTTGGACCGAACGGGAGTTGAGAAGGACGCTTCGCCATTGTGCGCCGTCGTCCCGGAAGACATTGGCTGCGCCGCCCCAGCCAGCCTGAAAAGATAGGCCAGACGGTCGGCAAGCAGACGCCTCTGGATTGCCTTGTCTTGAGCGTGATGGCTTCGGAGTGCTGCGAGACGGGAGCCGCTTTAGCCGGAATCCTTCTTTGCCGGCCAAGGCCCCACCGTCTTCGGTTTCGGGCAACCTTTCAATTACGGAGAGAGACGAATGAGACGCCACTCCCGGCTCTACAGCGCCGCTCTATCCTCCCGCGGGTGGCGCCAGCGGAATCAGGTGCTGTTCCGCCACCTGGAGCCGCTCCACCTGCCCTGGCTGCACCACAACCTTGAAGATTGCGGTCTTGCCTATCATTGAAGTGGGTGGCGGGACGGAGTCTACCGTCCATCCATCCGGCACGGAATGTTCCACCACAAAGACGACCGGTTGCGCGAACTGATTTTGCAGCAGGTACTGCTGCTGCTGGACCACCACCACGCTGCGCTGGACGGCTCCGTTTACCACCGTACTTTGAACATGATTCGAGGTGAGTTTGCTCTCCAGATGGCAGACCACCGGATCCGACTCTCCTCCGGTGGGCAACATCTGTCCTCCGGGCACGCTGATTCCCTGGACGCCATCGAGCGTGTCCTGAAGAATGAGGCAATCCTGATTCACATGAACTTCCGGCACGGAAGCGACGGCTCCGCCGGCAGCCTCCGGAGTCTCGCTCGCCGCAGATGGAGCCATTGCCGCGGCCGGTGGAGGCGCCGCCGGAGCCACCGGGTGAGAGCATCCTGTCCATCCTGCGGCTCCCAGGGCCACCAGGCTTGCCCACTGCCTGACGCTTGCTCGTCCTTTCATACGCAACATGCTGTCCCCCTGCCGTGCAATGCGTGCTTGCGCAAGTGGATCGGCCTCTGAAAGGCGCCATGCAGACCCATCTTGCTTGCTGAAATGCAGGCAATCAATGCGTTGGATGTAACGGGAGCTCCTTTTGTTGGTTGAGCGAGCACTTTTCCCTTGGCCTGGGTTTGAGTACTCTTGGGTCAGGCCGTCCGCTGCGGAGGATGCTTTGAATCCGCGAGGCTCTGGCTGGGCCTGCCGGGGCGGATGTGCCGGCGTCTCCTCACCGGGAGGGGAGCTGATCAAGGCCGGGGCTCCGCATTCCAAATTCGTCCGAAAGAAGGATGACTCAAGCCATGGAACACGCTGAAAGCTCTCCGCTACCCTGCGCCAGCCTGGAGATTTGCCCCCCGGAGAGAACACGCTGGGATCTACTCTCGCTGGGTGAGGTGATGCTCCGCTTCGATCCCGGCGAAGGCCGGATCGCCAATGCGCGCAGCTTCCGCGTATGGGAGGGCGGCGGTGAGTATAACGTCGCACGCGGCCTGCGCCGCTGCTTTGGCCAGCGTACGGCGATCGCGACCGCCCTGGTGGATAACCCTGTTGGCCGTCTGGTGGAGGATCTGATCTTGCAGGGAGGCGTGGATGCCTCGCAGATCCGCTGGGCAGCGTTCGATGGCGTGGGCCGGGAGACGCGCAACGGCATCTACTTCCTGGAGCGCGGCTTTGGAGTCCGCCCCGGCTTGGGCATGATGGATCGCGGGCATACGGCGATTGCCCAACTCCGTCCCGGCGAGATGGACTGGCGCAGGATCTTTGGGAGCGAGGGCGTGCGCTGGTTCCATACCGGGGGCATCATGGCCGCGCTCAGTGAAGACGCAACGGAGGTGGTCCGCGAAGCCATGGCGGCGGCCAGGGAGTATGGGGCTGTGATCAGCTTCGACGCCAACTACCGGCCCTCCCTGTGGAAGGCCCGTGGCGGACGCAAGCGTTCGGTTGAGGTCAACCGCGTGCTGTTGCCCATGGTGGACGTCTTCTTTGGTCATGAAGGGGATGTTGATGCGATGCTCGGCGAAGCGTCCAGCCGCCCTGCCTGGCATCAGATCGAGAGTTTTCGCTCGATGGCCGAGCGCGTCCACAGCGAGTTTGCCAACTTGAAGGTGATTGCCACCACCATCCGCCAAACGAACAGCGCCAATCGCAACGGCTGGGGCGCGTTCGCTTACTCGTGCAGTTCCGCAAAAGAGAAGAGCGAAGCTTTCGCCGGGCTCCAGTTCCATGATCTTGAGATTCTGGATCGAGTGGGTGGCGGCGACTCCTTTGCAGCAGGCTTGATTTATGGCCTGTTGGCGGGCAGAGGCTTGGCCTGGGCGTTGAACTGCGGCGTTGCCCATGGGGCGCTGACCATGACCACGCCAGGAGATGCATCCATGGTCACGCTCTCCGAGGTTGAACGCCTGATGGCTGGTGCGGCCTCTGGAACGCTTCGCTGACCGGGCTGGGGCTTGGGATGCGCCGCCAAGAGGCGTTGCATTTCGGAGTGCCCGGCGAAGAAGCTTGCTTGTATACTCGAACCGAGAAGAAGGATCTTTCCGGGTTGGGCATGACGTTTCTTGCGACGATGGACATGCATCGGATTCCAGCCCCGGCACAGGACTGTGCATGAGATCCGACCCCAAAAAGGACGATCCAAGGGATCTGCCGCCACGCAAGCGAACCAACCTGAAGGATCTGGCTGCCTACCTGGGTGTCTCTCAAACCACCATATCCTTTGTCTTGAATGACGCTCCGCTGGCCAAGCATCTCACGGAGGAGACCCGGCGCCGCGTTCTGGATGCGGCGCGCAAGTTCAACTATCGGCCCAGCTACTTTGCCGTCAACCTGCACAAGACGAGCAGCGACTCAGTGGGCATCCTTGTGCCGGAACACAGCGAAGGCTATAACACGGTGGTGATGGAGGGAATCGAGGGCTTCCTTCTGAAGCAGGATTATCTGTACTTCACCGCCTGCCACTATCACAAGCCCCACCTGCTGAGGGAGTACTCCGACCTGCTCCTCAAACGCGGCGCCGAGGGACTTCTGGTGTTGAACTCCAACGCGGACTTCGATACCCCGTTGCCGGTTGTGACGATCTCCGGCCATCTGGAGAAGCCAGGCGTGACGAACGTGGTTCTGGACCATCGGGCCGCGGCTCGCCTCGCCATCCGCCATCTTTACGATCTGGGCCACCGCAAGATCGCCTTCATGAAGGGCCCTCACTCCATCGGAGACTCGGCATTCCGCTGGGAGGCGATGATGCAGGTGGCCCGTGAGTTCGGCGTTCCGCCCACTCCGGAGCGCGTCGTTCCACTCACCGAGCGAGGCCGGACTCCCCAGATCGGCTATGGACCGATGCGGCGTCTGCTCAACGCCACGCGCGATTTTACCGCTCTAGTGGCCTTCAATGACATCGCCGCCATCGGGGCCATCCGGGTGCTTCACGAGTCCGGGATTTCGGTCCCTCGGGATCTTTCGGTGATCGGTTTTGACGACATCATCTCGGCTCCGTTCCAGATACCCAGTCTCACCACCATCCGGCAGCCCCTGCAACACATGGGCAAGCTGGCGGCAAGCATTCTGCTGGAGCGTATCACCAACCCCGCGGCTGAGTATGCCCCTGCCGTTCTAGCCAAGCCGGCCCTTATCGTTCGAGAGTCCACGAGCCAGGCAAGCAGCGGTCCTCCATAGGCGCGGGTGGAAGAATGCGCTGAAGCAGGGGACGAGACGCCGCAACGGGCGGAGCCGCTCGTCGAGACGCCGCCTGGATTTGGATCACCTGTTGGCCAGGACTCCGTCTT
>JAKAQS010000257.1 GCA_021819585.1 Acidobacteriota bacterium
TCCGATTCGACCGCAGGCCGAATCGGACGCCCTTGTCGCGTTTCCCACCCACGATGGTCGCTGGGATCCTGGGTGGGTTTCCTGGGAGAAAGGGAGGTCGAAATTCTTTGCGCCCAACCGGGGCGTCCGCCGGCTTCCATCGTCGATGAGCCCGGAACCATCGTCCGGTCAATTGCGCCTCTGGCTGGCTCCGGTGACTGCTTGCAGGAGCTTGGTTCTTCAACCTGCCGCGACCGCCGCCATGGCCTCGCTGGCGACGCCGTTCTTGGCCTTCCAGTCGCCGATGGCGGCACGGATCGCATCTTCAGCCAGAACGGAGCAGTGGATCTTCACCGGCGGCAGGGAGAGCTCCTTGACGATATCGGTGTTCGAGATGGTAAGGGCTTCATTCACGGTCTTGCCCTTCACCCACTCGGTAGCCAGTGAGCTGGAGGCGATGGCCGAGCCGCAGCCGAAGGTCTTGAACTTGGCGTCCTCGATGACCTGAGTTTCTGGATTCACCTTGATCTGGAGACGCATCACGTCTCCGCACTCCGGGGCGCCCACCAGGCCGGTCCCAACCTCGGAAGAGTTCTTGTCTAGCGTGCCGACGTTGCGGGGGTGCTCGTAGTGATCGACTACCTTTTCGCTGTATGACATAGTTGGTGTCCCTCTCCGGTGAGGTGGGTGCGGCCTTGCGCAGGGCACCCAGCCTCCATCCTTGTCTGGTTAGATGATAACTCGGACTATTTTGGTGCGGGAAGAAAAATGAGCAGGAAGTTTCCTTCCCGTAGAGTCTAAGAAAAGTCCGGAAGCCGCGGAGGGCTGACGCTCAGGAGCTTCCGCATTCGGTTTCAGGCCCTTAGTGCGCGGCCCACTCGATTTTGGACAGGTCAATGCCTTCCTTGACCATCTCGTAGAGCGGGCTGAGCTCGCGGAGCTTCTGGACCACCTCAATGATCTTGTCGGCTACGTAGTCCACCTCCGCCCGGGTGTTGAAGCGGCCGATGCCGAAGCGGATGGAGCTATGGGCCACATCGTCGCCCAGGCCCAGGGCCTTGAGCACGTAGCTTGGCTCCAGCGTAGCCGAGGTGCAGGCCGAACCGGAGCTGACGGCCACGTCATTGATACCCATCAGCAAACTCTCCCCTTCCACGTAGATGAAGCTCATGTTCAGGTTGCCAGGGAGGTGGTGTTCCATGTTGCCGTTCACCCGGACGTAGTCCAGCGCATTCTCCAGCCGGCTCATCAGATGATCACGAAGCTCTCGATCGCGCCGCGCTTCAGTCTCCATCTCCTGCATGCAGATCTCGCAGGCCTTGCCCATGCCGACGATGCCGGGCACGTTCAGGGTGCCGGAGCGCATGCCACGCTCGTGGCCGCCGCCGTTGATCTGTTCGGCCAGTTGCACGCGTGGGTTGCGGCGGCGGACGTAAAGCGCCCCCACCCCTTTTGGACCGTAGATCTTGTGGCCGGAGATGCTCATCAGGTCAATGTTGTCGCTCAGCACGTTCACCGGGATCTTGCCGACGGCCTGGACGGCGTCGCAGTGGAACAGGATGCCCTTCTCATGACAAAGTTTGCCGATCTCCGGGATCGGCTGGATGACGCCGATCTCGTTGTTGGCGTACATGATCGAAACCAGGATGGTCTGATCGTCGATGGCTCGCTTCAGATCCTCCATATCGATCAGACCGTCGGCCATCACCGGCAGAAAGGTGACGCGAAAGCCGGACTTCTCCAGGCGCTTGCAGGTGTCCAGAGTGGCCTTGTGCTCGGTCACCTGCGTGATGATGTGGTTGCCGCGCTCGCGGTACATCTCGGCGGCGCCCTTGATGGCCAGATTGGTGCTTTCGGTGGCCCCGGAGGTGAAGACGATCTCCTTGGCCGTGGCGCCAATCAGACGGGCAATCTGTTCGCGAGCCTTTTCCACGCCCTGTTCCGCCTCCCAGCCAAAGGAGTGGTTCCGGCTGGCCGCGTTGCCAAAGATGCTGGTGAAGTAAGGCATCATGGCCTCCAGGACGCGCGGATCCAGCGGAGTGGTGGCGTGGTTGTCCATGTAGATGGGCAGCTTGACGCCGTCGGGGAGGGGGTGGTTGGACTGGGTGATGTTCATTCCGGTGGTTTCAGCCATGGTGTTCGCTCCTGAAGGGTCGCGCTGGAAGCGCGTCGTGCTAAGGTGCTGCTTTGCTGCTTGAGTCGTTGAAGATCGGGAACCTCGCCGGTGAGCGCTGTCCCATCCTCTTCATTCCCCACTCCGCTGAGTGGCGCTCGGTTCCGCTCTGCCAACCTCTGGATGGCCTTCCGGCCTGCTCCTCTATCGCTCGATGGATACAAGCCCGCCCGCCAACGGTGCGGGAAGGTGGTCCATCGGTTCGATGAGGTCGGAGATGCTGATGTCCGAGAGCAAGCGCGTGATGCTCTCATTCACCTTGCGCAACGGTTCTTTGATGGTGCAGTGCCCCGCCAGGTCGCAGGGCCCATGAATGGTGATGCAACTGGTGATGAACAGCGGGCCATCGATGGCGCGGATGACCTCGAAGGTAGAGATGCCGGAGGCAGGCCGGGCCAGCGCGTAGCCTCCGTTGGTGCCCGCGTGGGAGACGAGCAGACCGGCGCGGGTCAGGGTCTGGAGGATCTTGGCCAGCAACTGGGGAGGAATGTGATAGGCCTCGGCGATGTCTTTGGCCGAGCGCGCTCCCGTCAGATGCAGTTCAGCGCCGCCGCGCGCAGCCAGGTCGGCCTGTTCGGCGAGGTACTTGAGGGCCATCAGGCCGTAATCTGCTTTTTTGGTGAGCCTGAGCATGGATTAGGTCGCGCCGGGGCGGTGGGAGCGTCCGCGCAGGGTTGCGCTGCACTCAGTGTACGGTTTCGCTTGGCCGGATGCAAGACCAGATTGGTCGGAGATTGCCGCGGTATTCGCACGGTCAAATCGTCTACCATGGCATCACCAGGGAACGCGACGTTCCGTTGGCCTTGCATCGTCTGTGACTGCGCTTCAACAATTCCGATCCACCCCCAACCTGCTGACGATGCTGCGGCTGTTTGTCCTGCCTTTTCTTGTGATTACGATCCTTTACCGGCACTGGGGCCTGGCCTTCGGCCTGCTCTGGGTAGCCGGGGTGAGCGATGGTCTGGATGGTCTTCTGGCCCGGAAGCTCCAGCAGCGGACGACTCTGGGGCAGTATCTGGACCCGATCGCGGACAAGCTGTTGCTGAGCACGCTGTTTGTGGTGCTGACCCATGTGGGGGTGATTCCCCGTTTTGTGACGGTGCTGGTGCTAAGCCGGGACGCTGGAATCCTGCTGATCGCGACCTTGCTGTTCGCCACGGGAACGCTGCGCAACTTCCCGCCCAGCAAGCTGGGCAAACTGAACACGCTGGTGCAGATTCTGGGCGTGCTGACGGTGATGACCTGGGAGGTGCTTCCGCGTCCAGGGCTGGAGGATCTGCGTTCCGCGTTGCTGTGGACGATCGCGGTGATGGCCCCCATGTCGGCAGCCGAGTACGCCTGGATTGTCATTCACCGGGTAGGGATCCAGGATGCCCTGGACGGGGCGAGCGAAGAGTAGAGGCGGACGTTTCGGCGGACGCCCTGGTTCCGGTTGCGGCCGGCGGCGGAGCCGGGTAAACTGATTAGACGCACCAGAGGCGCGTAGCTCAGTTGGTTAGAGCGCTACCTTGACACGGTAGAGGTCAGCGGTTCGAATCCGCTCGTGCCTACCATCCACTCCACGGTTCTCTTGGCGAGATCGCGGCGGGATGGAGAACCGGATTGGGCCCGGGCCAGACCGCCGGACAAAGGATGGAAGCTGGAGCGGAGTAGCCCATTCACCTTTGTCTTCTTAGGCGGCTGGGTTTCAAGGGCTGCAGCGCCCCACAGGCGCGCCGTTCTCTGCCGGGTGCGGTTCAAGTTTCGATGGTTGGGAGTGATGTGATGGCACAAGTATGTGAGTATTGCGGCAAGGGCCCGCAGTTTGGCAACAACATCTCGCACGCGCATAACGTAACCCGGCGGCGCTGGAACCCGAATCTGCAATCGGTGAAGGCGGCTTCGCCGGCGGGCGGCTCCAGGCGCGTGACGGTCTGTACCCGCTGCATCAAGGCAGGCAAGGTCGTCAAGGGTTAACTCATTTGGCGCGAAAGATGCCGTGCAAACAAGGCCCCGGACATCGCTGGGGCGTACGGCGTTTAAATTTCCCGCCGGCTCACTCTGCTTCGCCGACTGAGCGCTCCTGAAAGGTCAGCGATCCTGAGTTGATGCAAAAGCGCTGGCCGGTGGGTCTGGGCCCGTCGGGGAAGACGTGACCGAGGTGGCCTCCACAGCTCGCGCAGGTGACCTCCACGCGCCGCAGGCCGTGGGAGAGATCTTCCTCCAACTCCACGGCGTCGTATGTTACCGGTTGGAAGAAGCTGGGCCAGCCGGAGCCGGATTCGAACTTGGTCTGGGAGTGGAAAAGGGGCGCGCCGCAGGCGGCGCAGTGGTAGAGGCCGTCGGCGTGGTTGTGCAGCAGGGCTCCGCGAAAGGGATGTTCGGTGCCTTTCTGGCGCAGGATGCGGTACTGTTCGGGTGTGAGCTGCTCGCGCCACTCTGCGTCGGTCTTTTGCACTCTGGCAGGCATTTTGTCTCCTGAAGAGTTTGATTCAATCGGCAGGCTGTCCGGTGCAGAAGAGTGCTGAGCCCGTTGGAGCTGAGCCCGCCGGAAGAGTCGAATCCGAGATTCAGGCCGAAGGGATGACGGCGATGCAGTCGATCTCCACCAGTGCGTCCTTGGGCAGAGCGGCCACCTGCACGGTGGTGCGGGCGGGAGCGACCGTGCCCTGAGGAGCCAGATAGGTGGCATAGACCGCATTCATGGCGGCGAAGTCGGCCAGATCCTTGAGGTAGACCGTTGTTTTGACCACATGGACGAGGTCCAGATCCGCGGCGCGGAGGAGCGCTTTGACGTTTTCCAGGACGCGTGCGGTCTGGGCTTCAATTCCACCCGGAACCAGTTGGCCGGTGGCAGGATCCAGCCCGACCTGGCCGGAGGTGTAGAAGAAGGCGCCGGTGCGGATGGATTGAGAGTAAGGGCCGATGGCCGCGGGTGCGGCCTGGGTGGTGACAGCGGACTTGAGGCTTTGATCCAGGGGCATAGGCTGGATTGTCCGTCACCGGCCCCCTGGGGCGCAAGCGCTCGCAGCGGTCGGTGGATCGCATCTTCTGCTCCAACTCCCGAGGCGTCCGCTGCCCCACCCCCCCAGGATGCAACACGGAATCGAAGATCTGCACCCCCTGCGGGCTTGCACAAGCGGCGGAACGTCCCCGTGGGGCAGATCCTCGACCGCCTCGTCAGGGTTGGCAGGCGCCCTCGAAGTCACTGCTGTCCCGGCTGGGGTTGCAG
>JAKAQS010000258.1 GCA_021819585.1 Acidobacteriota bacterium
ACAAAGAGAAGCGTAGAATAGGGCCATGAAAGCGAGAGTAAACATTAAACAAGCTGAACAGCGGGAAGGTGCAAATAGCCGTCCTCAGTCCAGATCAGATGACTGGCCCTGTTGTGGACTTTCCATCTTCTAAAGAAGCGAAGACAGCTCTTCTTGCATTCGGAATTGATTCAAATACCGTCAAAAGTAAACTCGCGCTCCTTGCGGAGATCGGATCGAAAGAGCTGCTACAGTTCCCGGAACAAGAGCTTAATGACAACGCACTGCGGACTCACGGTTTTCGAATCGGAATTTCAAACTGAGGCACTACCTTGAAAATACCCCGAACGGGTAGAAGCATATAATCCAGGAGATTATGGGATCGGGGTCACGTGATGCGCCTGCCTGTCTGTATATTTTCTGCCGCACTGCTTTTCGGCTGTTGCCAACCCGTCATTGCACAAGCGGGAGCCCAAAAGCCACCCCTTACAGACAATGAAGTGACAACCATTCGCAAAGCTGCTGAGAGTGGGGACGCGGATGCACAGAGCAAGCTCTGCTCAATGTCCTACAACAACGAGGATGTGCCGCAGGACGACGCGCAGGCGGTTGTCTGGTGTCGCAAGGCAGCGGATCAAGGCAATGCATTCGCGCAGGCCACCCTTGGCGTGATGTACGCCTTCGGCATCGGTGTACCGCGGGACGACGCACAGGCAGCAGTGTGGTATCGCAAGGCAGCCGAGCAGGGCGACGCAATCGCGCAGTACAACCTTGCTCTCTGCTACATCGACGGCAAAGGTGTACCGCAAGACAGCGCCAAGGCCGCAGTTTGGATTCGCAAGGCAGCGGATCAAGGCAATGCATTCGCGCAGTTCAACCTTGGCTTCTCCTACGCCAGCGGCAGAGGTGTACCGCAGGACAACACACAGGCAGTCTATTGGTATCGCAAGGCTGCTGAACAAGAAATCTTAAAAGCGCAGTACAACCTTGCCCTCTTCTATAGCTACGGCGCTAAAGGTGTGCCGCAGGACTACGGGCAAGCAGTCTACTGGTACCGCAAGGCCGCTGATCAGGGCGATGCAACTGCCGAGCAAGAACTCGGTGAGCTGTACTACAACGGCCAGGGTGTGCCGCAGGACTACGGGCAAGCAGTTTACTGGGTTCGCAAGGCCGCTGACCAGGGCGATGCAGCAGCACAATGGGATCTTGGTTTGGCATACCAAAGCGGTAAAGGCATTCCGCAAAGCAATTCAGAAGCCTACTTCTGGCTTGACATCGCTGCATCTTCCGAAGCCAGCGGTATATTGCAGCAGGAGGTATCGAAGTCGCGGGATGAGGCCGCCTCACATCTGACACCAGCCGAAATTTCCCGTGTGCAGGAGCGGGCAAGGAAGTGGTCTGCGGAATATCCGACCAAGGCGGACGCCCGATAATTCTAAGCGTGCGAAATGCTGACATTAGCTCTGCTTACAGTTCCAACGCGCCTTCAAGTGCCGTTAGAAAATCAGTATCGGCAGAATTCGTGGTCATCGGATACACCATTCCTTGCGTGGCCGGTGTGTATCCAATGTTTGGTACCCGAAAAGGGCTTGAGACATAAAACACAATTCCCGATACAGATGGTTGTTGCAATGTTTGGAGACGATTATCCAGGCGGGCGATGATCCATTGAAGGAATTGTGACAAGAAATGGTCAGGTACATCGGGCGATGGAACATCAACATTCCAATAACCATTTCCTTGATGGATGAGTCTTGAAATACAGATGGCAACCAGGCCAATGTCTGCTTTTCCACTGTCTACTCGTTTGGCAAGCTGGCGGATTGCCTCTGAGATTCTGTCCACAATCGCTCTCTTGGACATAACGCGCTTGCATTCCATGAATACACGGCGACCTTGGAACTGAAACTCCACATCCGGGTTGGCTTGGCCTAGTATCGGTCGCAAATCTGCTCTTGCAGCCATTGCGCCCATCAACAACTCGAACATAGCATTTCGACCTTGATTAGATTTGTTATCTTCTTGGGCAGCATCCCGTGGGCCGTCCAGAACCTTTCTCAGTAGTTCATCTGGAATCGCAATCTGCTTGCCGCGTAAGCACGTCAGGGCATTTACAAATTCGATTCCTTCCACATAAGAGGTAAGTATCTCAGTTATTCTGCCAGCAGCTTTCACACGAGCAAACACCTGGGCTGGATGAGCACCTTGTTCCCGCCGAATCATCTCTTCGATATTTGCCTTATAGGCGCGCAGCCGATCTCTTTGTCGAAAACCCCTGCACGCAAGCCACTTGTCTATTTCATCGAGGTCTGCGAAAAATGTTGTGTCATTTAAGCGAGTGATCTTCATTCACCGCTATTATGGGGCATCCAGACCTCGCTTTCGAACATTAAAATGTGTGCGCTACTGAGTCCCGGCGCTGGCCGCCCCCCATTGGTGTTATTTGTGACGCACAACACTAGCATCATGCAAGCTCCTTCCACAATCCCCTGTCCGGTCCGTGGCTGGGTTGCGCCGGAACTCATCCGGGTCAGCTTTGGGCTCCGTCCTTCAGGCCCCGCACCCAGAGGGCGTCCACATTGGCGGAGTCGTGCATCTCCAGAACTGGCGACGCGGATGGCGTCCGGATGTGAAACAGATCCGCGCCTTGCACATCCTGCATGAGAATCGCAGGACGAACGTCCGCGGTCAAGGCAGAGATCTCAATCTCCGAAAGGCTCACGTTCTTCACATGGCGCAGGTAGAAGCCCTGAGAGGGCATGGGGCCGAACATGTGCGGACCCGGATAGCGGTTTTCGTTTTCCGGTGGGGTGATGGCGGCTTGCTCCTTCGTCCCGCCACCGCGATGCTGGATGTAGATGTTGTGCAGGTGGAGATCCTGAATGGCGTAGCCGGGAACCCCGCTGATGATGCAGCCATACTCTGAAGATGCATCCGAGCACATGATGTTGCTGATGATCACCCGCCGCAGCGTGCCGGTTTTGGTTGAGCCGGCGGGACCGCGCAAGCGGCTGCCGAGGCGAAGGAAGATGGGCGCGGAGACGATGCCGCGCATGGTGATGTTGGTGACCGTGACATCTTCGAGATGGGCGCCGTCGACCGTCTCCAGCGCCAGCCCCTGGCAGTGATCGAAGGTGCAGTTCGAGATGGTGATGTTCTTGAATCCGCCGTTGGACTCGGTGCCGAGCTTGATGCGGCCTACCTGCGGCGCACGCTTGGGCGCGGAGGCATCGAACCTCTTCCAGGTCCCATCGATCACCGTGCCCAACTGATAGGCGCCGGTCACATAGCAGTTGGAGATTTCCATGTTCTCCGTTGGGCGCAGATAACCCAGCGCGTAGCTGCTCTTGGGCACAATCCCGTCATCCCAGGGTGAGTTGACGGCGCAGTTGACGATCCGAACATTCCGGCAGCAATCAATGTCCATGCCATCGCGGTTGGTATCGATGGTCAAGCCGTCGATCAGCAGGTTATCCACGCCGGTGGCCAGGATCCCAAACCAGCCGCCCTGCAGGATCTGGAAGTCGCGCAGTTGCACGTTGCGGCAGTTTTTCAGGCTGATGGACTTGTTTCCGACCCCTTCGACGCGCTGCTCGGCCGGACGGCGGCTGCGCGGATCGTTGCTCCGCACCAGGCCGCGTCCCCAGATGCGCCCCGGCCCGGAGATGGAGATATCGTGCAGATCCTCGCCCCAGATCAGGCTGTTTCGCCAGTGATTGTGGCCAAAGTCCTGATACGCTTCCCAGGGTTGTGGAGGGCCTGGAGAGTCGTAGCCGCCGGGCTGCCCTTCCGGCAGCGGGTCGGCGGCGATGATCACCGCGCCGTGATCCAGATACAGCCCCACATTGCTCTTGAGGTGAATCGAATGGCAGAGGTATTGCCCGGCCCCGAAGTAGACCGTGCCGCCGCCGCGCTCGGCGGCGGTTTCGATGGCGCGGTTGATTGCCGGCGTATCCAGGGAGTGGCCGGCGCCGCCGGCGCCGAAGCTCCGCACATCCAGCACCCCCGCGGGTTGCCCGGTAGACGCCGCAGCGCCGGCCTGGCCGGACATTTGGCCCAAGGCGCTCGGCAAAACTCCGGCGGCAGTGCCGGCAACTCCCAGTCCGGCAAACTTCAAAAGGTCGCGACGCATATTTCTAAGCGGATTTGGTTCCATGATTCCCTCGATGGCCTTGCGTGCCTGGCTTGCCGTTACCGGCAAAGCGGATCCTTTGGCGCGATCTCCATGCGAAGCATGGACGCCGACAAAACTATAGATGAAAGCAGCCTTGTTTTGTCTTCCAGCGTTTTGTCTTCCAGCGTGGCGCGGGTGGAAGATGGATGCGGATTGACGGCCAGGCAGAGCGGCTCCGCGCCGCAGCGTGGTTCTGCCGGATTAGGTTCGGGGCCGGCTACGGGGCAGATTGCGGGGCGGGCCGCTGCAGCACGGCGACGGCGAGGCGTTTCAGGGTCACGGAGCGCTGGGATCCTCCAGAGAGCACATTCTGGAAGTCCGAAGGCAGGTTGACGGTCTGGGTAGCCTGGCCGAAGTTGATCAGGATCCAGACCTCATGACGTGCGTCTGAGCGGAGGTAGAGATCCACCCCGGTCGGCAGGGAACCGAACTCCGGGTGTACGCCGGCTTCGGTCATCATCCAGCTTGCGGCCTTGTTCAGGGTGGCTCCCTCCAACTCCGCACCGATGTAGGTGATGCTGCCCTGGCCCACCTTGCGGGTAATGGCCGCGGGTTGGTTGTCCAGCCAGCCCAGGGGCGTCTTGCCGTAGCGCATCAGGACGTGGGTCTGGGGGCTGGAGGTGGAAAGCAGCTCGGCCCAAAGGTGAGAGTTCTCACTGCCCCACACTCCGGAGATCGGGATGGTGGTATCCAGCGCGTAGTACTGCTCCACCCTTCCCCCCAGCAGAGAGACGAGCGGACCTGGCTGGCGTTCGGTCTGGAGGCCGTTGTCGACATTCTTCATTCCAGAGCGCTGGGTCAGGACCAGATGGCCTCCGTTTTGGACGTAGCTGATCAGGTTCGCCGCTTCCCGGTCGGTGATAAGGTTCAGCGCGGGGGCGATGACCAGCTTGTACTGAGAAAGATCGACGTCCGGGCTGACGATGTCCACCGAGTGGGCCAGCGCGCGAATGGCGCCGTAGTAGGAGACCATGGCGTCGATCGGGTTGAAGGCCTTGTTATGGCGCTGCCAGTTGATGGCCCAGTAGCTCTCATAGGAGTGTAGGATTGCCACCTGAGAGTGGACACTGGTGCCTGCCAGCGCCGGACCAGCCTTGGCGAACTCGCGGCCGATCTGGGCGACCTCCGAATAGAGCGGCACCGGGGCGCCGTCAGATCGGA
>JAKAQS010000259.1 GCA_021819585.1 Acidobacteriota bacterium
CATTCACTCAAACCTCAGAAAATCACGTAAACCACTGAAAAATAGGATATTCTTCATCATAGACGGCCAACAGAAGACGAGCGCTCATCGGTTTTTATGTGCGATATTCGGAATAAAGACGAGGCCGACTCCCCAAAGACACCATTCCTTTATGGCTGCGAATCGCTGAGCCAGACGAACAGCACAATCCTGCCGGAAGCAGCGCACTGCACCTCCGCGGCTCCCTCCAGCCTGATCAGGAGGAACCCTTTTACTGGTTTGTGTGCGCCGCCTGTGGATTCAGAGTGGACTGCCCACCCACCTTGGGGAAGTATCCGGCGCGCGTGCGCACGCGCAAGTTGTGATAGCCGTTCGCGTCGGCCGTTACACGGATGGTTCTGTACCCTCCCAGCGACATCGGCTTGCTGGGGCGATACTCAATCAGATACTGGGAACGGATCTCGTGTGCGACTTTCTCCGCAACAGCATCCACGTCCTGAAGCTTTCTAGGAAAGTAAGCTTGGCCGCCAGTCTGATCAGCCAACTGGAGGAGCACCTGTTTGGAGTGCTTGGCTTCCTTGTGGCTCAAGTCCCCGCCAAAGAGCAGACCAATGCAATAGATAGACGGTCCGTCGAGCTGCTGCACCCTCTGAATCGTCTCCTGGAGCGTGGCATTGGAGGAGTTGTCATCGCCATCCGTAACAATCAACAGCACTTGCTTGGGTTCTTTCGAGTTTTTCGCCAGGTAGTCGGCCGATGCGATCACCCCGTCGTATAGCGCTGTTCCGCCCCCGACTTTGATATAGCTGAGTCCCTGCTGCAGCTTGGCGATACTCTGGGTAAAGTCCTGATCGATGTACGGTTCGGAGTTGAAGTCCACCAGGAAGGCCTCGTCCTTCGGATTGGAGAGCTTGACCAGATTCAGCGCCGCCGCATCCACGGCCGGGCGCTTGTCATACATGGAACCCGAACTATCGATGAGAATGCCCAGCGAAATGGGCTGATCCTCATGTGCAAACTCTTCAATCTTCTGCGGAACGCCGTCCTCGTCGACCTTGAATGCGCTCTCCGGCAGTGAATTCACCTCGTGTCCTGAGGAGTCAAAAACGGATACATTCAGCCGCACCAGATAAGCGTTGGTGATCAGCGTGAAATTTCCGTTCTGCTTGGTGACCACCTCGGACTGGCCCTGGAACTGCACTGGACCAGGCTCGACGCCGGGCGCATCCGGAGAAGGCACTGGATCTGAATCCACGGTGAGCGGCGCGGGACGATGCTTCTGCATCACCGCGCTGTGGGAGGGCGGAGTCTGCGGCGCGACATCCTGACTCGCCGGCGTCTGACTGGAAGCCGGCGGGGAGAAGACCGACAAGCCCCCCGCGAGCGCCGCTGCGGAGAACAAGCCCCAAACCGCAACCCGAACCCATCTCTTTTCTTGAGTTTGCACGGAACCCCTCACAGATCTTTGGTCTTCCTCTTCTGGCTTTCCGGATCTGGCTACCTGTTTCCATGGCGGTGGCAGCCGCTTCTTCAATGTACGCCATTCGACTGTCTTCTGAGGAAAAAGCAGTCTGCTTTCCATGCCTTGGTGACTCAACCTGGTAGATGGGCGATCTTCGATCTTTTGATTGAAAGCTCCTATGCGCGTATGCTCTAATTCGCCCATTCGCCCTATGGACGCATGCGCGGTTTTGTGCCCGTTTTTGACACCCCACCCTACGAGAAGAACCAAGAGGAATTTTGTTCATGAATTTTGGCCCAGTTGCAGCTATGATCTTCAACTTTCAAGATCTACCTACAGGCGCCTCGGGAATGCCCCTGGGCGGAGACACGATCTGGCTTTGGATCGCCCTTGGTGTGGGCGTTCTGGCCCTGATCGCCGCCCTTATCCTGGCCCGGATCGTCATCTCCGGGGACACCGGCACCGCCGAGATGCGCGTCATTTCGGACGCCATTCGCGAAGGCGCCGAAGCCTTTCTCTCCCGCCAGTACCGCACCATTGGTCTGATGGCCGCCGTACTGGCCGTGGTCATCTTCGTCGGCTACAGCCTCTCTTCCAACACCCATGCCGTCGCCCTCCAGACGGTCATCGCGTTTCTGGTGGGCGCCACCTGCTCCGGCCTGGCCGGATTTACCGGAATGTATGTGTCGATTCGGGCGAATATTCGCACCGCTTCGGCCGCCCGCAACTCCCTGAATCAGGCTCTTCAAGCCGCTCTGCGGGGCGGCGCCGTCACCGGCCTGGTGGTGGTCGCTCTGGCCCTGATCGGAATTGGCGTTCTCTTTCTTTTCTTCGGCGGGCTCCAGAATCCTGTCCATGTGGTCTATGAACTGGTAGGCTTCGGTTTCGGAGCATCCCTGGTGGCGCTCTTCGCCCAACTTGGGGGCGGTATCTACACCAAAGCGGCCGACGTGGGCGCTGACCTGGTGGGCAAGGTCGAAGCCGGCATTCCAGAGGACGATCCCCGCAACCCGGCGGTGATCGCCGATCTGGTAGGCGACAACGTGGGCGACTGCGCCGGCCGCGGAGCCGACATCTTCGAGTCCACCGCCGCGGAAAACGTCGGGGCCATGATCATGGGGGCCGCCCTCTATCCCGTCTTTGGGATCAAGGGCATCTTATTTCCCCTGATGGTCCACGCCATCAATCTGATGGCTTCTGTCGTCGGAGTCGCCATCGTCAAGACCAACGACAGCGAAGACCCGATGCTCGCCCTGAACCGCGGCTTCTACATCACCTCCCTGCTGGCCCTGGGCGGTTTCGCCTTCATCGTCTTCAAAATGCTCAACGGCCCCGGCGTTCAGCCGATTTACCTCTTCTTCTGCGGCCTCATCGGTCTGGTAACAGCTTTCCTGTTTGTCTGGATCACCGAGTACTACACCGAAAGCCACTATCAACCGGTGCAGTCCATCGCCAAAGCCTCCCTTACCGGCCCAGCCACCAACATCATCAGCGGCCTGGCCGTGGGCATGGAGACCCCCGCCATGCCGGTGATCGTCATCTGCTCCGCGCTCCTGCTCAGTTACTACTGCGGCGTGCGCGGACTGGCCGGTGTCCATCTCGACGGCATCTCGGACTACACCAAGGGAATCTATGGAACCGCCATCGCCACTATGGGTATGCTGAGCTGTGCCGCCTACATCCTGGCCATGGACACCTTTGGTCCCATCACCGATAACGCCGGCGGCATCATCGAGATGTCCAACCAGCCGGACGCCGTCCGCGACAAGACCGACAAGCTGGATTCGGCCGGCAACACCACCAAGGCCCTCACCAAAGGCTATGCAGTCGGCTCAGCCTCGCTGGCTGCCTTCCTGCTCTTCTCAGCCTATCTGGAGGAGATCAAGTCCCTGGTCGCCAGCCGCGTGGCCGCCGCTGGGCCGGCCGGATTCATGCCTGCCGGCTGGTCCTTCAACAACATCAACCTCGCCGAGGTTCCGGTTTTCGCTGGTGCGATGCTGGGCGCCATGCTGGTCTACCTTTTCTCCGCCAAGGCCATCAAGGCCGTAGGCCGGACGGCAGAGATGGTGGTCAAGGACGTTCGCGACCAGTTCCGCGAGAACCCCGGCATCATGGAAGGAACCACCAAGCCCGATTACGCTCGTTGCGTCTCGATTGTCACCGGGGCCGCCCTGAAGGAGATGGTCCTGCCGGGCTTCCTGGCCGTAAGCCTCCCGGTCGCCGTCGGCCTCATCTTCCGCAACTTCAGCTCGACGTACCGAGCCAACTCCGGGGTGATGGTCCAAACCGGTCTCTCCACCGTTCCCACCATTAACGGCGTCCCCGTCAACCTGGGCGGAGCTACCGCGGTGGCTGCTCTATTAATGGTCGGCACCATCGCCGGCGTGCTTCTGGCCATGCTGATGAACAACGGCGGCGGAGCCTGGGATAACGCCAAGAAATGGATCGAAACCGGCAAGCATGGCGGAAAGAAGTCCGATGCCCACAAGGCGGCTGTCGTGGGCGATACCGTCGGCGACCCCTTCAAGGACACGGCCGGCCCCAGCCTCCACGTCCTGATCAAGCTTCTGGCGACGATCACCCTGGTTCTTGCCCCACTGTTTCTCTAACCCCCTCTTGACCCAAAGGCCGCCTCGCATCGAGGCGGCCTTTGTCATCCGCAAGAATCGGCATTCCATCGGTGTCATGCTCCTTTCCATGGCCCTACAATCCCATGGACACAAATTTTTTCCGAAACTCCCTCCCTGCGTCTATACTCATCCGCAACATCACTCCTGCCTCCCAAGGAGCCTCCCGTGTCCCGCGTCCGCCTTCTCGTTGGCACCCGCAAGGGAGCCTTCATCCTGACCTCCGACGGTCGTCGCCGTACGTGGTCCATCTCCGAACCTCACTTCCCCGGCTGGGAGATCTATCACCTGAAAGGCTCGCCCGCGGACCCCAATCGCATCTATGCCTCCCAGACCTCGGGTTGGTTTGGGCAACAAATTCAGCGCTCGCAAGACGGCGGCCGCACCTGGTCTCCGGTCAACAACCAGTTTCTCTATGCGGGAAGCCCTGGCGCCCACCAATCCCACGATGGCACTACTCAACCCTGGCAGTTCAAACGCATCTGGCGCCTCGAGCCCTCGCTCACCGATCCCGAGTCCGTATTCGCCGGAGCCGAGGACGCGGGATTGTTTCAAACCACCGACGGCGGCCTTCACTGGACAGAGATCTCCGGTCTCCGCGACAGCGAGACCGGACCTTGTTGGCAACCCGGAGGCGGCGGCCTGTGCCTCCACACCATCCTGCTCCATCCCACCGATCCGGAGCGCATCGTAGTCGCCATCTCCGCCGCCGGGGCGTTCCGAACCGACGACGCCGGCAAGACCTGGAAACCGATCAACAAGGGCCTCTACTCCAAGTACCTTCCCGACCCGGCCGCGGAGATCGGCCATTGCGTCCACCACATCGCGATGCATCCCCGGAGACCGAACACCCTGTTCATGCAGAAGCACTGGGATGTGATGCGCTCCGACGACGCCGGGGAACATTGGACGGAGGTCAGCGGGAACCTTCCCACCGACTTCGGCTTTGTGATCGACGTCCACGCCCACCAGCCTGAAACCATCTACGTCGTGCCCATCAAGAGCGACTCGGAGCACTTTCCCCTGGATGGCAAGCTGCAGGTCTTTCGCAGCCGGTCCGGCGGCAACGAATGGGAACCACTGACCAAAGGCTTGCCGCAACAACACTGCTACGTCAACGTTCTGCGCGACGCCATGTCATAGCACATTAGAAATGTCCCCGCCTTGCGCTCATTAGAAATGTCCCCTTGAAGGAAGTTATGGAGTCACCCGCAATGGTGTTGCGGTTTGC